>NZ_JBSOPZ010000059.1:0-27403 GCF_053763515.1 Streptomyces mabaensis
GGTGTCCCTTCAAGGCATCAAGAACTGGGGACGTTCATCCGTACGCGGGTGGGGACGTTCACGTGTACGCCGACAGACGGCCCCGACCCCGGTCAGGGCCGCACGTCTGACCCGCACCCAGATCCAGGCCGCGCTCAAGCGAGCTGGCCGCCAGCGCGGCATCGAAGCCGAGGCCGACCGCCTCCGCGAGGTCTTCCGAGGCGACTGGGCCCACCAGCCGCTGCTGGTCGAGGACGCGCTCGGAAAGCAGATGCTCGCCCTCCTCATCCAACTGGATGCGGCCTGCACCGCCGTCGACGACCTCGCCGAAGCGGTGGGAGAGGCCTTCCCTCAGCACCCGGACGCCGAGGTGCTGCTGAGCTTCCCAGGGCTCGGTATCCAGCTCGCCGCCCGGGTCCTGGCTGAGATCGGGGACGACCGCACCCGCTTCGCCGACGCCCGCGGCCTGAAGGCCTACGCCGGCTCCTCACCCATCACCCGTGCCTCGGGCAAGAAGTCCGCCATCACCAGACGGTGGGTGAAGAACGACCGGCTCAACCACGCCGGCTACCTCTGGGCCTTCGCCTCCCTACGGGCATCCACCGGGGCCAACGCCCTACCGGCGCCGCCGCGAACAAGGCGACTGGCACGCCGCCGCCCAGCGCAACCTCTTCAACCGCATGATCGGACAGCTCTACCACTGCCTGAAGCAGGGCACGACCTACGACGAGTCGCTCGCCTTCGCGGCCCATCCCACCGAGGCCGTTGTCACCGCGGCTTGAGCCGGTCAGCGGGGAGTGAGGCAGGCTTCGAGTGCGGCTCGCTGTTGTGGCGGCAGGTGGTCGCCGAGGGGGACTTTGCGGGGGCTGTGATCGCCCTCGCAGAGCCAGCTCTGTTCGTCATCGTCGAACCACCAGTCCTCGGCGCCCCACATGGGGTGCCCCTGAAGCAGGTGTCTGGCCAACGCCTCGCTCGCCTCGGGAGCACCCTGAGCGACCAGAGCCTCGACCACCGCCGCCACGGCCTCCCCCGGAACCGCCGCGTCGCCGAGAACAGGCAGAAGAAGGAGGAGACGGGCGTGAGAGTCGGTGACACCTGCCGCACCCGGTGGTGCCTCCAGCAGGGCGGCGAGCTCAGGCCAGCACAGCCCAGGGCCGATGCGGTCCTGATCGTCGCTGGACAGGACGAGATCCTGGCTCCAGTCGGGATGGGTGAGGAAGTAGTCCGTGGTGGTGAACTCCTCGCCGCTGTTGAAGTGCACGACGATCGCGAAGCCGCCGACCAGCGGCACCGTGAACATGGGCCACGCCGACGGGTCGTGGAGCGTGTCCAGCATGGCGTCCGCGTCGCCCGCGTCCGTGCCGAAGGCCTCCGGCGCGAACCCCTCAGCCAGGTCCGCCAAGTACGCGGGCCAGAAGCCCGGCTCATCCAGGAGCGGGTGCCCGTCCACGACGGGCGACGAGGAGTACCAGTGCCGTGCCATCACCATGCCGGGATTCTCTCCAAGCCCGGTCAGGACTGTTCGAAGACCCCCGGCCTCACGGCCGACCGACTTGACGGCATAGCAACGTGAGGTGTCTACGTTCTCATTCGCCGGACACGCGTATATGCCTTGGCCTAAGCTGCTCTCAACTGTCACAGCCGTGGGGTTCTGTATCAACCCCCATCCCCCCTCCTCGCGGATTCCGCTCTCCCGAATAGGGCGGACGCATGTCCGATTCCACCTCATGCGTGGTTCGGCGCCCGTTGTGGGCCAACTGAAATTGCCCGCTTGCCGGGTATGTCACGCATGTCGTCCGCTCACTCCGTCGGGTGATCTGCCGCTTACGCATAGTCCGTTCGGACCATTCAAGATTGGGCCCGAAGGGGGTGTTGCGCTGTCCCCACCTTCCGTAACGTCCTCAACTGGCAGCGGTGAATATGCCGCTGCCGCCGTGGGGGAGCCTCGATTCGGGAGAGGACGGCGCCGGCATGGGCTGGGTAACCGACTGGAGTGCGCAGGCAGCCTGCCGCACTACCGATCCGGATGAACTGTTCGTACAAGGGGCAGCGCAGAACAGGGCCAAGGCGGTGTGCACCGGTTGCCCGGTGCGGACCGAATGCCTGGCCGACGCGCTCGACAACCGCGTCGAGTTCGGTGTGTGGGGTGGTATGACCGAGCGGGAGCGCCGCGCACTGCTGCGCAGGCGTCCCACCGTCACCTCCTGGCGCCGGCTGCTCGAGACCGCTCGTACCGAGTACGAGCGCAGCACGGGCATCCTGCCCGTCGATGTGGAGGCCGACGAGGTTTACGAGACGTACGCAGCGGTGGGCTAGCCCTTCAGGTCGGCCCACCGGGCCGTTCGGACAGCTCAGGCCGGGCGACCGGCCGCGAGCCGGTCACCGATGGCCCGCAGACCGGTGAGGTCGTGTACATCACCGGCCAGGGCGGCCACTTCGGCCACTGCCACTTCGGGGTGGAGCGAGGTGAAACGGTCACGCGTTCGCTGTTCACGCGTGATGACCTGCATGCGTTCGGCGTGCAGGCGCAGCAGACCCGCGGTCAACTGCTCGACGGAAGGCGCCTGGTCGGGGTCTTCCGTGTTGTCCGGGTCGATGGCGGGGTCGCCCGGCTCCTCGGCGGGATCGTCGGTGTGCTCGGCTGTGGGGGCCGTGTCGGGTGAAGAATCGGTGACCGGGTGGGGGTCGGTGACCGTTTCATCACCCACAGCAGCCTTCCCGGCCTCCTGATCCACAATGCGGCTCTCGTCAAGATTTTCCGCGGCGGCAAGCGCCCGCTCGGCCGACAGCTGGGCGGCGCCGCTGCCGTGCACCCGGTTCAGTACGAGGCCGGCGAGCGGCATGTCCTCCGCGGCCAGACGCTCCACGAAGTACGCCGCCTCCCGCAACGCGTCGGGCTCGGGCGCGGCGACCACGAGGAACGCCGTACCGGGGGCCTGGAGCAGCCGGTAGGTGGCGTCGGCTCGGGTCCGGAAGCCGCCGAACATGGTGTCCATCGCGCTCACGAACGTCTGTACGTCGCGCAGCAACTGACCCCCCAGCAGTTTGCCCAGGGTGCCGGTCATCATCGACATACCGACATTGAGGAACTTCATCCCGGCCCGGCCGCCCGCCTTCGCCGGCGCCATCAGGACCCGGATGAACTTGCCGTCCAGAAAGGATCCCAGCCGCTTCGGTGCGTCCAGGAAGTCGAGTGCGGACCGGCTCGGCGGGGTGTCCACGACGATCAGGTCCCACTCGTCGCGGGCCCTGAGTTGTCCGAGTTTCTCCATGGCCATGTACTCCTGCGTGCCCGCGAAGCCGGCCGACAGGGACTGGTAGAAAGGATTCTCCAGGATCGCGCGGGCCCGCTCGCCGTCCGCGTGCGCCTCGACGATCTCGTCGAAGGTCCGCTTCATGTCGAGCATCATGGCGTGCAGTTCGCCGCCGCCCGCGCCTTCTGCGTCCCCGTCGATGCCCTTCACCCGGCGCGGGACGTTGTCGAGCGAGTCGATGCCCATGGACTGGGCGAGCCGCCGGGCCGGGTCGATCGTGAGGACCACGACCTTGCGGCCCCGCTCGGCCGCCCGTACACCGAGGGCCGCCGCGGTCGTGGTCTTGCCGACTCCGCCGGCCCCGCAGCAGACGATGATCCGGGTCCCCGGATCATCCAGCAGCGGGTCGATCTCGAGCAGGGGGGCCGCGTCCAGAGTCATGAAGTCCCTTGCTTCCGCAGTTCCGATGCCAGGCGGTAGAGCCCCGCGAGGTCCATGCCCTCGCCGATGAGCGGGAGTTCGTACGCCGGTACGCCCAGCCGCTCCAGAGCGGACCGCTGTTCACGCTCCAGCTCGACCCGCTCGGCGTGCTGCCCGGCCTGCTCCAGCAGCGGGTCCACGAGCCGCTCGGCGAGACCGCCGCGGCGCGCCCCGCCCAGCCCGGCCTGGGAGAGCGCCTTGGCCACGTCGGCGCGCCGGCCGCCGGCCGCCGACCGCAGGGCCTCCTCGTCGAGCAGGTGCGGCCGGACCATGTTCACCACGACCCGGCCGACGGGCAGTTCGGCGGCACGCAGCTCGGCGATGCCGTCGGCGGTCTCCTGGACTGGCATCTCCTCGAGCAGCGTCACCAGATGGACCGCCGTCTCCGGGGACTTGAGTACCCGCATCACGGCCTGCGCCTGATTGTGTATCGGCCCGAACTTCGCCAGGCCCGCGACCTCGTCGTTCACATTGAGGAAGCGGGTGATTCGGCCGGTCGGCGGGGCGTCCATCACCACGTAGTCGTACGCGTAGCGGTTCTGCTTGTCCTTGCGGCGGACGGCCTCGCAGGCCTTGCCCGTCAGCAGGACGTCCCGTACGCCCGGGGCGATGGTCGTCGCGAAGTCGATGGCGCCGAGCTTCTTCAGCGCCCGGCCCGCGCTGCCCAGTTTGTAGAACATCTGGAGGTAGTCGAGAAGCGCCCGCTCGGCGTCGATGGCCAGCGCGAACACCTCGCCGCCGCCCGGTGCGACCGCGATTTTCCGTTCCTCGTACGGGAGGGCCTCCGCCCCGAAGAGCTGTGCGATGCCCTGTCTGCCCTCCACCTCCACCAGAAGTGTGCGCCTGCCCTCGGTCGCGAGGGCGAGCGCGAGTGCGGCGGCGACCGTGGTCTTTCCGGTACCGCCCTTGCCGCTGACGACCTGGAGCCTGCTCACGTCCCTGCTCACGTCTTCGAGCCTAACCAGTCGGGCCCCGGGCTACGCACGAGGCTGCCCTTCTCAGGCATTACGCTCGGCTCCATGACGAAGTGGGAATACGCGACCGTGCCGCTGCTCGTGCACGCGACCAAGCAGATTCTGGACACCTGGGGCGAGGACGGCTGGGAGCTCGTCCAGGTCGTGCCCGGGCCGAACAACCCCGAGCAGCTGGTGGCTTACCTCAAGCGGGAGAAGGCATGAGCACCGCCGACGGCGCCGTCGAGGCCAAGCTCGCTGAACTCGGCCTGACTCTCCCCGCGGTCGTCCCGCCGCTGGCCGCGTATCAGCCGGCGGTCCGGTCGGGCGTGTACGTCTACACCTCGGGCCAGCTCCCGATGGTGGAGGGCAAGCTTCCGGTCACCGGCAAGGTCGGCGGCGAGGTGACCGCCGAGGAGGCCAAGGACCTGGCGCGCATCTGTGCGCTGAACGCCCTGGCCGCCGTCAAGTCGGTCGCCGGCGACCTGGACCGCATCGCGCGCATCGTGAAGGTGGTCGGGTTCGTCGCCTCGGCGCACGACTTCACCGGCCAGCCGGGCGTGATCAACGGTGCGAGCGAGCTGCTGGGCGAGGTCCTCGGCGTGAAGGGCGTCCACGCCCGCAGCGCGGTGGGCGTCGCGGTGCTGCCGCTGGACGCGCCGGTGGAGCTCGAGGTTCAGGTCGAACTCCTCCCGGAGTAAGCCAAGCGCCGGGCCGGCCCGTCGGAACGAACCGAGGGCGCGGCCCGGCCCGGTAGGGCAGCCGGGATGCGGCCGCCGGCCGGCGCGGCGTCGGCATACGGCCGCGGTCCGGGCCCGTCGGCCCGGACCAGAGGGCGGTTACGACCGTCGGCCCGCGTGTCGGCCTGCCCCGCCGCCCGTTGCGGTCGCCGCTCCGACTCGTCGGCCCGCCGCCTGGCCCGGCCCGCGCGGTGGCGCACGGCCCGCCCCCCCGGGCGGCGAGACGTGCCCCTGACGCGGCAGCGATGCCGAGCCCGGGCGCGGCAGCGAGGCGCATCCCGAGCCTGAGCCGCGAGGCGGGCCGGTGCACGGGCGGCGAAGCGCGACCGGTGCATGGCCGGACGGGCCAGGGCCCGCACCCAGGCGGCCAGGGCACGGGCTCGGGCGGGGCAGGGCGCCGTGGCCAGGGGGGCCGGGGAGGTTGGCTCTCGAACATCCCAGCGGCAGCGCATAGCATCCGGCCATGTCCAATGGTCAGTGGTACCCGCCGGAATGGCCCGACCGCATCCGCGCCCTCGCCAGCGGCGAACTCACGCCGGTGACCCCCAAGCGGGCCGCCACCGTCATGCTGCTGCGCGATTCCGCCGCCCGGCCCGCCGTCGCCGTGTACATGCTGCGCCGACGCACCTCCATGGCCTTCGCCGGTGGCGCGTACGCGTACCCCGGCGGCGGTGTGGACCCCCGCGACGACGATCACCTGGTCGGCTGGGCCGGCCCGTCGCTCGACGACTGGGCCGCGCGGCTGGGCACCGACACCGGCTCCGCGCAGGCCATCGTGTGCGCGGCGGTCCGTGAGACGTACGAGGAGGCGGGCGTCCTGCTCGCCGGGCCGACGGCCGGCACGGTGGTCAGCGACACCACCGGCGACGACTGGGAGGCGGACCGGGCCGCCCTGGTCGCCCGCGAGCTGTCCTTCGCGGATTTCCTGGACCGGCGGGGCCTGCTGCTGCGCTCCGACCTGCTCGGGGCCTGGGCGCGCTGGATCACCCCCGAGTTCGAGCCGCGCCGGTATGACACCTGGTTCTTCGTGGCCGCGCTGCCCGAGGGACAGCGCACCCGTGACGTCTCCACCGAGTCGGACCGGGTGGTGTGGATCAGCCCCGCCGAGGCCGCCGAGGGGTACGACAAGGGCGAGCTGCTGATGATGCCGCCGACGATTGCGACGCTCCGCGGGCTCCAGCCGTACGCGACGGCGGCGGCGGCACTGGCCGGGGCCACCGGCCGTGATCTCACACCCGTACTGGCCGAGGCACGCTTGGAGGAGGGCGAGCTGGTGCTCAGCTGGCCGGGCCACGACGAATTCACCAAGCACCTCCCGTCAGGAGGTACCCGATGACCGACGCCACAGCCCTCCCCGGCCAGCCGCGCGGCGGTGTCCTCACCGGGCCCGCCACCGACCGGGCCGTCAATGTGCTGGCCCCCAACGCCTCGGCGATGACCCTCGACGGCACAAACACGTGGATCGTCTCCGAGCCCGGCTCCGACCTGGCCGTCGTCATCGACCCGGGCCCGCTGGACGACGTACATCTGCGGGCGGTCGTCGCCACCGCCGAGAAGGCCGGCAAGCGGATCGCGCTCACCCTCCTCACCCACGGCCACCCCGACCACGCGGAGGGCGCCGGGCGCTTCGCCGAGCTGACGCGCACTCCGGTGCGCGCCCTCGACCCGGCCCTGCGCCTCGGTGACGAGGGCCTGGCGGCCGGGGACGTGATCACCACCGGCGGCCTGGAGCTGCGCGTGGTGCCGACTCCCGGCCACACCGCCGACTCGCTCTGCTTTCATCTGCCTGCCGACCGGGCGGTGCTGACGGGCGATACGGTGCTCGGCCGCGGTACGACAGTGGTCGCCCACCCCGACGGCCGCCTCGGCGACTACCTGGACTCCCTGCGCAGGCTGCGCTCGCTCACGGTCGACGACGGGGTCCACACGGTCCTGCCGGGCCACGGACCGGTACTCGATGACGCCCAGGGCGCGATCGAGTTCTACCTGGCCCACCGCGCCCACCGGCTGGCGCAGGTCGAGACGGCCGTGGAGAACGGCCACTCGGCGCCGTCGGCGGTGGTGGCCCTCGTTTACGCGGACGTGGACCGCTCGCTCTGGCCGGCGGCGGAACTCTCGGTACGCGCGCAGCTCGAGTACCTGCAGGAACACGGCCTGATCTAGGCCGGGCTGCCCTGGGCCGCGTGCGTACGAAGGGGCGCCCCGCCGGTGAGCGGGGCGCCCCTTCCATACGTACGAACGTTTGCCGGTGGCGTCAGCGCGAGCGCTTCGCGAGGCGCTCCACGTCCAGCAGGATCACCGCACGCGCCTCAAGACGCAGCCAGCCGCGGCCGGCGAAGTCGGCGAGGGCCTTGTTGACCGTCTCGCGGGACGCGCCGACCAGCTGGGCCAGCTCTTCCTGCGTGAGGTCGTGCACCACGTGGATGCCCTCCTCCGACTGCACGCCGAAGCGGCGCGACAGGTCCAGCAGCGCGCGGGCCACGCGGCCCGGCACGTCGGAGAAGACCAGGTCGGACATCTGGTCGTTGGTCTTGCGCAGCCGGCGGGCGACGGCGCGCAGCAGGGCCGTGGCCACCTCGGGGCGGACGTTCAGCCAGGGCTGGAGGTCGCCGTGGCCGAGGCCGAGGAGCTTGACCTCGGTCAGCGCGGTGGCGGTGGCGGTACGCGGACCCGGGTCGAAGAGCGACAGCTCGCCGATGAGCTCGCCGGGGCCAAGGACGGCCAGCATGTTCTCGCGGCCGTCGGGGGAGGTGCGGTGCAGCTTCACCTTGCCGTCGGTGACGACGTACAGCCGGTCACCGGGGTCGCCCTCGTGGAACAGGGCGTCGCTGCGTGCGAGGGTCACCTCGCTCATCGAGGCGCGGAGCTCCGCGGCCTGTTCGTCATCGAGCGCCGCGAAGAGCGGGGCGCGCCGCAGAACGTCGTCCACGAGTTCTCTCCTATGTCGACCTGCTCAGGGGACCGTGGTCCCCATTTTGCCGGACGGTTCTCACCGTGCGATCAATCACAAGTTTGCCGGACGTGTGTGGGGTGCTGTGCGGCAGGGGGCCAATTGGAGTGGTGTTCCGCCGCGGCCGGGCGGATGTCAGTCCCTGCCTTTAGGCTGGCCGGGTGTCCGATACGCCGGTGAGAGCACAGGCCAAAGGGGCCGCGCGAGTGAACGCAGCCCGCGATTCCGCTGTGGGCGAACGCAAGCCCGCGAAGAAGGTGGCGCCCGCAACAAAGACGACAAAACAGGCGAAACCGGAATCCAGACTAGCCATGGTCCGTCGTGCGCGCAGGATCAACCGGGAGCTGGCCGACGTCTATCCGTACGCCCATCCCGAGCTGGACTTCCGCAACCCGTTCGAGCTCCTGGTGGCGACGGTCCTGTCCGCGCAGACCACCGATCTGCGGGTCAACCAGACCACCCCCGCCCTCTTCGCCAGGTATCCGACGCCGGAGGAGATGGCGGACGCGGTCCCGGAGGAGCTGGAGGAGATCATCCGGCCGACCGGCTTCTTCCGGGCCAAGGCGAAGTCGCTCATGGGTCTGTCGGCGGCCCTGCGGGACAACTTCGACGGCCAGGTGCCGGGCCGCCTCGACGATCTGGTCTCGCTGCCGGGGGTGGGCCGCAAGACGGCCTTCGTCGTCCTCGGCAACGCGTACGGGGTCCCCGGGATCACGGTCGACACCCACTTCATGCGGCTGGCGCGCCGGTGGAAGTGGACCGAGCAGGACGACCCGGTGAAGATCGAGGCGGAGATGGCGGCGATCTTCCCCAAGAGCGACTGGACGATGCTCTCGCATCGAGTGATCTTCCACGGCCGCCGGATCTGCCACTCCCGCAAGCCCGCCTGCGGCGCCTGCCCGATCGCGCCGCTGTGCCCGGCGTACGGCGAAGGGGAGACGGACCCGGAGAAGGCGAAGAAGCTCCTGAAGTACGAGATGGGCGGTTATCCGGGGCAGCGCCTGAGCCCGCCGCCGGAGTATCTGGCGGCAGGAGGGCTCCCGGGGAAGCCGGCGGCCGCTCCGGGAGCGGATTCGACTGCGGACGAGGCTTCGGCTGCGGCTGCGAATGACGCTTGAACGCTTGAAAGAGGGATGGGTCGTCGTTCGAGGAGCCAGCGACAGGGTGGTTCCTTGAGCGGCGACAGAGTGGGCCCGTGAGAAACGACAGTGTGGCCCCTTGAGGAACGGCGGGGTGGCCGGAACGATCTGCCGGACGTCAGGCGTTGTGAGAGACGACGGGGGTGCCTATGACACGTGCTAGCGAGACGTACGACGGCGAGGTCGCCGTGACGAGCCGGGGTCTGCCCGAGTGGCTGACCCCGGTGGCGCGTGCCGCCGAGAGCGTGCAGCCGCAGCAGCTCAGCCGCTTTCTGCCCCCGGAGAGTGGCCTGGGCCGTCAGTCCGCCGTGCTCATCCTGTTCGGAGAGGGCGCGGCGGGCCCCGAGCTGCTGCTGATGGAGCGGGCGAGCAGCTTGCGCTCGCATGCCGGGCAGCCCTCCTTCCCCGGTGGCGCCCTCGATCCGGAGGACGGTGATCCGGGAACCACCGGCCCGCTGCGGGCCGCGCTGCGCGAGGCCCAGGAGGAGACCGGGCTGGATCCGGCGGGTGTGCAGCTCTTCGGGGTGCTGCCCCGGCTGTACATCCCCGTGAGCGGATTCGTCGTGACCCCCGTCCTCGGCTGGTGGCGTGAGCCGACCCCGGTGGGCGTGGTGGATCCGGCCGAGACGGCCCGGGTCTTCACGGTCCCCGTGGCGGATCTCACTGACCCGGACAACCGGGTCACGTGCGTGCACCCGCGAGGGCACCAAGGCCCCGCATTTCTTGTCGAATCGGCTCTGGTCTGGGGGTTCACCGCCGGTCTGATCGACCGGATCCTGTACTTCGCGGGCTGGGAGCGGCCATGGGACCGGGCCAAGCAGGTCCCGCTCGACTGGCGCGCATGAGACGGTGGCCCCCGTGCTGCGTCTTTCCGGGGGGCACCTCCGGACCCCCGGCCGGACAGTCGGGCCGGACGGGGTGACCGGCACGAGGCATGAGAGGCAAATTCGGTGAACGTGCTGGACATCCTGTTGCTGGTCGCCGCCGTGTGGTTCGCGATCGTGGGCTACCGCCAGGGCTTCGTCGTGGGCATCCTGTCGGTGATCGGGTTTCTCGGCGGCGGGCTCGTCGCCGTCTACCTGCTCCCACTGATCTGGGACCAGCTGACCGGCGAGGCCGAGATCTCGATGACGGCTGCGATCGTCGCCGTCGTGATCGTCATCGTGTGCGCCTCGGTGGGGCAGGCCTTCACCACGCACCTGGGCAGCAGACTGAGACGGCACATCACCTGGTCGCCGGCCCGCGCTCTGGACGCCACCGGCGGCGGGCTGGTGAACGTCGTGGCGATGCTGCTGGTGGCCTGGCTGATCGGCTCCGCCCTCGCCGGCACCTCCCTGCCGACCCTGGGCAAGGAGGTCCGTAACTCCAAGGTGCTGCTGGGCGTCTCCCGGGTGATGCCCGACCAGGCCGACACATGGTTCACGGACTTCAGCTCGGCGCTCGCGCAGAACGGCTTCCCGCAGGTCTTCAGCCCCTTCTCCAACGAGCCCATCACCGAGGTGCAGGCCCCGGACCCGGCGCTGGCCAACAGCCCGGTGGCGGCCCGGGCGAAGCAGTCCATCGTCAAGGTGGTCGGTACGGCGACGAGCTGCAGCAAGGTCCTGGAGGGCACCGGCTTCGTCTTCGCCGACCGCCGGGTGATGACCAACGCGCACGTGGTCGGCGGCGTCGAGGAGCCGACCGTCCAGATAGGCGGCGAGGGCAAGCTGTACGACGCGAAGGTCGTGCTCTACGACTGGCAGCGCGACATCGCGGTCCTGGACGTGCCGACGCTCGACGCGCCCCCGCTGCAGTTCGCCGAGGCCGATGCGCGCAGCGGGAACAGCGCAATCGTCGCGGGCTTCCCGGAGAACGGGGCGTACGACGTCCGGGCCGCCCGGGTCCGCGGCCGTATCAACGCCAACGGTCCGGACATCTACCACCGCGGCACCGTGCAGCGTGACGTCTACTCGCTCTTCGCGACGGTCCGCCAGGGCAACTCCGGCGGCCCGCTGCTCACGCCCGACGGCAAGGTGTACGGGGTCGTGTTCGCGAAGTCCCTGGACGACCCCGACACCGGGTACGCGCTGACGGTCGACGAGGTCCGCGAGGACATCCGGCTCGGCCTCGCGGCGAACCAGCAGGTCGACAGTCAGGGTTGCGCACTCTGAGCGCGCCGGCGACTCGGGTACGAACGCCTGCGTCTCAGGTACGAGGGTGACGCAGGCGCGCCGAGACCCAGCGGGCCCGGCGGCGGAGGATAAGCGGAATGCCGAGCCGGGGATCGTGGCCCTGGTCTTGCGGGCCGCCCCTCTCGTGGGTGCTCAGCGAAGTCGCGGAGCGGCGGTTGCGTGGTGCGTCACCGTAGTCGTGCGTCCAGCCCATACCCCGACGTCTGCCCGTGCCCCATGGTCGGTAACCGCCTCCGAGGCGGCCAATTGGCCTATGCGGGAGGCATTTGGCTGTTCGTCAGACAACTGTTCCCTCATTGGCTGAACCTAGCGGTCCGGTTCGGGGTCCTTGAGCCAGTTGACCAGTTCGGTCGAGAAAGCCACCGGATCTTCCTCGTGCGGGAAGTGCCCCAGGCCGTCGAACAGCCGCCACCGGTACGGCGCTTCGACGTACTCCCCGGACCCGGCCGCACTGCGCGTACGCAGCACCGGGTCCAGCGAGCCGTGCAGATGCAGGGTCGGGACCCGGACCGGCCGCTTCATCCGGCGGTTGAACTGGATGCCGTCCGGCCGTGCCATCGAGCGGACCATCCACCGGTACGGCTCGATCGAGCAGTGCGCCGTGGAAGGGATGCACATCGCGCGCCGGTAGACCTCGACGGCCTCCTCGTCCGGCAGCCGGGGCCCGGACCAGTCGCGGATGAGGTCGCCCACCAGGGCCCCGTCGTCCGCGACGAGCCGGCGCTCCGGGATCCAGGGGCGCTGGAAGCCCCAGACGTATGACCCCGCCGCCGTCTGCTTGACGTCGGAGAGCATCGCGGACCGCCAGCGGCGCGGATGCGGCATGGACGACACCGCCAGCCTGCGCACCAGCTTGGGCCGCATCACGGCCGCGGTCCAGGCGAGGTAGCCGCCCAGGTCGTGTCCGACCAGCGCCGCGTCCGGTTCGCCGAGGGAGCGGACGACGCCGGTGATGTCGAGGGCGAGGTTCGCCGGGTCGTAACCCCGGGGCGTACGGTCGCTGCCACCCACCCCGCGCAGGTCCATCGCCACCGCCCGGAAGCCGGCGTCGGCGAGGGCGGTCAGCTGGTGCCGCCAGGACCACCAGAACTGGGGGAAGCCGTGCAGCAGTAGCACCAGCGGCCCGTCACCCAGCTCCGCGATATGGAAGCGCGCACCATTGGCCGCGACGTCCCGATGGGTCCAGGGACCGTCGGGACGTACGACAGAAGAAGGTGTACCGGAGCCGGAATCAGGGGCCGTCATGAAGATGAGCGTGCCACAGCCACCGGCTTGTCACTGACCGGGCGGCCGGTGACGGGCCGGGGATGCGGCTTCACGGTCCCCAGGACGGCGGCGGTCTGCTTGGCCGAGGCGATGGACTTCTCCGGCGGCTTGACCTTCTTGAACTTGGTCAGGGCGAGCAGCGCGGCCAGCCCGGCGATCAGCAGAAACGCTCCGCCCACGATCAGGAAGGACCAGGCCAGACCGAGTCCCAGGTTGTGGATGCCGTACGCGGCGGCGAAGCTCAGTACGGGCAGGGAGAACAGCGCGAGCACTCCCGCGATACCGAAGGCGGTGCCCCCGATACCCGCCCGCTTGACGTCCTGCCGCAGTTCGGCCTTGGCCAGTGCGATCTCGTCGTGCACCAGGGCGGACATCTCGGCGGTGGCCGAGGCGACCAGCTGGCCGAGACTGCGCTCGGCCCCTTGGTCCGCTGCGCTCATCAGCTCTCTCCTCTTCTCAGCCTGTCTGCTACGGATGTGATGTCCGATCATGCCGGACTGTCGCCGTCCCTGCCCGCTCCTGCCGCCACTTTCGCCAGCCGGCGGTGCTCGGCGGCCTTCTCCTCGTAGATCGCGGCCATCCGCAGGTGGTACTCGGGGTTGTCCTGCTCGTAGATGTCGGGGATACCGTCCCTGTCCTCGTCGCGTTCCTCCTCGGCGCTGAGCGCGCGGTACTTGCGGTCGCGCAGTTTGAGGAGGCTTCCCGCGAGTACGGCGGCGATGAGCGAGCCCAGCAGCACGGCGGCCTTGACCTCGTCGGCGAGCCCCGGGTCCTCGGCGAAGGCGAGTTCACCGATCAGCAGCGAGACGGTGAAGCCGATCCCGGCGAGCGAGGCGACGGCCAGCACATCGGGCCAGGCGAGGTCCTCGTTGAGCTCCGCCTTGGTGAAGCGGGCGGCCAGCCAGGTGCCGCAGAAAATGCCGATCGTCTTGCCCACGACCAGGCCGAGGACGACGCCGAGCGTCTCGGGCCGGGTGAAGACGTCCGTCAGTGCGCTGCCGGAGACGGAAACCCCGGCGGAGAACAGCGCGAACAGCGGCACGGCCAGGCCTGCCGACAGCGGGCGCACCAGGTGCTCGATGTGCTCGCCGGGGGAGTGGTCCTCGCCCTCGCGCCGGGTGCACCGCAGCATCAGACCCATGGCGACACCGGCGATGGTGGCGTGGATGCCGCTGTTGTACATCAGACCCCAGATGACGAGGGCGAGCGGGATGTAGACGTACCAGCCGCGTACGCCCTTGCGCAGTAGCAGCCAGAAGACGACGAGGCCCACCACGGCGCCGCCCAGCGCCGCGAAGTCGATGTCCTTGGTGAAGAAGACGGCGATGATGAGGATGGCGAAGAGGTCGTCGACGACGGCGAGGGTGAGCAGGAAGGCGCGGAGCGCGGACGGCAGCCAGGTGCCGATGACGGCGAGCACGGCGAGGGCGAACGCGATATCGGTGGCGGTCGGGACCGCCCAGCCCTTCAGCGAGCCGCCGCCGAGCACGTTGACCAGGACGTAGACGCCGGCGGGCGCGGCCATGCCGCAGATCGCCGCGATGACAGGGAGGGCGGCGGCCCTGGGGTCGCGCAGTTCGCCCGCGACCAGTTCACGTTTGAGCTCGATACCGGCGACGAAGAAGAAGACGGCGAGCATGCCGTCGGCGGCCCAGTGCTGGAGGGAGAGGTCGAGGCCGAGAGAGGCGGGGCCGATGTGGAAGCCGCGTACGCTCTCGTAGCTTTCCTGCACGGGGGTGTTGGCCCAGATGATGGCGGCGATCGCGGCGACCAGCAGGAGTACGCCGCCGACGGTCTCGGTGCGCAGCGCGTCCGCCACGTAGGTCCGCTCGGGGAGCGAGAGCCGGCCGAGGAACTTACGGGGGGTGGGGGTGGGCGCGGCCACGGCGGGAGACCTCCGGTCGGTACGGCAGTGATGACATGACTGATGGCATGACAAAGCAGTTGCCGACCAGACTTCCCGGCGCACCTATGAGACTTTTGTCGTGTTGTTGACGCGTGCTTACTTTACCCGGGCAGTCAGTGGCCTACCCGGTGATCATCGCTTCACGGCATGAGGGCTTCCGGCGCCAGGCGCCGGAAGCCCTCATGCCCTGGGGGTCGCGGGGACCGGGGCCGGATCAGTCCTCCGTGGCCGCGCTCGGCAGCTTGGTCTGAATCAGGTCCATGACCGAGGAATCGGTGAGCGTGGTGACGTCTCCGAGTTCCCGGTTCTCCGCGACATCACGCAGCAGCCGGCGCATGATCTTGCCGGACCGCGTCTTCGGCAGCTCGGCCACCGGCAGGATCCGCTTGGGCTTGGCGATCGGGCCGAGCGTCGCACCGACATGGCTGCGCAGGTCGTTGACGAGGTTCTCGTCCTCGGACGCGGTGCCGCGCAGGATCACGAACGCCACGATGGCCTGACCGGTCGTCTCGTCCGCGGCCCCCACGACCGCCGCCTCCGCGACCTTGGGGTGCGAGACGAGCGCCGACTCGACCTCGGTGGTCGAGATGTTGTGGCCGGACACGAGCATGACGTCGTCCACCCGGCCGAGCAGCCAGATGTCGCCGTCCTCGTCCTTCTTGGCGCCGTCGCCCGCGAAGTACTTACCCGGGAAGCGCGACCAGTAGGTGTCGAGGAAGCGCTGGTCGTCGCCCCAGATCGTGCGGAGCATGGACGGCCACGGCTCGGTGAGGACGAGGTAACCGCCGCCACCGTCCGGGACCTCGTTCGCCTCGTCGTCCACGACGGTGGCCGAGATGCCGGGGAGGGCGCGCTGCGCCGAGCCGGGCTTGGTCTCGGTGACACCCGGCAGCGGCGAGATCATCATCGCGCCGGTCTCGGTCTGCCACCACGTGTCGACGATCGGCGTCTTGCCGGCGCCGATGTGCTCGCGGTACCAGATCCAGGCCTCGGGGTTGATCGGCTCGCCGACCGAGCCGAGAACGCGCAGCGAGGACAGGTCGAACTTGGCGGGGATGTCGTCTCCCCACTTCATGAACGTACGGATCGCGGTCGGCGCGGTGTAGAGCACCGTCACGCCGTACTTCTGGATGATCTCCCAGAACCGGCCCTGGTGCGGGGTGTCCGGCGTGCCCTCGTAGATGACCTGGGTCGCGCCGTTCGACAGCGGCCCGTACACGATGTACGAGTGGCCGGTCACCCAGCCGATGTCCGCGGTGCACCAGTAGACGTCGGACTCCGGCTTGAGGTCGAAGACCGCGTGATGGGTGTACGACGTCTGGGTGAGGTAGCCGCCGGAGGTGTGCAGGATGCCCTTCGGCTTACCCGTTGTACCGGAGGTGTAGAGGATGAAGAGCGGCTGCTCCGCCTCGAACGCCTCGGGGGTGTGCTCGGCGGACTGGCGGCCGGTGATCTCGTCCCACCAGATGTCCCGGCCCTCGGTGAAGGCGGTCTCCTGCCCCGTGCGCCGGACCACCAGGACGTTCTTGACCTGCGGGCACTTGGCGACGGCTTCGTCGATGGCGGGCTTGAGCGCGGAGGGCTTGCCGCGCCGGTAGCCGCCGTCCGCGGTGATGACCAGCTTGGCGTCGGCGTCCTGGATGCGGGAGGCGATGGCATCGGCCGAGAAGCCGCCGAACACCACCGAGTGCGCGGCGCCGACACGGGCGCAGGCCAGCATCGCGATGACGGCCTCGGGGATCATCGGCAGGTAGACCGCGACCCGGTCGCCCGCCTGGACGCCCAGCTCGGTCAGGGCGTTGGCGGCCTTGCAGACCTCGTCCTTGAGCTCGGCGTAGGTGAGGGCGCGGCTGTCACCGGGCTCGCCCTCGAAGTGGATGGCCACGCGGTCGCCGTTGCCCGCCTCGACATGGCGGTCGACGCAGTTGTACGCGACGTTGAGCCTGCCGTCGGCGAACCACCTCGCGAAGGGCGGATTCGACCAGTCCAGGGTCTCGGTCGGCTCGGTGGCCCAGGTCAGCCGCCGGGCCTGCTCGGCCCAGAAGCCCAGCCTGTCCGCGTTGGCCTGTTCGTATGCCGCCGCCGTGACGTTGGCATGGGCGGCCAGTCCGGACGGCGGCGCGAACCGCCGCTCCTCCTTGAGCAGGTTGGCCAGGCTTTCGTTGCTCACGACATCTCCCTTTCCCAGGGTGTCCGTTGTGTCCCGGGTCATAGCTCATCAGGCCGATGGCCGGGTGACAAGGGGCTACCGGAAATTGGTTTAGACCTGTGTGGTCCGTTGAGGCCTCCGGCCGCTCCCCTGGCACGCGAAGAATCGTGTGCCAGGGGAGGGCCCATACGGTCTCACGGACAGGTAGGGAGAAGGGTTCAGGCCGTTCAGGCGGGTGTTTCCACGAGCGCCGCCGGCGCGACGCGGTCGAACACCGCACCTGCGGAGGCGCCGCCGTCCCCGGAGGCGCGGTCTCCGGAGGCGAGCAGGTAGGCCTGGGCCTCGCCGACGTGGAAGTACATCCCGTGCAGTTCGAGGGTGCCCTCCGCGAGCCGCCGCGCCACCGATTCGTGAGCGCGCAGGTGCTCCAACTGCTGCACCACGTTGGTCAGGCACAGCTGCTCCGCCGCGTCGGCCACCGCCCGGCCGGAGATCCGTGCCCAGGCGTGATCCCGGCTTGCCATCCGGTCCAGGCTGGGCAGCCCGTGCCGCAACCAGCGGAGCAGCGGAGTCTGCGGCGTATCGGGTGGACCGGGTTCACCAGTCGCGCCGGGTGTTCCCGGTGTCGCGTTCAGCAGGGCCTGCATCGCCCCGCAGCCGGAGTGCCCGCAGACGGTGATGCTGTTCACCTTCAGCACGTCCACCGCGTACTCGATGGCGGCCGCGACCGAGTCGTCCGTTGACTCGGCGCCCGGCAGCGGCACCAGGTTGCCCACATTGCGGACGGTGAACAGATCGCCCGGCCCGCTGGAGGTGATCATGCTGGTGACCAGCCGCGAGTCGGCGCAGGTGAGGAAGAGCTGCGAGGGCTGCTGTCCCTCGCGCGCCAGCCGGGCCAGCTCACTCCGGACCAGAGGCGCGGTGTCGCGCTGGAAGGCGCTGATGCCGCTGGCCAGTTGCCCGCGCGTCTGCGGGGAGCCCTGGCTGCTGTCCTGTGACGTCTGTGGCTTCTGTGACTTCTCGGATGTCTCCGGTCCCGGGGAGGAGTGCGCGGCAGCGGAGCTGCGGGCGTCCTCGGTGGGCTCGGCCGCCGGGGCGGCAGCCGCGGCCACCTTGTGGTCGCAGTGGTTGCGCCACGGCGTCCAGGGCCGGCAGCAGGTGTGCGCCGCCTGGCCGAGCTCGGCGATCCGGGCACCGGCTCGGCCGGTCACCTCGACCGCGCCGCCATGGGCGATGTGCGCCTCCTGCCAGCCGTGCAGCGTCTCGTACGCCGCGTGGTCCATGAAGGACCCGTCCAGTTCCACTATGGCGTCGGCACCCTGCGGGACCTGGTTCAGTGTCCGACTCAGCCGGGGGACCGCCAGGAAGGTCAACTGCCCGCGGGCGCGGATGCGGTGCACCCCGTCCCGTACTTCGGAGGTGATCCGGGTTCTCGCCAGCCGCTGCAGTGCGACGGCCACGGCCACGGCGATCCCGACGGCGACCCCCTCCAACACTCCGGCGAGTACGACGGCGAGGCCGGTCGCCGCGTAGACGACCACTTCGCGGTGCCGCGTGACGCTGCGCATGTGCGTGATGTTGACCATCTGGACGCCGACAACCATCACCAGGGCGGCCAGTGCGGCGAGGGGGATCAGGTCCAGTACGGGAACGAGCAGCCCGGCGGCGAGCAGTACCCACACGCCGTGCAGCATCGTCGATCTGCGGCTCACCGCACCGGCGTTGACGTTTGCCACGCTGCGCACCGCGACCCCGGTGATCGGCAGGCCGCCTAGTGCTCCCGAGACGATGTTCGCGGCGCCTTGGCCGCGCAGCTCCCGGTCGAGGTCCGTGCGCGGGGGCCGGACGGCCCGGGGCGCCCCTGGGGCGGACGCGGGTGTCTTGCGCGCGGCCGCCAGCTTGTCGATGGCCACCGCGGACAGCAGCGACTCGACGCTGGCGACCAGGGTGATGGTGAGGACGGCGGCGAGGATGCCCAGCACCGCTCCCTGCGGCATCTCGGGCAGGGCATGGCTGCGCCAGGACGGCAGGTCCACTCGCGGCAGACTCAGTCCCGCCAGCGCGGCGACGGCGGTCGCGGTGCCGACGGCCGCGAGAGCGGCCGGGACCTTCCGCAGGTGCCGGCCGGTGCGGCCCGGAACTCTCGGCCACGCCAGCAGAACGACGACCGTGAGCGCGCTGATGCCCAGCGCCACCGGGTGCAGGTCGGCCAACTGGGCGGGCAGCCCGAGGACGTTGTCCACGGCGGAACTCTGCGGCGTGCCGCCGAGGACGATGTGCAGCTGGGCGAGGGCGATGGTGACGCCGATGCCCGCCAGCATCCCGTGCACGATGGCGGGGCTGACCATCAGTGCTGAGCGGGCGGTCCGGAGGAAGGCCAGTCCGAGTTGCGCGACTCCGGCGAGCACGGTGATGGCGCAGGTGGTGCGCCAGCCGTACTGCTGGATCAACTCGGCGGTGACCACCGTGAGTCCGGCGGCCGGCCCGCTGACCTGCAGTGGGGAGCCGCCGAGCCGCCCGGCGACGATGCCGCCGACGGCGGCGGCCACCAGGCCGGCCTGGAGCGGGGCGCCGGTGGCGAGGGCGATGCCGAGGGACAGGGGCAGCGCGATCAGGAAGACGGCGATCGAGGCGGATAGATCGGCGCCGGGGTCGGGACCCAGGCGGCGGAAGCGCCGGCTGCCCTCGGGCGGGGGGCCGTGGGGCCGCCGGCTGGGGTTCGTGGGTGAAGAGCGGTCGGTGCGGGTGGGGACGCAGGCAGACATGTTTCCCGTCTCCTCCGGGGCTGCGCGGTCGCGGAAAGTGGGTCGCGGCCGTGGGTCACGGCTGTACAGCGGCGGGATTCTCAACTCTCGGTAAATGAATCGTAATGCAGAGTAAAGGCGATCGTGGGATATATGGGGCAAATAGCCCCTTCATTCACTCTTCGGAGTGAATAGTCATTTAATACGGCTTGTCATGTCTTTCCTTGACCCCAGGCGTGCGACGTTGAATCGCGCGCCGTGTCGGCGGCGGCGGTCGACCCAGTCGACGTTGAGACAACCTGGGAAGAGGTGGGCGGATGATGGCCGCCACGAAGAAGGCCGCAGGCTGCATCGTGGCCGCGGCACTGGCGGTGGGAGTCGTCGGCTGCGTCGGCGGCGGGCGCGCCAAGGAGGGTGCGAGGGGGGCGCAGGGCGGGGAGCGCGCGGCCCCGGCCGCCCCCGATGGGGCGGTCCGTCTGATCGGCGACGGCTCGACGGCGTACACGGGCCGCCAGCCCAACATCCCGAAGCCGGAGAAGATGAAACCCGGCCAGAAGCCCCCGCAGTTCGTGGTGTTCTCGTGGGACGGCGCGGGCGAGGACAGTCAGCGGCTCTTTTCCCACTTCCGCGAGGTGGGCAGGAAGTACGACGCGCAGATGACGTACTTCCTGAGCGGGCTCTATCTGCTGCCTGAGGAGAAACGTTACCTCTACGACCCTCCCCAGCACGCCCGCGGCCGTTCGGACATCGGCTTCGGTGACCCCGAGAGCATCGAGGAGACCGTGAAGCATCTGCGCGGCGCCTGGCAGGACGGCAACGAGGTCGGCACCCACTTCAACGGCCACTTCTGCGGTCCCGAAGGCGGGGTCGGGACCTGGTCCGTGAAGGAGTGGAAGAGCGAGATCGCGCAGGCCAAGTCCTTTGTGAAGAACTGGAAGACCCACGCCGGCCTGCCGGACGAGAAGCCCCTGCCCTTCGACTACGACGAGGAGCTCATCGGCGGCCGTACCCCCTGCCTGGAGGGTCAGCGCAACTTCATGCGGGCGGCGAGGGACCTGGGATTCCGGTACGACTCCAGCGGCATCAGCAAGCAGCTCTGGCCGAAGAAGACCGAGGGCCTGTGGGACCTGCCGCTCCAGCTGGTCCCGATGCCCGGACGGGGGTTCGAGACGCTCTCCATGGACTACAACTTCATGGTGAACCAGTCCGGCACGACCTCCCAGGGCCCCCGGTCGATGCACAGATACTGGGGCAACCAGATGCGCGACGGGCTGCTGCGGGCGTTCGAGCGCGCGTACCGGGGAAACCGCGCCCCGCTGATCATCGGTAACCACTTCGAGTCCTGGAACGGCGGCACGTACATGCGCGCCATCGAGCAGACCATCAAGACGGTCTGCGTCCAGCGGGACGTGCGCTGTGTGTCCTTCCGCCAGCTCGTCGACTGGCTGGACGCCCAGGACCCGCGGCTGATCGAGCGAATGCGCACCCTCGGCGTCGGCAAGGCGCCGAAGGAGGGCTGGGCGGAATTCCTGACCGTCCGGCCGGCCGCCCCGGCGGGCCCTGCCGAACCCGCCGGTCAGCGCTAGCCGGGCCTCGGCCGGAGCGATTGTGCGCAGCCCACGCCTGCCCCTCAGCCCGGCTGAGAAACCGGCGTGGGCTCGCCGAGTACGAAGGCGGGGTCGACCTGGGCCGCCAGGTCGGCGCCCGTCTTCGCGTTGGCCCAGCTCTCCGCGTTCTTCAGATGGAAGTGGACCATCTGGCGCGTGTAGCGCTCCCAGTCGCGCCGCGCGTACGAGTCGTCCGTCGCGTCCTGCAGGGCCTGCAGGGCGAGGCGGTTGGCGACTTCCAGCAGTTCGAAGCGCGGTGGGCGGCCCTTCTCCATCGCGCGCACCCAGTCGGAATGCCCGACGGTGACGAGTAGGTCGTCCCCCACCTCCTCGCGCAGGAAGTCGAGGTCGTCCTCGCCCTGCACCTTGTTGCCGACGACCTTGAGGGATACGCCAAAGTCCCGTGCGTACTCCTTGTACTGGCGGTAGACCGAGACGCCCTTGCGGGTCGGCTCGGCCACCAGGAAGGTCATGTCGAAACGGGTGAACAGGCCGGAGGCGAAGGAATCGGAGCCGGCGGTCATGTCGACGACGACGTACTCGTCCGGGCCGTCGACGAGGTGGTTCAGGCAGAGTTCGACCGCGCCGACCTTGGAGTGGTAGCAGGCCACGCCCAGGTCGGACTCGGTGAAGGGGCCGGTGGCCATCAGCCGGATCACGCCGTCGTCCAGACGTACGGGGCGGGCGCACGCCTCGTACACCGGGTTGTCCTCGTGGACCCGGAGCAGACGCGACCCCCTACCGGGCGGGGTCGTCTTGATCATCGTCTCGGCTGAGGCGATACGGCGGTTCGAACCCCGCAGGTACTCCTTGATCAGTGGGAGGTGCCCGCCCATCGCGGGCAGCGCGGCGGCCTCCGCCTCGTCGAGACCGAGGGCGGCCCCGAGGTGCTGGTTGATGTCGGCGTCCACCGCGACGACGGGGGCCTCATTGGCGGCAAGGTGGCGGATGAAGAGCGAGGACAGCGTGGTCTTGCCGCTGCCGCCCTTCCCTACGAAAGCGATCTTCATGTTCACCAAGGGTAATCGCATGATTGCGGGTCGTTGTCGAGCTGAGTGAAGAAGACCACTCCAAGGTGGGGTGCGCGCCGCGGGTGCGTAGGCTCCTTACCTATGAGTACGTCAGCCGATCCGCTCGCCGCACTGGGCTCGCTGCCCGGCGTCGCCGACTCCGTGGACTCCGTACGCAAGGCCGTCGACCGGGTGTACGGGCACCGGGTCATGCGCCGCCGCGGCACCGAGGTCACCTCCGAGGCCGCCCTGCGCGGGGCGCGCGGCAGCGCGGCGCTGTCCGGCGCCGACTGGGCGCTCGAAGAGGTGCGTCGCCGCACCGACTTCAGCAGTGACGCCGAGTCGCTGACCGTGGGCGCGGCCCTGCGGCTGACCGCGGAAGCGGGTCAACTGCTCAGCATCTGGCGCCAGTCGCCGCTGCGCGTGCTGGCGCGGCTGCATCTCGTGGCGGCGGGCGGTGCCGCGCCCGCCGACTCGGTGGGCCGGCCGCGGTTGGCGGGCGAGGAGGTCGACGAACCCCTCGTCGAGCTGCCGCTGCCGGACGCGGAGGAGGTGGCGGGCCGTCTGGAGGGCCTGTCGCAACTGATCATCAAGGGCGGCTCCGCCCCCGCGCTGGTCACGGCGGCGGTGGTGCACGGGGAACTGCTCGCGCTGCGCCCCTTCGGCTCGTACAACGGGCTCGTCGCGCGGGCCGCCGAACGCATCGTGCTGATCGGCAGTGGTCTCGACCCCAAGTCGATCTGTCCGGCGGAGGTGGGCCATGCGGAGCTCGGGCGCGCGGCCTATGTCGCGGCGCTCGACGGCTATGTCTCCGGGAGACCGGAGGGCATGGCGGCGTGGATCAAGCATTGCGGGCGCGCGGTGGAGCTGGGGGTCAGGGAGTCGACAGCGGTGTGCGAGGCGCTGCAGCGCGGCGCCGCCTGACGGCCGGAGGCGTCGCGTACGGCGCCGGAGACAGGGTTGCGGCGACACCGTGAAGCTTGTGGTGTCGCCGCTGGCATGTCCGCCCAGTTACCAAGCGTCCTCGATATATGCCCATCAGGTCGGGAACTCTGCCCGTCACCTGGTGCGGCTGGCCCGTAATCGACGGGTCGACGTCGCGTGGGTGCTCGGCTTTCATGCTTCGGTCCGTGGGCCTTACTGCGTTCTAAAGGTCATCCTCTCGGATCTGTCCTTGGTCTCGCGGGCCGTAACTCCTTTCTACTCCTGAACCGAGGGAAGCGGAAGTCCTGGTCGCAGTTCTTTGCCTTATAGGTTCAAATGGAATGGAATCGGACACCCCGGAACGGCCCTGGTCAGGCGGGTGCGGGAAGGACGGCGGTGCGGCGCCGGCTGGCGTACCAGACCAGTCCGGCGGTCGCCGCGGCCGCGCCCACGGCGGCGGCCGCCATCAGCGCGGGGCGCGTCGGCATCGAGAACCCGGGCAGCCGCTGCTTGAGACGGACGGGCCGGTTGAACACCAGAATCGGCCACCCGCGGGTGAGTGCCTCGCGGCGCAGCGCACGGTCCGGGTTGACGGCGTACGGGTTGCCGACCGCCTCCAGCATCGGGACATCGGTGACGGAGTCGCTGTAGGCGAAACAGCGGTCCAGGTCGTACCCCTCTGATTCGGCCAGTTCCCTGACGGCTTCCGCCTTGGTGGGGCCGTACGCGTAGTACTCCACCTCGCCCGTGAAGCAGCCGTTCTCGCCGACGACCATGCGCGTGGCGACCACCCGGTCGGCGCCGAGCAGCTCGCCGATGGGCTCGACGACCTCCGCCCCCGAGGTGGACACGATCACGACGTCCCGGCCGGCGGTGTGGTGCTCCTCGATGAGCGACGCCGCCTCGTCGTAAATGATCGGGTCGATGAGGTCGTGCAGCGTCTCGGCGACGAGCTCCTTGACCAGCTGGACGTTCCAGCCTTTGCAGAGCGCCGAGAGGTACTCGCGCATCCGCTCCATCTGATCGTGGTCGGCGCCGCCCGCGAGAAAGACGAACTGGGCATATGCGGTCCGCAGAACCGCTCTGCGGTTGATCAGCCCGCCTTGGTAGAAGGACTTGCTGAAGGTCAGGGTGCTTGACTTCGCAATGACCGTCTTGTCCAGGTCGAAGAACGCGGCTGTGCGCGGCAAGGAGTGGTTTTCCACGAGCGAGAGCATATGCGCCCACCATTCGGCGTAAGCTGGGGCGCGTGGGTTTGCCTGAGAAGGCTCTCGGGTACACCATGGAAGTCACGGATCGTTCGCGACCGTGCTAACCCGGTCTGGCTCCTCCCCCCCCGAGTCGGACCGTGGGGACGACCCCCGCTCTCCCCCCCGGCGGGGGTCGTCGCATGTCCGGACGCGTTTTCGCCACTTCTCTCCGGCTCATCACGGTCCTCCCTGCCCCTCATGGGCCTCCGCGGTGAAGGCCTTCTCCTCTTGAGACTCGTCACGGTGCGTAGTGGTTGCGATGCGCTCCGGAAGTCACTGGTATGAGTGAGCGAGATATTCACAACTGGGGAGTTGTCCACAGTTTTTGAGCAAGATCCACACGATTTCCAGGATCGCTGCACGGTGATTCCGTCCGCGAAGTTCGCGGATGCGGGATTTGTAGCGAGAGGGGGCGGAGATCGTGTCCGGATCCATCACTTCCGAGCGACTGCTGAGCACCGAGGGGCGACAGAGCAGGCCGCTGATCGTCACCGAGGACGTGGCGCTGCTGGACGACCTGTTGCGGTTGTGTGCGGCGGCCGGCGTGGAGCCCGAGGTTCACCACGGAGTGCCCGAGCCGGGAGGCGGCGGCGGGGGCGGAAGCGGCTGGGACGGCGCGCCGCTGGTTCTCGTCGGGGACGATGCCGCGCCTCGCGTGCGAGGGGCGGCGCGCCGGCGGGGAGTGCTTCTCGTCGGGCGGGACCAGGACGATCCGGAAGTCTGGCGCCGGGCCGTGGAGATCGGCGCCGACCATGTGCTCCGGCTCCCCGACGCCGAAGCCTGGCTCGTTGACCGGATCGCTGATGCGGCGGAGGGCGCGGGGCGGCAGGCGCTCACCGTCGGGGTGATCGGCGGGCGAGGCGGTGCAGGAGCTTCGACGCTGGCCTGTGCGCTCGCGGTGACCGCTGCCCGCAGCGGCGAGCGGGCCATGCTGATCGACGCCGATCCGCTGGGCGGTGGGCTGGATGTGCTGCTCGGCGGGGAGAGCGTGGACGGGCTGCGCTGGCCGGATTTCGCCGGCTCGCGGGGCAGGGTCGGCGGTGGGGCGCTGGAGGAGTCGCTGCCCGAGCTGCACGCCCTGCGGGTGCTCAGCTGGGACCGCGGAGACTCGGTCGTCATTCCGCCGGCGGCCGTACGGTCGGTGCTCGCCGCGGCTCGCAGGCGCGGCGGGGTGGTGGTCGTGGATCTGCCCCGGCGGGTGGACGAGGGGGTGGCCGAGGCGCTGGCCCAGCTGGACCTGGGGCTGTTGGTGGTGCCGGCGGAGCTGCGGGCCGTCGCGGCGGCGAGCCGGGTGGCGTCGATGGCGGGCATGGTGCTGCGCGACCTTCGCGCCGTGGTGCGCGGCCCGTACGCGGCGGGGCTCGACGAAGAGTCGGTGGCGCGGCTGCTGGGGCTGCCGCTCGCCGGTGAACTGCCCGTGGAGCCAGGGCTGCTGGGTGCCCCGGACGGCAGTGCTCCGCCGGGCGGCCGTGCGCGTAGTCCGCTGGCCCGGTTCTGCGCGGCGTTCTGGGACCGGACGCTGGCCGGGGGTGTTCCGTCATGAGCGCTCAACTGCTGGATGCGGTGCGGCAGCGGCTCGCCGAGAGTGGTGCGGAACCGACCCCCTCCCGAGTGGCGGCCGCGCTGCGGGCCCAGGGACGGCTGCTGGGGGACGCGGAAGTGCTGGGCGTGGCAGCGGAGTTGCGTTCCGAACTCGTGGGCGCCGGGCCGCTGGAGCCGCTGCTCGCGGATCCTGAGGTCACGGACGTCCTGGTGGCCGCGCCCGACCGGGTATGGGTGGACCGGGGCAGCGGGCTCGAACTCACCGGTGTGTCGTTCGCCGACGCGGGCGCGGTACGCCGGCTGGCTCAGCGGCTGGCGGCGGTGGCCGGGAGGCGGCTGGACGATGCCCGGCCGTGGGTGGACGCGCGGCTGCCGGACGGGACCCGGCTGCACGCGGTGCTGCCTCCCATCGCTGTCGGCTCGGCCTGCCTCTCGCTGCGCGTGGTCCGGCCCCGGGCCTTCTCGCTGGCCGAGTTGGTGGCGGCGGGCACGGTCCCGCCGGGCGGGGACCGGGTGCTGCGGGCGCTGATCGATGCCCGGCTCTCCTACCTGATCAGCGGGGGAACGGGGTCGGGCAACCCGGATAACTAGTGGTGACGCCGCTAGTTGCCGATCACTTTGGCGGCACCGGCAATGTGATCGAGCGGGCTCCCGTCACGCCCCTGACCTGCACCTTTGTCGACGTCGGCCGCACACTCGGAGCGGCCGAGGCGCGGGCCTTCGAATCCAAGGTTGGGCGTGAAGAAGCCCCGGCCGCGTGGTGCTGGCGACCGGGGCGGGGAAGATCAGAGGGTGGATGTGGGGACGAGGAACCCTCGTGCGGCCTTGGGCTCGGAGGCCCCCGCCGCCGGGATGGCCTGCCCGACCAGGGTGAGGCAGCCTGTGCGCAGCCTCTCGTGGTTGGCGTACAGGCAGGCGAGGCGCACCTCGGTGTCCAGCACGGCCGCCCACGCCGCGTCGACGTGCTCCTGGTGCGCAGGGGCGTTGGTCATGCGGGCGCGCAGGCACTGGATCAGGAGCCACTTCGCGGCGTCCTGCCGGCCCTTGCGCTCTCCGAGCATGTCGGCGGCCAGCTGCCACAAGCGCCGTGAATCCTGGGCGGAGTCGGGGCCGGTGAGCGCCATGATGGCGACGTCGCCGAGGCCGCGGGAGTCGCTCGACTGCGTGGTGTACGCGACGGTCAGCCCTTCCAGGGGAAAGACGGTCACGCGGCTGCGTCCGGTCAGTTCTTCGATGGCCACAAGCGTTCCGTTCTGTGCATGTGGGCGCGGGGGGGGGGGGGGGGGGGGGGGGGGGGGGGGGGGGGGGGGGGGGGGGGGGGGGGGGGGGGGGGGGGGGG
>NZ_JBSOPZ010000060.1:0-27098 GCF_053763515.1 Streptomyces mabaensis
CCCCCCCACCCCCCCCCCCCCCCCCCCCCCCCCCCCCCCCCCCCCCCCCCCCCCCCCCCCCCCCCCCCCCCCCCCCCTTCGCTTTCTTGCCTGCGTGGCGCGGGAGTTACGCCGACTTCTCGTGGCGTTCGCCCTTGCCCAGGATCCTCGGTACCAGCGTCGGGTTGACGTTCGAGCGGACCACGTCCGCCGTGATGACCACGCGGGCCACGTCCTTGCGGGACGGCACCTCGTACATCACCGACATCAGCACCTCCTCCATGATCGCGCGCAGGCCCCGCGCGCCGGTCTGGCGGAGGATCGCCTGGTCCGCGATCGCTTCCAGCGCCTCTCGCTCGAAGTCCAGCTCCACGCCGTCGAGTTCGAACAGCCGCTGGTACTGCTTCACCAGCGCGTTGCGCGGCTCGACGAGGATCTGGAGCAGCGCCTCGCGGTCCAGGTTGTGCACGGACGTGATGACCGGGAGGCGGCCGATGAACTCGGGGATCATCCCGAACTTCACCAGGTCCTCCGGCATGACCTCCTGGAACTGGTCGCTCGCCTCGATCTCCCGCTTGGAGCGGATCGTCGCGCCGAATCCGATGCCCTTCGCACCCGCCCGCGACTCGATGATCTTCTCCAGGCCGGCGAAGGCGCCGCCCACGATGAAGAGCACGTTCGTCGTGTCGATCTGGATGAACTCCTGGTGCGGGTGCTTGCGTCCGCCCTGCGGGGGCACCGAAGCCGTCGTGCCCTCAAGGATCTTGAGCAGGGCCTGCTGGACGCCCTCACCGCTCACATCACGCGTGATCGACGGATTCTCGCTCTTACGGGCGACCTTGTCGATCTCGTCGATGTAGATGATGCCGGTCTCGGCCTTCTTGACGTCGTAGTCCGCGGCCTGGATCAGCTTCAGCAGGATGTTCTCGACGTCCTCGCCGACATAGCCGGCTTCCGTCAGCGCCGTCGCGTCGGCAATGGCGAAGGGGACGTTGAGCATGCGGGCCAGCGTCTGGGCGAGCAGCGTCTTGCCGGATCCGGTCGGCCCGAGCAAAAGGATGTTGGACTTGGCGAGTTCGATCGCGTCGTCCCGGGTGGCGCCGCCGCCGTTCTCGCCGGCCTGGACGCGCTTGTAGTGGTTGTACACCGCTACGGAGAGGGCCTTCTTCGCGGGCTCCTGCCCGACGACGTACCCCTCGAGAAACTCGTAGATCTCCCGCGGCTTGGGGAGTTCCTCCCACCGCACCTCGGAGGTCTCTGCGAGCTCCTCCTCGATGATCTCGTTGCAGAGGTCGATGCACTCGTCGCAGATGTACACACCGGGGCCTGCGATGAGCTTCTTCACCTGCTTCTGGCTCTTTCCGCAGAACGAGCACTTGAGCAGGTCGCCGCCGTCACCGATGCGTGCCACGAGGTGCTTCCCCTTCGCCTGGGAGACGCCTGGTTCAGCGGCTCCTGGTGCCTCATATCCGACGGTACCTTGCCGGGGCCCCCGTTCGGGCCCCCCTTGGCGTGGTTCACATTGACGTGAGTCACGCCAAGGGCCGGCAAGTCCTTTGGGCAGCTGGTTAGACGTTCGCAGCGCCGGTGCTCTTGCGGGTCGAGACGATCTGGTCGACCAGACCGTACGCAAGGGCTTCCTCAGCGGTGAGGATCTTGTCGCGCTCGATGTCGTCGCGGATCTTCTCGATCGGCGTCGTGGAGTGCTTCGCCAGCATCTCCTCGAGCTGCGCGCGCATCCGCAGGATCTCGTTGGCCGCGATCTCCAGGTCGGAGAGCTGCTCCCGGCCGGTCTGGCTGGACGGCTGGTGGATCAGCACGCGCGCGTTCGGCAGAGCCATCCGCTTACCCGGCGTACCGGCGGCGAGCAGGATGGCCGCGGCGGAGGCCGCCTGGCCCATGCAGACCGTCTGGATGTCCGGCTTCACGAACTGCATCGTGTCGTAGATCGCGGTCAGCGCGGTGAACGAGCCACCGGGGCTGTTGATGTAGATCGAGATGTCGCGGTCCGGGTCCATCGACTCCAGGCACAGCAGCTGCGCCATGACGTCGTTGGCGGAGGCGTCGTCGATCTGCACGCCGAGGAAGATCACGCGCTCCTCGAAGAGCTTCGCGTACGGGTCGTACTCGCGCACGCCCTGCGAGGTGCGCTCCACGAAGCGCGGCACGATGTAGCGGTTGTCCACCTGCGGCCCGGTGTACAGGCCGCTGGCGCTGAGGGAGAAGTCGTTCATGTCGGTGTTCACCATCCTGGTGGCGTTCGGTGGGCTGTCCGGCTCGGCTGCGAAGCGGTGGTACGGGGATCAGGCCCCGGTGCCACCGCCGCCCGGAACGCCTGCGGCGTTGGTGATGATCTGGTCGATGATGCCGTAGTCCTTGGCCTCCTCGGCGGAGAACCAGCGGTCACGGTCACCGTCACGGATGATCGTCTCTTCGGTCTGGCCGGTGTGGTGCGCGGTGATCTCCGCCATGCGCTTCTTGGTGCGCAGCAGCTGCTCGGCCTGGATCTTGATGTCCGAGGCGGTGCCGCCGAGGCCGGCGGAGCCCTGGTGCATGAGGATGTCGGTGTTGGGCAGCGCGAAGCGCTTGCCCGCGGTACCCGCGGTGAGCAGGAACTGGCCCATCGAGGCCGCGAGGCCCATACCGATGGTGACCACGTCGTTCGGGATGTACTGCATGGTGTCGTAGACCGCCATGCCGGCCGTCACCGAACCACCGGGGCTGTTGATGTAGAGGTAGATGTCCTTGTCCGGGTCGGCGGACAGGAGAAGCAGCTGCGCCGTGATCTTGTTGGCGATGTCATCGTCGACGGGCTGACCGAGGAAGATGATCCGCTCGCCGAGCAGCCGGCTGTAGACCTGGTCGCCGAGGCCACCACCAATGGACGGCTCGCCGGCGGCGGAAGGCATCAGATTCGTCACGTATCCACCTGCTCGTCTCTGACGGCTACGGCCGTCTCAGCGTCTTCGTTCTGGGGGGCACGGGGGGCCGGGCTGCCGCACTCGCGTGCACCGGCTTCCGGGTACTTCCGTGCCCTCGTATTCATGGACCCTAACGCGCAGGTAGGACAACGCCATCCCGGTTCCCGAACTGTTCGCTCGGAGCGCAAGGTGCGGGGCCTCGGCATGTACGACGAGAGGCCCGGACGCGGGGCGCGTCCGGGCCTCTCGTACGACATCAGATGCCGGGGCTGCCGGGGCTCAGGCCTCGGGCTTGTCCTCGGTCTTGTCCTCCGCCTTGTCCTCGGCGGCGGCCTCGGCCGTCGCGGCCTCGCCCTCGGTCTCGTCCTCGTCGTCGAGGTCGACGACCTCACCGTTCGTGTCGACGACCTTGGCGGCCTCGACGACCACGGCGAGCGCCTTGCCGCGGGCGACCTCGCCGACGAGCATCGGCACCTGGCCGCCCTCGACAACGGCCTGGGCGAACTGGTCGGGGCTCATGCCGGAGGAGGCAGCACGCCGCATGAGGTGCTCGGTGAGCTCCTCCTGGTTGACGTTGAGCTTCTCCTTGTTGACGAGCTCGTCCAGGACGAACTGCGTCTTGATGCCCTTGACCGCCTGCTCCTTGGTCTCGGCGTCGAACTCCTCGGCCGTCTTGCCCTGGATCTCGAGGTACTTCTCGATGTCCAGGCCCATCTGGCCGAGCTGGTGGTGCTCGAGGTTGTGCTTGCGGGTGTTGACCTCGTCCTCGAGGAGCTTCTCGGGGATCGGCACCTCGACGAGCTTCAGCAGCTCCTCGAGCACGCGCTCCTGGGCCTGCGTGGCCTGGTCGTACTGCTTCATGTTCTCGAGGCGCTTGCGGCTGTCCGCCTTGAGCTCCTCGAGCGTGTCGAACTCGCTCGCCAGCTGGGCGAAGTCGTCGTCGAGCTCGGGCAGCTCACGCGCTGCGACCGCGGTGACCTTGACCGTGACCTCGGCGTCCTTGCCCTCGGCGCTGCCGCCCTTGAGCTGGGAGGTGAAGGTGGCCTCGCCGCCGGCCTCCAGGCCGGTGACGGCCTCGTCGATGCCGTCGAGGAGCTCGCCGGAGCCGATCGTGTACGAGACGCCGCTCGCGACGCCGTCCGGCAGGACCTCGCCGTCGACCTTGGCCTCGAGGTCGATCGTCACGACGTCGCCCTCGGCGGCGGCGCGCTCGACCGGGTTGGTGGAGGCGAAGCGCTCACGCAGCTGCTCCACGGACTTCTCGACGTCCTCGTCGGTGACCTCGACGGCGTCGACGGTCACCTCGATGCCCGAGTAGTCGGGGATCTCGATCGCCGGGCGGATGTCCACCTCGGCGGTGAAGGCGAGCAGCTCGCCGTCCTTCAGCTCGGTGATGTCGACCTCGGGCTGGCCGAGGACGTTCAGCTCACCCTCGTTGACCGCCTCGGTGTAGAACTTCGGGAGCGCGTCGTTGACGGCCTCCTCCAGCACAGCACCACGGCCGAACCGCTGGTCGATGACCCGGGCCGGGATCTTGCCCTTACGGAAGCCCTTCACCGTGACCTGCTGGTTGATCTTCTTGTACGCCGCGTCGAGGCTGTCCTTGAGCTCCTCGAAGGGCACCTCGACAGTGAGCCGAACCCGAGTCGGGTTCAGGGTCTCCACGGCGCTCTTCACGGTTCGGTCTCCTTGGTGGCTGACTTCTTGGGGTTCTGCTGATGCTGCGATTCAGCGGTTCAGCGGATCGGGCCCGGTACATCAGACACACGGGCACGCAGCTTGCATAGTAACCGCAAGCAGGAGGAGGCCCACAACGCGATCTTGTTCGCGGTCTTGCTGGTGGTCGGGGTGGCCGGATTCGAACCGACGACCTTCCGCTCCCAAAGCGGACGCGCTACCAAGCTGCGCCACACCCCGTCGGTGCGACACGTAGGGTACATGCCCGCACGCGGTGCGGCTCCCGCTTTCTTCTGCTCTGCCGGCGACCGGGCGGAAGGGATGTGCACCCGGCCACGCGGACCCGCTACGATGCTCTTCGTGCCGGTGGTCACCGACCTGCGGCGCGATATGTGCGGGCGTAGCTCAATGGTAGAGCCCCAGTCTTCCAAACTGGCTACGCGGGTTCGATTCCCGTCGCCCGCTCCAGACGGCTCAGGGCATGGTCAGAGGATTCATCCTCTGACCATGCCCTGAGTTCGTTAATCCCATGAGCCTCACACTCACCACGCCGTACGCAAGCACACGGTCGACGCCTACCTCCGCCGCATCCGGGCCAGGCTCAACATCAACAGCACGGCGGAACCCACCCGCGTGGCCATCTCCCTCGGCCTGTGAGTTGGCTAGAAATTGATCTGGTTGATCGTGTCCGCTATCGAGTCGAGGAAGCGGTTGACCGACGGTGCCATGTCGGTGGACGCGAGGAAGAAGCCGAAGAGCACCGCCACCAGCGCGGGCCCGGCCTTGAGGGAGCCTCCGCGGATCAACACCACCAGGATGATCGCCAACAGCAGCACCACAGACAGTGAAATGGCCACAACTGATCACACCCTCGGTCGGTCCGCCTTGCCGGCCGGGAAGCATGCGGCCTCGCACACCCCCACATGACCATCGTGCCACCAACCGGCCGGTGCTATCCGCCACGTGACGAATCGTCGGCAATCAGTTCGCGCCATCGAGGCGCCGGGAACGCCCTTGCCCGGTGTGCGCCGGGTCACCGGAGGCCAGGTTTACCCACCCGCGAAGCGCCACTATGGTGCCCTGGATGTTCCACAGCCCCACACTGTCACGGACCGTAATTCCCCCACAACCGGCCGCCCCACCGGCCGAATCCACCGACAAGCGGCGCGACCCGTACTTCGACAACGCCAAGTACCTGGCGATCGTGCTGGTGGCCATGGGCCATGCCTGGGAGCCGCTGCTGGACGGCAGCCGGGCCGCCGAAGCGCTCTACATGGTCGTGTACGCCTTCCACATGCCGGCCTTCATCCTCATCTCGGGCTATTTCTCCCGCAGTTTCGACATGCGGCCCGGGCAGCTGCGGCGGCTGGTGGGCGGCGTGGCCGTACCGTTCATCGTCTTCGAGGCCGCGTACTCGTTGTTCTACCGCTGGGTCGGGAGCAAGCCGGAGCAGCAGATCAGTCTGCTCGACCCGCAGTATCTGACCTGGTTCCTGATCGCGCTGTTCGTCTGGCGGCTGACTACCCCGCTGTGGCGGTCGGTGCGCTGGCCGCTGCCGATCGCCGTCGCCATCGCGGTGCTGGCCGCGATGACGCCGAGTATCGGCAAGGATCTGGACCTCCAGCGCATCCTGCAGTTCCTGCCGTTCTTCGTGGCCGGGCTGCTGCTGCGGCCCGAGCACTTCGAGGCCGTGCGGCGACGGTCGGTCAGGCTGCTGGCCGTGCCTGTCTTCGCGGCTGCGCTGGTGGTCGCGTACTGGGCCGCCCCCCGGTCGACCACACGCTGGCTCTACCACTCCAGCAGCGCGGCGGAGCTGGGCCAGCCCTGGTTCATCGCGGTGGCGATGACGCTCGTCCTGCTGGGCGGCTCGGCGGTGCTGAGCGTCTGCTTCCTCGCGTGGGTGCCGGGCCGCACGATGTGGTTCACGGTGCTGGGCGCGGGCACGCTGAGTGGCTACCTGCTGCACGGCTTCCTGGTGAAGGGCGCGGGTTTCCTCGGCTGGTACGGGGCACCCTGGCTCGGCACCCCGCTCGGCCTGATCGCCCTGACGGCGCTGGCCGCGGTGCTGGTGACGGCCATGTGTACGCCTCCGGTACGGCGGGGCCTGCGGTGGGTGCTGGAACCGCGGCTTGAGTGGGCGTTCAGCGGCGGCGCGGGCGCGGAGTCGGGTCGGGGGTCGGGGTCGGGTCCGGGGTCGGGTCCGGGGTCGGGCGCGGGGTCGGGCTCGGGGTCGGGCTCCGGGTCGGGCTCCGGGTCGGTGCGGACGCCGGCCGTCGTTGGCGGTGAGCGCTGATCGGTCGGGGATGGTCTGGGCTGGGCTGGTCGGGCTGGGCTGCTGCTGCTGCTGGGCTGTTTTAGTCCGTGAGGCCGAGGAGTTGCCGCATGTGCGCGTATTTTTCGGTCAGGCGGTTCCGGGTCGGCTCGTCGAGTCGGGCGAGCCGGTCCGGATCGGCGTTGTGCGCGAGGTCCGCCTCCTTGATCAGCAGCGCCCCGGGGGTCGCGAGGATGCGGCGGGTGTAGGCCTCCACGGCCTCCCCCGGCCGCTTGCTGACGGCGAGGACCATGTCCTTGGTGGCCTTAGGGAGCGCGGCGCGGTCCAGCCAGTCCTGTGAGAGCACGTCGTCCTCGATGGAGTCGTGCAGCCAGGCGGCGGCGATCTGCTCGGGGGAGCCGCCGCGGTCCTGTACGCCGTCGACGACCGCCTGGAGGTGCTCGACGTACGGGTGTCCGTCCTTGTCGGTCTGCGTCGCGTGGGCGGCGCGCGCGATCGCCTCGACCTCGGCCAGGCTCAGATCGGGCATGGGACTCCTCGCTCTCTTGTCGGCCGTGTCGGACATCTCGGATGTGTCGGATGTCTCGGATAATCGGATGTCAACGTGGTTGCGGCTGCCGATACGGGGTCTTCAGCAGCATTGCATCACCGAATACGCGCGGTCGGTGGGGTGCATGGGTTCAGTGGGGGTCTGCCGGACTTTTGCTGGGCCGTGTGAGGATCCTGCGATGAACACCATGCGCCGGCTGGGCCCGATACTCGCGGCTGCCGCCGTTCTGAGCAGCGCGTGCGACGCCCCGCCCCCGCCGGAGGCGGCGCCAGGCCCGAGCAGGTCCTTCCCGGACATCGCGCCCGTCCCCGACGGGTCCGCCGCGCCGGGCGGGTGCCCCGCTCCTGGAGTCGCCATCAGGGAGGGTGGCAGCGACGCCGCCATGGGGCTGCGGGTCGTGACCCTCGAAATGGTCAACTGCGGTACACGCCCCTTCACCGTAAAGGGCTACCCGGATCTCCGGCTGCTGGACGAGGACCGGGCGCCGCTCGCGGTGCGGGTAGTCCGTGGCTCCACCGAGATTTCGCGGATCGAGAGTTTCGAGCAGCCGCCCGTGAGTGTGGTGCTGCGGCCCGGGGAGAGGGCGACGGCCGGGCTGGTGTGGAAGAACACCGTGACGGACGTGACGCGCCCCGCCGCCCACGGCGCCTACCTGGACATCGCCCCGGTCGCGGGCATGCCGCGCCAGAGGGTGACGCCAGAGGGCCCGATCGACCTGGGCACCACCGGAAGGCTGGGCGTCGGCGCGTGGCAGCGGAGCCGCTGACGGTGGGTGGGCTGGTGGGGGGTGGACGTGCCCGGGGGCGAGTTCGTGCGGGTGGGGGGCCGCCCGGCCGGTGATGATGGCGGCTCCGGGCCGGGTGTCAAGGGCGCTCCCTGCGGTCGCGTCGCTGCGCGATGGGCTGCGCCCACCCTGGACTCCCGTCCCTCCACCGCTACTGCTGTTTGAGGGGGCGGCCCCCGGGGCGGGGCCCCGGGGCTGCTTGCCGGTTGGCCCGGGTCCGCCCCCGGCCGCAGGCCGGTGGGCGATTGCTGGGCGCGGTCTCTCCGGGATGGGCCCGGCTCCGGCTCAGCGGCCACCGGCATGTGGTGGTGCGCCATCGCCTTGCGGGGGCCCGACCCCCGGCTCAGCGGCCACCGGGTGGTGGCTGGTGCGCGGTCGCCTCGGGATGGGCCCGACCAGCTCAGCGGCCGCAGGCCGGTGGGCGGGTGCGACAGACTCGTGTGCGCCCGCTCCGGCGCAGCGGCCGCAGGCCGGTGGGGCGTTGGCGAGTGTGGCAGGCCCGGAAGTGCCCGGACAGGGCTCTGAACGGTCGTCAGGCCGGTCTAGCCGAGGTGTGGCGACATCAGTCCGCATGCAGGGTCCGCCGAGCCTCAATCCTGTCCGATTTGCTGGGGTTTGTGGCCCGCCTGCGGGTCCCCTCGGCCGCTTGGTGTCAATCCACCTCGGATTGGGCGTTGTCGTTGGCCAACAGACGGCCGTCGGCCGCTAAGCCGAGTCGCGCAGCCCCCGAAGTGGCCGCGTGTCTTGCCCCGCCCACCGGGCTGAGGTCACCGACGAAAGCTGGACCACTCCCGGGGCTCAGGTGGGGCCCCGCTCCCCGGGGCCGCCCGACACTCATCTGCACCAGCGGGACGGGGCGGACGGTCAAGGGGGGCCGAAGGCCATCGCGCAGCGACGCGACCGAAGGGAGCGCCCTTGACGGTCCGACCCGGCCCGCCATACTCACAAACCGGGCGGCCCCGGGTTTCGCCGCACACCGCACCCCCGGGCACAGTCACCCCCGGCCCCCGCGAGCAATCAGTCGCGGCGGATCAGTAGGAGCGCCCTGTCGTCGTTGACGTCCTTGGCCACCGCCTCGATCAGGTGCCAGGCCGCGCCCTCGAAGCCCGGCGCCACGTAGCGTTCCGCCTCGCCGGTCAGGCGGTCGATGCCCTCGCTGATGTCGCGGTCGGCCGTCTCGACCAGGCCGTCGGTGAACAGCATGAGCACGTCCCCGGGGCGCAGGGAGCCCTTGACCGGGTGGAACTGCGCGCCGTCGTACACCCCGAGCAGCGGGCCGTCAGCCGCCTTCTCCTCCCAGCGGCCGGTGCCCGCCGACAGCTGGAGCGCCGGGAGGTGACCGGCCGACAGGAGTTCGTAGTCGCCGGACTCCAGGTCCAGTACGAGGTGGATCGAGGTCGCGAAGCCCTCGTCCCAGTCCTGGCGGAGCAGGTAGCCGTTGGCGGCCGGCAGGAAGCCGTGCGGCGGGAGCGAGCCGAGCAGGCCCCCGAACGCGCCGGACAGCAGCAGCGCGCGCGAGCCCGCGTCCATGCCCTTGCCGGAGACGTCGGTGAGGACGACCTCCAGGGACCGCCCGCCGTTCGTCCGGGCCGCCACCACGAAGTCGCCCGAGAAGGACTGGCCACCCGCCGGGCGCAACGCCATCTCGCGGTGCCAGCCCCTGGGCAGGGCGGGCAGCTTGCTCTGCACCCGGATGCGTTCGCGCAGGTCGAAGAGCATCGTCCCGCCGCGCCGCCACGGCACGCCGACCCGGCTGCGGAACTGTGCGATCAGCAGCCCGAAGAAACCGCAGGCCGCGACCACCAGGACGGTGCCGGGGGTGACGGTCGCCGGGCCCTCGGTGTACGGGCCGAGCTGTACGGACTCGACGATCAGGGCCAGGGCCGCCGCCGCGTACAGACCCAGCAGGCTGGCCGGGCGCAGCAGCAGGCCGCCGGCCACGATGGGCAGCACCAGCGCGGCGGGCGCGAACCAGGACGGCATCGTGATGGTGCCCCACGCGATCGCGGGGATGGCCAGCAGCAGTCCGGCCAGGGCGATCCAGTCGGAGCCGTCGCCGCGGAAGTAGTCGACGCCCGATTTGCGCAGCGCGGTCCGGACCCGGTGCGCCGACTTGCGCATCCGGGCCGTGAACGATTCCGCTCCCACACCACCGGCCATTGCATCGGGACCCTATCCACCCGGCGCGACGCGGCGCAGGGGGACCCCCAGACATTGCGTTCGAAATCGGCTCGCCCGGACCGGGATGCCTTGATAGGGATGGCATATGACGACAGAGCTTCGGGAGCTGCGCCCGGCCGAATGGGACTACTGGTACGGCAGGTTGGAGCTGGCCTTCGGTGGTGTCCAGGAGCCGTCCGAGGAACGTGAGCTGTATCGCGATCTGACCGAGTACCCGCGCTCGCTGGGGGCCTGGGACGGCGACGAGTGCGTCGGCACGGCCGGGGCGTTCAGTTTCCGGCTCTCCGTGCCGGGCGGGGCGCTGGTGCCCGCGGCCGGCGTGACGATGGTGAGCGTGGCGGCGACGCACCGCAGGCGCGGCATCCTCAGCGCGATGATGCGGCAGCAGCTCGACGACGTACGCGAGCGGGGCGAGCCGCTCGCCGTACTGACGGCCTCGGAACCGGACATCTACGGCCGTTTCGGGTACGGCATGGCCACCCAGCAGCTCTCCGCCGAGATCGACACCTCCCGCGTCCGGCTCGCCGTACCGGAGGGCACGGACGCGGTACGCCTGCGCTTCGCCGACCCCGCGGCCGTACGGGACGCGTGCGAAGCGGTGTACGCCCGCAACGTCGGTCTGCGGCCCGGGATGCTCGCCCGCCGCCCCGGCTGGGAGCGGCTGCCCGTCCTCGACCCGGAGAGCGGGCGGGACGGCGGATCGCCGTTGCAGTGCGTGCTCGCCGAGCGGGAGGGTGAGGTCGTCGGCTACGCGCGCTTCCACAACAAGCCGGAGTGGGACGCGGCCGGCCCCCGGGGCACCCTCGTGCTGCGGGACACCGAGGCCCTGGATCCGGCCGCGGCCGCGGCGCTGTGGCGGTTCCTCTTCGACATCGACCTGACCTCGACGCTCCGGGTGCGCAACCGGCCGGTGGACGACGCCTGGCAGCACCTCGTCTCCGACATCCGCCGCTGCGAGGTGCGGTGGAAGGACTCGTTGTATCTGCGGCCGGTGGAGGTGAGCGCCGCGCTGGAAGCCCGGACGTACACCACGCCCGTCGAGGTCGTGTTCGAGGTGGAGGACCCCTTCTGCCCCTGGAACGAGGGGCGCTGGCGGCTCACCGGCGACACCAAGGGCGCGTCCTGCGAACGGACCGCCGACAAGGCCGATCTGGCGCTGTCGGTACGGGAGTTGGGCGCAGCGTATCTGGGTGGCGTCTCGCTCGTCTCGCTGGCGGCGGCGGGCCGGGTACGCGAGCAGCGGCAGGGCGCGCTGGCGGAGACGTCCCTGGCGTTCTCGTCCCCGGTCGCTCCCTGGCTGCCGCACGGCTTCTAGGGCCCGGTACGCGAGCCGCGCGGTTACCGCTGCTGGCAGCCCGGGCACCAGAAGAGGTTGCGGGCGGCGAGACCGGCGGTGCGGATCTCGCCGCCACAGATGTGGCAGGGCAAGAGGGCCCTGCGGTACACGTACACCTCGCCGCCGTGGTCGTCCACACGCGGCGGACGCCCCATCGCCTCCGGGGTGTGCTCGGGGCGGACCGTGTCGATGCGGTTGTTCCGTACGCCCTCACGCATCAGGGCGACGAGGTCGGCCCAGATCGCGTGCCACTCGCGCTCGGTGAGGTCCTTGCCCGGACGGTACGGGTCGATGCCGTGCCGGAAGAGCACCTCGGCGCGGTAGACGTTGCCGACACCCGCGACGACCTTCTGGTCCATCAGGAGCGCGGCGATGGTGGTGCGGCTTCGGGAGATCCGGCGCCAGGCCCTGCCCGCTCCCTGCCCGGACGCGGTCTCGCCCTCGCGCAGCGGGTCCGGGCCGAGGCGGTCGTGTATCGCCTGCTTCTCGCCGCCGGTGATCAGGGCGCAGGTGGTGGGGCCGCGGAGATCGGCGTAGTGCCCGTCGTTGCGCACCCGCAGCCGGACGGTGCCGGAGGGCGGCGGGGCCTCGCCCTCGCCGAAGCCGAGCTTGCCGAACAGGCCGAGGTGGATGTGGATCCAGTCGGAGCCGTCGAAGCCGAGGAAGAGGTGCTTGCCGTGCGCGTCGACGACGTCCAGAACCCGGCCGTCCAGCCGCGCCGCGCTTTCCGTGAACCGGCCCTGCGGGCTGCTGACCCGCACGGTCGACCCCGCGAAACGGCTGTGGTGGTCCTCGGCGAGGCGGTGGATCGTATGCCCCTCGGGCACGGCTGCTGCTCCTCGGTTTCTCTCAGTTGTGCCGGCCGGCACGCCTGTGCCGCCGGGGTCGCCCGGCGGCACAGGGGTGGAACGGGGTGGGTCAGTCCTGCTGCGGGTGGTGGGCCGGGATCGGCGGGAGGGCGCCGGTCGTCTCGTACGCGGACAGCATCTCGATGCGGCGCGTGTGACGCTCCTCACCGGAGTACGGCGTGGTCAGGAAGATCTCGACGAACTTCGTCGCCTCGTCCTGGGTGTGCATCCGGCCGCCGATGGAGATCACGTTGGCGTTGTTGTGCTCGCGGCCGAGCGCCGCGGTCTCGCGGCTCCAGGCCAGCGCCGCACGGACGCCCTTGACCTTGTTCGCGGCGATCTGCTCGCCGTTGCCGGAGCCGCCGATGACGATGCCCAGGCCCTCCGGGTCCGCGGCCGTCCGCTCGGCGGCACGCAGGCAGAACGGGGGGTAGTCGTCCTGGGCGTCGTAGATGTGGGGGCCGCAGTCGACGGGCTCGTGGCCGTTGGCCTTCAGCCACTCCACGAGGTGGTTCTTGAGTTCAAAACCGGCATGGTCGGATCCGAGGTACACGCGCATGTTCCGAGTGTGGCATGCGGGTCGGGGGGTAGGCGCGCCCGGGTGCGGGACCTCGGCCCCTGACAGAGGTCCCGCACCCCGGCGTCCTCCCGGCCCCCGCGCTGCGGCCTTGTGCAACGATCCGGAATCAGGTCTTCCGTATTTGCGGATGTGAGGGTTGAATGCATGGGCTCGTAACCCGAGAACCTAAGGATTACGCATGACCACGCAGTCGACCCTTACGAAGGCAGGCGAAAACCCCGGGAATCCCAGGGAAACGCAGCCTTCCGACGGTCTGAAAGCCGGCCTCAAGAACCGCCATCTGTCCATGATCGCCATCGGCGGTGTGATCGGTGCAGGCCTCTTCGTAGGGTCCTCCGGCGGCATCGCCAAGGCCGGGCCCGCCATCCTGGTGTCCTACGCGCTGGTCGGCGCACTGGTCGTGCTCGTGATGCGGATGCTGGGCGAGATGGCCGCCGCCAGCCCCAACTCGGGGTCGTTCTCCGCGTACGCCGACCGCGCGCTGGGCCGCTGGGCCGGCTTCTCGATCGGCTGGCTGTACTGGTTCTTCTGGGTGGTGGTGCTCGCCGTCGAGGCGACCGCGGGTGCGGTGATCCTCGAGGGCTGGATACCGGCCGTACCGCAGTGGGGCTGGGCGCTGATCGTGATGGTCGTGCTGACGGCCACCAACCTCGTCTCGGTCTCTTCCTACGGTGAGTTCGAGTTCTGGTTCGCGGGCATCAAGGTCGTCGCGATCGGTGCCTTCGTGGTGATCGGTCTGCTCGCCGTCTTCGGCGTGCTGCCGGGCTCCGACAACCCGGGCGCGGGCTTCGCGCACCTCACCGACGCGGGCGGCTTCCTGCCCAACGGCGCCGGCGCCATCCTCACCGGTGTGCTGATGGTCGTCTTCTCCTTCATGGGCAGCGAGATCGTCACGCTGGCCGCCGGCGAGTCCGAGGACCCGCGGCGCGCGGTCACCAAGGCCACCAACAGCGTCATCTGGCGGATCGCCGTCTTCTACCTGGGCTCGATCTTCGTGGTCCTGACCCTGCTGCCGTGGAACGACAAGTCGATCGTCGAGAAGGGCTCCTACGTCGCGGCCCTGGACTCGATCGGCATCGCCCACGCCGGCCAGATCATGAACGTGATCGTGCTGACCGCGGTGCTCTCCTGCCTGAACTCGGGCCTCTACACCGCCTCCCGCATGGCCTTCTCGCTGGGTGAGCGCGGTGACGCGCCGAAGGCGTTCGCCAAGGTCAACGCCAAGGGCGTGCCGACCGCCGCCATCCTGGCCTCCGTGATCTTCGGCTTCGTCGCCGTCTTCTTCAACTACGTGTGGAAGGACACGGTCTTCCTCTTCCTGCTGAACTCCTCGGGCGCGGTTGCCCTGTTCGTCTGGCTGGTGATCTGTTTCACCCAGCTGCGGATGCGCGGGATCCTGCTGCGCGAGGCGCCGGAGAAGCTGACCGTGAAGATGTGGCTCTTCCCGTACCTGACCTGGGCGGCGGCCGCGATGATCACCTTCGTGCTGGTCTACATGCTCTTCGACGACGCCAACCGCGAGGTGGTCCTGCTGTCGGTGCTGGTGGCCGCGATCGTGGTGGCCGTCGGAGTGGTCCGCCAGCGTCGTCACAAGCGCATGGTGGAGACGGTCCAGTAGTCCCGGCCACGTACGACGAGAGGGCCCGCACGCCGGTGACGGTGTGCGGGCCCTCTCGCATGTACGGGGGGCTCAGCCGCGGCGGCCTAGGAGCTTCCAGGCGGCTGGCAGTACGCCCATGGCGAGCGCGGCCTTCAGCGCGTCGCCGATGAGGAACGGGGTCAGGCCGGCCGCGACCGCCGCACCGAGGGAGAGGTCCGCGGCGAACGCGAGGTACGGGACACCGACCGCGTAGATCACCGCGGAGCCGATCGCCATCGCCCCAGCGGTACGCGGTACCGAGCGGTCCGCACCACGGCGCGCGAGCGCACCGACGACGGTCGCGGCGAGCACCATGCCCAGGACGTACCCGAAGGAGGCGCCACCCGCGCCCGAGGTGCCGTTCGCGAACCACGGCACGCCCGCCATGCCCACCAGCGCGTACAACGCGAGGGAGAGGAAGCCGCGGCGGGCGCCGAGCGAGGTGCCGACGAGGAGGGCCGCGAAGGTCTGGCCGGTCACCGGGACCGGAGAGCCGGGAACCGGTACGGCGAGCTGGGCGGCGATGCCGGTGAGCGCCGCGCCGCCGAGCACCAGGGCGATGTCGCGGATCCGGGCGCGGGAGGCGGTGGCGGCGGGCAGCAGGTCGGCGAGGACCGCTCCGGGGCGCGAGGTGAGAGAAGCAGTGCTCATCGGAACTCCGGGGTGAGGCGTACGGGGGTACGGCAGGGCAGGACACGGTGACGTTAACCCGTGCGTCAGCGCCCGATCACCGTCAGCCAACGACAAAGCCCGTCGCCGCCGGTTAGTGGGCACTGGACAAAGACGGCCGGTCATGCCCGCGACGACGTGAGACTCGTCACTGAAGGTGGCAGCCCCGGTGGCCCGTTTTGCGTCGTCGGGCCCCGCTCGGACAGACTGTGGAATCCCGCCAAACCGCTGAGCCCCTTGCGAGTACGAGCGCCATGCACGACGCACTGACTGCCGAACCCCTCTCCCACGGGCTCAAGCAGCGCCACCTGACCATGCTCGGCCTCGGCGGGGTGATCGGTGCCGGACTGTTCCTCGGCTCCGGCGCCGGGATCGCGGTCGCCGGCCCGGGGATCGTCGTCTCGTATCTGATCGCCGGCACGCTCGCCATGCTGGTGATGCGGATGCTGGGCGAGATGTCCGCCGCGATGCCGGCCTCCGGCTCCTTCTCCGTCCACGCGGAACGCGCGATGGGGCGCTGGGCCGGGTTCTCGGTGGGCTGGCTGTACTGGTTCCTGCTGGTCGTCGTCCTCGCCGTGGAGGCCACGGGCGCGGCAGGCATCGCGAACGGATGGGTGCCGGGTGTGCCCCAGTGGGCCTGGGTGCTGATCTTCATGGTGGTGTTCACCGCCACCAACCTCGCCGCCGTGAAGAACTTCGGCGAGTTCGAGTTCTGGTTCGCGGGCCTGAAGGTCGGCGCGATCGTGCTGTTCCTGGGGCTCGGCCTGCTGGCGATTTTCGGCGTGCTGCCGGACACCGAGCCCATCGGGATGACCAACCTGACCGGGCAGGGCGGCTTCCTGCCGAACGGCTGGGGAGGCGTGGTCTCGGGTGTGCTGGCCGTCGTCTTCGCGTTCGGCGGGCTGGAGGTCGTCACCATCGCGGCCGCGGAGTCGGACAACCCGGCGCGCGCGGTCAGCCGGGCGGTGCGCAGCGCGGTGTGGCGGATCCTGTTCTTCTACGTCGGCTCGATGCTGGTCATCGTCACGCTGCTGCCGTGGACGGCGATGAACCCCGGGCAGAGCCCGTACGTCGCGGTGCTCGACTCGATCGGCGTGCAGTCCGCCGGGCAGATCATGAACATCGTGGTCTTCGTGGCCCTGCTGTCGGCGCTGAACGCGAATCTGTACGGGTCCTCCCGGATGGTGTTCTCGCTGGCGGAGCGCGGCGAGGCGCCGAAGGGGCTGCTGAAGATCTCGGGCGGTGGTGTGCCGCGGCGGGCGGTGCTCGCCTCGGTCGCCTTCGGGTTCGTCTCCGTACTGCTCAATCTGAAGTGGCCCGACTCCGTCTTCGAGTACATGCTCAACGCGGTCGGCGCGGTGCTGCTGTTCGTCTGGGTCCTGATCGCCGTCTCGCAGCTGCGGCTGCGCCGCCGGATCGAGCGGGAAGCCCCCGAGACGCTGACCCTGCGGATGTGGGGCTTCCCCTGGCTGACCTGGACAGTGCTGGCGGCGATGGCCGCCGTACTGGTCCTGATGCTGACGGACGACGTGGCCCGGCCACAGGTGCTGTGGTCGGCGGGGGCCGCGGCGGTGGTGCTGCTGGTGGCGTGGGTACGGGAGTTGCTCGCGCGCCGCGGGTGAGCCCTCCCCGCTTCAGCCGGCTGCCCCGGCCAGCCACTCGGCCCGCCATTCCCGGTTCTCCGCGATGAACGGGTGGTCGGGCCCGAGCACCTGTTCGCGCCGCTCGATGAGCTCGTCGAGCCGGCTCACGGCCTCGGCCGTCCTCCCCTGTGCCTGGGCCAGCCGCGCCATCATTGACATCGTCGCGAGCGCGAGGGGATGGTCCCTCCCCTGCACGCGGATCCGGTCGGCCAGCACGCGCCGGCCCAGGGCTTCCGCCTCGTCGTGCCGGCCCACGACACGCAGCCCGTCGGCGTAACTGTGCAGCGCGTCCAGCGTCACGGGGTGGTCCGGTCCCAGCGCCCGACGGCAGTCCTCGGCCACCGAGGGTGCCTCGGCGGCGAACTCGTCGAACTTCTGGCTGTCGTTCAGCACGATCGCGAGCGACAGCCGGCTCCGCAGCAGCGCGGGTGCGTGCTCACCGAGCACCTTGCGCTGACCGGCCACGGCCCGGCGCAGTGCCTCTTCGGCCTCCTGGAGCCGGCCGAGCAGGTTCAGGGGCTGGTGCAGTCCGAAGCAGCTCTCCAGGGTGTCGGGGTGTTCCGGGCCCAGAACCCGCTCGCGCGCCTCCAGCACCTCGCGGTGCGCCGCTTCGGATTCGGCGTACCAACCGGTCCGGAACAGCGCGGCGGCGAGCGTGTACCGGGTGGCCAGAGCCAACGGGTCGTGCTCGCCGAGCAGTTCGGACACCGCCCGCTCGGCGGCACGCGCCATGGGCAGGACGGTGGTGTACTCACCCGCCTCGTACAGCTGCCGGGTGAGCAGCACGGCCGGTTCCACCGCCCGCGGCACCGGCGCACTGCTGAGCAGCCTCATCGCGTGCGGGGCCAGCGCGGCCAGCCGTACGCGCGCATCGACCGGTGGCACGTCGGGGGTGGGGAGCGCGCCGACCAGGAGCGCTGCCGCCGTCTCCAGGAACGCCGTGCGCTGCGCGGCCGGCACGGCCGCGGCGACGCTGTCCAGCAGGACTCCGTGGGCCTGAACGCAGCGGCTGCCGGCCGTGTCGACCATCTCGATCAGGGAGTGGTCCAGCAGGGCGCGCAGGGCCGGCTCCAGTCGCGTCCCGGCAGGCGGGTGTTCGAGGCCGTTGAGTTCCACCTCGCCCCGGACGATCGGCATGAGCACCGCCACCGGCACCGGCTCCGCCGCCCAGAAGGACAGCAGGCGCAGCAGTGTGGTGGCCTCGGGCCGGTCCTGCGCGGCCAGCGCGTCCAGCGACAACTGCCAGGTGCGGCCGACCAGTTGGCGGGACTGATTGCTGCCGTGGCTCTGCGCACCCTGGTCGACCAGGCTCGTCGACTGTTCGGCCAGTTTCCGGTCGTACTCGTCCATCGACCACGACTCCAGGAGTTGGTGGGCCAGGTGCGAGCCCGCCAGCGTCAGGGCCAGCGGCAGGCAGCCCAGGCGCTCCGCCACCTTCCGGGCCGACTCCGGCGTGCCCGCGTCCGGGGCCAGGTCGCACAGGACCTGCGCCGCGTCCTCCAGTGGCAGCACGCCCAGCGCGTGCCGGCTGACGCCGGGCCCCCGCCACAGCGGCGAGGTCGCGTGGCGCGTGGTGACCAGGACCGTGCCGGACGGGCTGGTGCGCAGCCAGCCGCCCTCCTCCAGGACCGCCGGGTCGTCGGCGTTGTCCAGGACCAGCAGCCAGGGCTCGGCGGACCGGTCCAGGTAGTGCCAGACCAGGTCCGCCGCCGCGCGCTGGCCGCCGGCCGCGGCGGCCAGTTCACCGGTCGTCGCGCCGCGGTCGCCGGCGACCGCGAGCATGCCCGCGCGCAGGGACATCCGTTCCGAGGCGTTCACCCAGAGCCCGACGCGGCCGAGCTCCCGGACGGCCTCGGTGAACAACCACAGCGCGACTGTCGTCTTGCCGCAGCCGCCCATGCCGTGCACGACGTGCACCTCGTCGCCGGCGCCGGAGACCGCCGTACGCAGCAGGGCGCGCAGCTCAGCGCGGTCCCGTACGACAGTGGGCGCGCGCCCCACCAGCGGCACCCGTACCGAGTCCGGCGCCGCCACCGGCGTACCCGGCGCGCCCGGCCGTACCACCAGGCGTTCGAGGAGCGGGGCCGTGCCGGCCTCGTAGTGGTGGTGGTGCTCCTCGATGTACTGGTCGCCGCTCGCCTGGAAGACCCGCCCCTGGCCGGAGGCGCGCCCGTCGAGCTGTCCGCCCCCGGTCATCGCTCCGTGATGTGCTGGTCGCGGCCGGCCTGGTAGACCCGCCCGCTGCCCGACGCCTCGGCGCGCAGCTGGATGCCGGCCGGCCGCTCCTCCGGGCGCGCCGGGGCGAGCTCGTCCAGGATCCGGCGCAGCTCGACGGCCACCTCCGGCTGCGCGGCCAGCAGTCGGCGCAGCCGCCCCTGCCATTCGGCGGCCAGCTCGGCCTCGGACTCCTCGTCGCCGGACTCGCGGGCGAGCAGGACGTCGTCCCGGGTGGCGTCGAGTTCGTCGCCGATCCCGTCGGCTCTGCCCGGCTGGAAACGCCGCCAGAGCGCGACCATGCCTCCGCGCGCCGACTCCCAGGCGTGCGTGGCCATCAACGACACCATCGTCGTTCCGGCCGTTCTGGCCAGATCGGCGATCTGCGGATCCATGGAGTGCCCCCCGCTCGGATGATCTTCGATTCTAGGGCGCTTGCTCACCCGCATGGGTGACTTCGCGCCATCCCACACCCACCAGCTTCTGCTGTTAAGGTGCAGTTGCAAGTCTTTTGCAATAAGAATTGTCGAAGGGCGTTGTTGTCGATCATGGCCATCTACACACTTCCGGAACTTCCGTACGACTACGCGGCGCTTGAGCCCGTCATCAACCCGCAGATCATCGAGCTGCACCACGACAAACACCACGCGGCCTACGTGAAGGGCGCGAACGACACCCTCGAACAGCTCGAGGAGGCGCGCGACAAGGAGGCGTGGGGGGCCATCAACGGCCTGGAGAAGAACCTCGCGTTTCATCTCTCCGGCCACATCCTGCACTCGATCTACTGGCACAACATGACCGGTGACGGTGGCGGCGAGCCGCTGGACAAGGACGGGGTCGGCGAGCTGGCCGACGCCATCGCCGAATCCTTCGGCTCCTTCGCCAAGTTCAGGACGCAGCTCTCCAAGGCCTCGGCCACCACGCAGGGTTCGGGCTGGGGCGTTCTCGCGTACGAGCCGGTCAGCGGCCGCCTCATCGTCGAGCAGGTCTACGACCACCAGGGCAACGTCGGCCAGGGGTCGGTGCCGATCCTGGTCTTCGACGCCTGGGAGCACGCCTTCTACCTGCAGTACAAGAACCAGAAGGTGGACTTCATCGAGGCCATGTGGCAGGTCGTCAACTGGCAGGACGTGGCGAAGCGTTACGCCTCCGCCAAGGAGCGCGCGCACAGCCTGCTGCTCGCTCCGTAGCGCCGGCACCCCCACAGCGCCCTGCTCGTGATCGTCTTCTCAACCTTCACCGGGCAGGCGGATGAACGGAAGGCCCCCGCGAGGACGTGACTCGCGGGGGCCTTTCGCAGCCGGGGAGATCCGCTCAGTCGAAGATCGGGCCCTCGGTCCGGGTGCGCTTGATCTCGTAGAAGCCCGGCGTCGACGCCACCAGCAGGGTGCCGTCCCACAGCTTCGCCGCCGCCTCGCCCTTGGGCGCCGGGGTGACCACCGGGCCGAAGAAGGCGATCTGCTCGCCGTCCGCGCCCGGGACCGCGATCACCGGGGTGCCGACGTCCTGGCCGACCTTCTCGATGCCCTCCTGGTGGGAGGCGCGCAGCTCGGCGTCGTAGGTGTGCGAACCGGCGTACTCGATCAGGTCCGCCGGCAGGCTGACCTCCTCCAGCGCCGCCGCGACGGCTTCGAGGGTCGGGCCCTCGCCCCGGTTGTGGAAACGGGTGCCGAGCGCCGTGTAGAGCGGGCCCGTGATCTGCTCGCCGAACTTCTGCTGGGCCGCGATGACGACGCGGACCGGGCCCCAGGCCTGGGTCGCGAGCATCTCGCGGTACTCCTCGGGCAGCTCGTCGATGCGGTTCTCGTTCAGCACCGCAAGGCTCATGACGTGCCACCGCACCTCGACGTCGCGCACCTTCTCGACCTCGAGCATCCAGCGGGACGTCATCCACGCCCAGGGACAGAGCGGGTCGAACCAGAAGTCGACGGGGGTCTTGCCGGTCGCCGCGGTGGTCGCCGGGGTTTCGGACATGTCTCTCCTCGATAAGAACGTCGGTCGCGCGCGTAGTCATGCGCAACAACGCCGGTGACCGGTGTCATTCCCGGGTGCCTCCGCCGCGGACCCCCGTGGGAGGATTCGAACCGCTGGAGGTCAACACGCACGAAGGAGTGCCGGTGCCCGGAGAGAACCTGACCCGCGACGAGGCCCGCGAGCGGGCAGCACTGCTGTCCGTCGACGGGTACGAAGTGTCGCTCGACCTGCGTTCCGCGGTCGGCGATGACGAATCCGGGACCGGTCCGCGCACCTTCCGCTCGGTGACCACCATCCGCTTCCGCGCCGCCGAGCCCGGCGCGGCGTCCTTCGCGGACCTGGTCGCGCCGTCGGTGACCACCGTACGGCTCAACGGCCGCGAGCTGGATCCGGCGCTCGTGTTCGACGGCACCCGGATCGCGCTGGACGACCTGGCCGCGGAGAACGTGCTGGTGGTGGACGCGCAGTGCGCGTACAGCCGCACCGGCGAGGGCATGCACCGCTTCGTCGACCCGGAGGACGGCGAGGTCTACCTCTACACGCAGTACGAGCCGGCCGACGCGCGCCGCGTCTTCGCCAACTTCGAGCAGCCCGATCTGAAGGCCCCCTTCCTCTTCGAGGTCTCCGCGCCCGAGGGCTGGACCGTGTGGAGCAACGGCGCGGTCGGGTCGCAGCTGGACGGGGTGTGGCGGTTCGCCGGGACGAAGCCGATCTCGACGTACATCACCGCGGTCGTGGCCGGCCCGTACCACTACGTCACCGACTCCTACAGCCGCACCCTGAGCGACGGCACCACGCTGGAGATCCCGCTCGGCGCGATGTGCCGCAAGGGGCTCGCCCGGTACTTCGACGCCGACGACGTCTTCCTGGTGACGAAGCAGGGCCTGGACTTCTTCCACGACCACTTCGACTACCCGTACCCCTTCGGCAAGTACGACCAGGCCTTCGTCCCCGAGTACAACCTCGGCGCGATGGAGAACCCGGGGATGGTGACCTTCCGCGAGGAGTACATCTTCCGCGGCAAGGTGACGCAGGCGTCGTACGAGCGCCGGGCGAACGTCATCCTGCACGAGATGGCCCACATGTGGTTCGGCGACCTGGTCACCATGCAGTGGTGGGACGACCTGTGGCTGAAGGAGTCCTTCGCCGACTTCATGGGGTCGTTCTCCCTGGTGGAGGCGACCCGCTTCGACAACGGATGGGTCACCTTCGCCAACAACCGCAAGGCGTGGGCCTACCGGGCCGACCAGCTGCCCTCCACGCACCCGGTCACGGCGGACATCCGTGACCTGGAGGACGCCAAGCTCAACTTCGACGGCATCACGTACGCCAAGGGCGCCTCGGTACTGAAGCAACTCGTCGCGTACGTCGGGCAGGACGCGTTCCTGGAGGGCGCCCGGCGCTACTTCAAGCGGCACGCGTACGGAAACACCCGCCTGGGCGACCTGTTGTCCGTACTGGAGGAGACGTCCGGGCGGGACATGGCCGGCTGGGCCAGGTCCTGGCTGCAGACGGCCGGGGTCAACGCGCTGACGCCCCAGCTCACTTACGACGCCTCGGACCGGATCACCCAGCTGGCGATCATCCAGGAGGCGGCCGGTTCGCACCCCGAACTCCGGCCGCACCGGGTCGCGGTCGGGCTCTACCGGCGGCGCGACGAGGACGGCGCGCTCGTACGCTACGCCCGCGCCGAGGTGGACGTGGCGGGCCCGCGCACGGTCGTGGACGGGCTGGCCGGATCCGAGCGGCCGGCGCTGGTGCTCGTCAACGACGACGACCTCACGTACTGCAAGATCCGCTTCGACGAGGGGTCGCTGGCCACCCTGCGCAAGCACCTCGGCGAGATCACCGACCCGCTGGCGCGGGCGCTGTGCTGGTCGGCCCTGTGGAGCCTCACCCGCGACGCGCTGATGCCGGCCCGCGACTTCGTCGCGCTCGTTCTGAACTTCGCCGGGCGCGAGTCGGACGTGGGCGTGCTCCAGATGCTGCACGCCTGGGCCCGCTCGGCGGTCACGCACTACGCCGCGCCCGAGTGGCGCGAGGAGGGCGGCCGCGCGCTGGCCGAGGGCGCGCTGCGCGAGCTGCGGCTCGCCGAGCCGGGCAGCGAGAACCAGTTGACCTGGGCGCGGTTCTTCGCCGCCACCGCCACCACCGAGTCCGATCTCCAGCTGTTGCAGGGCCTGTTGGACGGCACGGCGAAGATCGACGGTCTCGATGTCGACCAGGAGCTTCGCTGGGCCTTCCTGGAGCCGCTGGCCTCGCACGGCGCCGCCGACGAGCAGGCCATCGGCGCGGAGCTGGCGCGCGACGACACCGCCTCGGGCAAGCGGCACCAGGTGCGCTGCCTGGCCGCGCGTCCCTCGGCCGAGGTCAAGGCGCAGGCGTGGGTGGCGGTGGTCGAGTCGGACGCGCTTTCCAACGCGCTGGTGGAGGCGACGATCTCCGGCTTCGCGCAGGCGGGGCAGCGGGAGCTGCTGGCGCCCTACGCGTCGAAGTACTTCGAGGCGATCGAGCGGGTGTGGACCGAGCGTTCGATCCAGATCGGCATGGATGTGGTGCGGGGCCTGTTCCCCTCCCTCCAGGACGACCGGGCGACGCTGGACGCCACGGACGCGTGGCTGGACAGCCACGCGGACGCGGCACCCGCCCTGCGCCGGCTGGTTCTGGAGGCGCGCGACGACCTGGCACGCGCGCTGCGCGGACAGGTGTGCGACGCGGCGGCATCTGACGCTGTGTGACGGCATACGGTTCGCCCTCTGACGCGGTGTGACGACGTGCTGATCAGGGGCCTGGGCCGAGGGCCCTGATCGGCAGTCGAACGCCCGTACTTTAGGACGCCCTTGTCCGGATTTGTCGACGGGCGTGTAACAGCGGTTAGGGGGCGGATCCCGGGCGGGAAACCCCCGGTCATGAACCACAACACCCCGCTCTCCCCCCGCCCCCTCCGCCACCTCTCCGACGTGCAGCGCCGGGTCCTCGGCGTCGCGCAGCTGCGCGAGCTGCACGGCGTGACCGCCGCCGGCGCCGCCGAGCGCTGCCGGCCCGGCGGGCCGTGGCAGCAGCTCCTCCCCGGCGTCTTCCTGCTGCACCCCGGTCCCCCGACCAGCGAGGAGCGGCTGCACGCGGCGCTGCTGCACGCCGGCCGGCCGGCCGCGGCCGGCGTCCTGCCCGAGCAGCCGGCCACGCCGGAGCGGGCCGCCTCCGTCCGGCCCCTGCCGTACGGCGAGGCGATGATCACCGGGCTGGCGGCCCTGGCGCTGCACCGGTTCGCCTCCGCCCCTCCGCTGCTCGCGCTGGACCGGATCGACGTCCTGGTCCCGCGCACGCGCCGGCTGCGGTCGACCGGTTTCGTACGGCTGGTCCGCACCGCGGCGCTGCCCGACCCGGAGCAGCTGACCGGAGTGCCCGTCGCGCCCGTGGCCCGGGCGGTCGCCGACGCCGTCGCGCACCTCGCCGACGCCAACGCGGTACGCCGGCTGCTCACCGAGGCAGTACGCGGCGGCCACTGCGAAGCCAACTCCGTCGTACGGGAGTTGACCCGGGCCAGGCTGCTGACCCGGCCGCACGTGGTGGACGCGGTCGACTCGCTGCTCGCGGAGGGCCGGGCGATCGCCGAGGACCGGCTGTACGAGATGGTCCGGGCGTACGGCCTGCCCGACCCGCTGTGGAACGTGGACCTGCGCCTGCCGGGCGGCCCGCACCTGGGCGGGGTCGACGCGTACTGGCCCGACCAGGCGGTCGCGGTGGAGCTGGACACGCGGGCGTCCCGGCAGGGACACCGGCAGGGCCACCGGCTGGAGGAGGACGCGCAGTGGTCCGAACAGGCCCGTAAGCGCGAACACTTGGAGCGGCTCGGCATCACGGTCGTCCACATCACGCCGCGCAAGCTGCGCGACGCGGCCGACCAGCAGGCCGCAGTGGTCAGGACCGCGCTGATGGCCTCCGGCGACCGCGACCCGGCCGCGTACGTGGTGGTACTGCCGCGGTGACGTCGTGCGCGGGACCCCCGTGTGTCCCGCGCACGACGTGTCCCGCGCACGACGGACCGGCCGGGTGCGGCCGGTCAGCTGCGGCCCGTCAGCTGCGGCCAGCCGGATGCGGCCGTCACGCGCGGCAGGTCACCTGCCGCAGAACTCCGCCTCGACGACCCGACGCGAGTCGCCCGCCCAGTCGCCGTTGAAGTTCATCGCGAGGGTGTGGCTCGCGTCCCGGGTGGCGACCGCCTCGGAGCCCGAGCCGTGGATGCCGCCACCGTGGCCCCAGACGTCCTTGCCGCAGGACAGCTTCTGCTGGGTCAGCCCCAGCCCGTAACGGAAGCCGGGCAGTTCGTCGCTCACCGCCACGGTCGTGGTCATCTCCTTCAGCTGCTGCTTCGGAAGCAGCTTGCCGCGCAGCAGCGCGCGGTAGAAGCGCTGGAGGTCCGAGGAGTTGGAGATCATCTCGCCGGCCGCGCCCGCGATGGACGGGTTCAGCTCGGTGACGTCGTGGATCTTGGTGGCCGCCGGGTCGTCGGACAGCTTCGAGTAGGCGCGGCCACTGGGCTTCGGCATCCGGGCGCTGGTGCCGGGCACGGAGGTGGCGCGCAGGCCGAGCGGGCGCAGAATGCGGCGCTCGATCTCGGACCCGTACGGGCGGCCCGTGACCTTCTCGATGACCAGTCCGGCGACGACGTAGTTGGTGTTGGAGTAGTTCCAGCTCGTGCCGGGCGCGAAGTCGGGCCGGTGGGTCATGGCGAGCCCCACGAGCTGCCGCGGGGTCCAGGTGTCGTAGCGGTGCTCGAAGAACCCCTCGCCGAAGACGTCCCGGACGAACCCGGGGTCGCTCGTGTAGCTGTATATGCCGCTGGTGTGGTTGAGGAGCTGGCGGAGGGTGATGCTCCGGCCGTCGTGACCGTTGCCGCGTACGAGGCCGGGCAGCCACTTCTCGACCGTGTCGTCCAGGTCGACTCTGCCTTCCGCCTCCAGCTGGAGCAGCACGGTGGCGACGAAGGTCTTGGTGATGGAGCCGACGCGGTAGCGGTCGGCGGCGTGGCGCTCGCGTCCGGTGCGGCGGTCGGCGACCCCGGCGGTGCCGGTCCAGGTGCCGTTCCGGTCCTGGACCTGGGCCACCACGCCGGGCACTCCGTCCCGTACCGCCGCCTCGATGGCCTGCCGGGTGGCGTCGTGGCCGGAGCCGGCGGGCCTCGCGTCCGCTGCCGCGGCGGGCGTGACGAAGGCGGTGGTGGCGACGGCTGCCGCCACGACCGTGGTGGTCAGTGCGGTCAGCGCGGTCCGGATCGTACGTACTGACATGCGAATCCCCTGTCTGCGACGGTGGTCGGCGGACAGGACTCCGTACCGGCCCGCACGGTTGCGTGGGTGGCGGGGGGTTGAGCGCGTTTCAGCCGTTCGGATCACACCCGGCCGGCCCGCCCCGCCCTCGGTCGGCGCAATTCACCTGATACGGGGCATCACCTGGCTGCAATGGAACGTCATTTCATCCCACCGATCGGAGGAAACATGCCGTTCCGTACTGCTGTCCTGGCTGCCGGGCTTGCCGCCTGTGCCGGGGTGCTGGCCACTTCCGGGGTCGCTGTAGCCGATTCCGAGGCCAATGGCATCGCGGCTTACTCACCAGGCGTCCTGTCGGGCAACCTGGTCCAGATCCCGGTTGATCTGAATGTCAACGCCTGTGGCAACAGCATCAACGTGATCGGGCTGCTCAACCCGGCGTTCAGCGAGAACTGCGTCATCAACGACTGATCAGTGCAACCGCGGGAGGGGGGGGGGGGGGGGGGGGGGGGGGGGGGGGGGGGGGGGGGGGGGGGGGGGGGGGGGGGGGGGGGGGGGGGG
>NZ_JBSOPZ010000061.1:0-23430 GCF_053763515.1 Streptomyces mabaensis
GAGGACGAAGCCGGCTTCTCCATGACGCCGCCGCACGCCAAGACCTGGTCGCAGCGAGGCCGCACCCCGGTGGTGCGGGTCCGCGGCCGCTCTCGCAGACGGATATCGATCGCCGCGCTGACCTGCTACAAGCCCGGCCACCGGTCCCGGCTGATCTACCGGCCCCGCCGGGATGACGGCCGGCGCGACGGCCGCAAGAGCTTCTCCTGGCGCGACTACCGGGACCTGCTGATCGCCGCACACCAGCAGCTCGGCGGCCCGATCGTGCTCATCTGGGACAACCTGAACGTCCACAAGGCCGCCGGGCTAGGGAGTTCGCCGCATCCCGGGACTGGCTGACCATCTACTACCTGCCGCCCTACGCACCCGACCTCAACCCCGTCGAAGGCGTCTGGTCACTGCTGCGGCGCGGCTGGCTGTCCAACGTCGCCTTCACTACCCCCGAGCACCTCATCCAGCGCATCCGCCGAGGCTTACGGCACATCCAGTACCACAGCGAGCTCATAGACGGCTGCCTCGCCGAGACCGGCCTGACCATCAGACCCACCTGAGCAACCCAGCGAAATCACGAGTTCAACCTCAGTAGCTCTGCTGCTGCATCGCTGTCCTGCCCCAGGCGTGTGTGTCGAATCGCCCCAGACAGTGCCCACACGAAGCTTTCCTCAAACTCGCCTGCTGTCTCATCACCCACCGACAATTCGGCTCATTGTGTTAGCTGTCAAAGTCTTCGAGCGGGACGAAATCGGACGTGTGGCGGAACGCCGTCATCAACCCTGCGCCGGCCATGCCCATCTGAACCGTAGAACTGGCGCGCTGAAGCTTTGCAGTAGGGGCGGATTGAATCATGATGGCTAAAAGTCCATGAGGTCTCTTTCTGTAAGGATTTCTGCGTTACCAAGCTTCTGCGCCTGCGCTTTAAATGCATCAGTCACGGGTCGCGTAGTCGCGAACACAATCTTCGTAGGCGGTGTTACGCTCATCCCTCGAAGAGTTTTAAATTTTGCGATATCCTTAGCCTGCAACGGCTCAGTCTTGCATTCTCCAAAAATCACCTCACCGTCGAGAATGCAGGCAATGTCCATCTCCCTCTTACCGCTGCTGCCCGGAAAACCCACGAGATCCATCTCGGGGACAAAGTGGAACGCAGTTTTCGAGCGAGCCTTGAGGGAATGGAGCGCCAACGCCGTCACGTGTGAGTTATGGACGTAAAAGAGCCGCACCGTCTCTGCCAGCCTGTAGTACCAGTGTGGCAGTGCAGGCTCCCTCCAGTGGCCTACCGTGAACTGTTGGCGAAGGTCGCAACGGACACAGACGAACTCGTTAGAAAGCGAGTCGAAACTATACCAAGCAGATGCATCACATCTCTCGCATCGGAAAATATAGCCGCGCTCAATGATTCGCTTTCCCACGAGGTCATCGACGAGGGAAGCGGCAGCCTCTTCGCTTCCCATGCTCAAAGTAAACGCATTTAGGTTCAGGTAGCTGCGCTGCTCATCAGCGCTTTCGTTGAGGCAGATCACGCTGCCGCGCTCACCAGGAATCTCTGAGAGTTGAATGCCTTTTGCTTGCTTCTTTGTCCAACTGAACTTATCAAGGATGTCACGGGTGTCTGGTGACTTGATAAAACGTCCCAGATGGTCGAGTCCACCAAAGCGACGAAGGGTGTCCATGAAGTACTTACCCTTGTCGGAGTATTTCACCGTGACATCCGCGTTCTCAAAGTAGGCAGCGAACAGGCCCATCTCATCCGGCATTTCAATCTTAGGGCGTACGAGTACTGCATCCAGCTCATTGCCAAAGATCATCGAGTTTGGGCACTGGTATACGATACCGTCTTCAGCTATACGAGACTCAGTCGTTGAGTTGTGCAAGTTGACGATTCTAGGACCCAGTTTTGGAAGAGAGGGCGGCTGATAACCTTCAATTCGTAGCGAGGTGAGCCAGTAATGATCTGGCAGTCTAATTTCGCTGAAATTCTTGACTGCAGGCGTCTCGAATTGGCTGACGCTTTTTCCGTCAACAAAGGTCATGCTGTGATGGTTTACATAGTTGTTCGTTTCAAACACGCGCAAGATGCATGATGTGGAAACCGATTTCATCGGAATGCAGTCGATATGAGTGCTTACTTCGCTGGCTGCGAAGTAGGAGCAGCGGGCCACTTGAGTTCGATAGGCTACCAATTGCCTTCGGTTCAAGCTCGCACTACATAGCTGGATTCGCTTCTCGTGGTGCCCATATTCGATAAGCTCATAAGCGAGATTAACGAGCGCTCGGACAGCATTCTCTTGTAGGGTGAATGGGCGCGGTTCCTCCTCCTTTTTGCGTTGGGTGCGTCGCTCATTCAAAGCCTTATTGCACGCTCGCAGCCATTTAAGGGGCAGCCACCGAACACCCTCATGTAGCCGGGAAAGTGAGTAGTACAAACAACAGTCCTCGACCGTGTCTCCAAGAACAAGGACAACCGGCTCCTTATAATCCATGTGACGATCAGCCCTGTAGTACTGACCGAGGTGCAACATACTCAGGCCAAATGGAGTGTTAGGCAGGAAGTCATCATCGAGTCGTGGCTCTTGATCTTGAATGGCAGCAGACGTCAGACGTGAACCACCAACATGCTTCAGAACATCTAGGATTGCATAGTCATTTGGCAGGGGTTCTGCGATGAACCCGGCTTCAGCGTAATGATCCTCACTGGCTACTCCCGTCTCAGAATGAACGAGGAGCTTCAATGTCAGGTCTTCAATCTGCGGGGCGAGCCTTACCAGGCCAATATGGCGCGTTGAAGCTGAAATGATCTTAGCGATCTTCGTGAACGGATACCCGAAGCCTGATTTACGGGTCAAGTGCGTGTCGATCGCGTCATTAAAATGAAAAGGACTGAGCCTGTAGATCAGCTCCCTATCCAGAGCATCGCTTATGGTTAGCTGATCCACCCTCGATTGTGCTGCGCTGCCTGAAAACCATTCTTCAAAATGATCCGCGAGATTCCCATTTGAATCCCAGGACTTTTTGTATTGCTCCTTCGTCGCTTTGTACTGCTTCGGGTCGGCAACTTCAAGGTCGCTGAATGTCAAGTCGAAGACTGCGAGGTGGTCGGGGTTGTACGCTTTCAGAAGCTCCCAGAACTTATCCGCAATGGTTATCCCGTCTGTGGGAATAATCAAGAAGTAGCGACCACCCCACGTTTCTGACGCCTTGGCGATGGCGCCGTCTACGGCAGTCTTCCAGTATTCACTTTTCCCGTTGATGAAGATGGCGCAGCGAGGCGGGCGCACCGTGGCGGTGATGTTTTGGTAGGTAACCTTTTCGCCCACGCTGCCTCCTCGGATTAATTACGCCACCCACAACTATAGATGACCCGTCGCTTTTTTTGCTAGGGGTGTTGTTGAGTGAAGCCTATTCTTGACGGAGCATGCCATGAGGAAGGCTTCGTGGATGTCGGCCTGCGTTCCCAGCGCATGCGCAGACGTCGGAAGCCGTGCAGCCACGCAAAAGCCCTCTCCACGACTCAGCGGTAGGTGCCGCGCGGGCGCGGGCACGATGCCTCGGGCGCGGACCTGGTCGCTGTAGATGTCGTAGCCGCGGTCGGCGAAGAGCGAGTCCGGCTTGCGGCGGGGAAGTGCAGGAGGAATAACGCCGGTCCCTTCAGCCCATGAGAGGTATCGGCGTTCCTATTGCCAGCCGTCGAGGGAGACCTCCGGGCCTCCCGTGAGGTATCGGCGAAGGGCGCTTGAAGTGGTGTCGACGAAGTTCTCGGGTACTGCGTCGGCGTCGACCCACCGGACCTGGGAGTGCTTGCGGGGTTCGCGGTTCTCGGGTTCGCCGGTCCAGTCGTGGGCGGCGAAAACGACGGTGAGAAAGCCGTTGGGGGCTTCGACGCCCCAGGCGCCGTGGATGATGTGGGCGACCTTCAGGGCCTCCGGTTTCACGGTCAGGCCCGTCTCTTCGAACAGCTCACGGGCTGCGGTCTCGGTGATCGGCTCGCCGGGCTCGCTCTTGCCGACGGGGAGGTCCCACAGGCCCTGGGCGAACTTGGCGTTTTCGCTGCGCTGGAGGAGGACGACGCGGTTAGTGGCCTTGTCGTGGACGATGACGGCCGCGACCAGCAGGGTCATGGATTCCAAGGCCGGCTTGAGGGCCTTCGGTTGGTCGTCTGTCTGCTGGGCCACGGTGTTCCCTTCGTCGGGCGGGTTGTTGGGCATGTTAGGCGAGGGCTTCGCGTGCGCGGCGGGCGAGATCGGCGGCGCCGGGTACCTTGCGCCGCTGGTAGACCGCGAGGGTGGAGCGGATCGAGGAGATGGCCTTGCGGGTCCGGTCAGGGGTCATGCCCTCCATGAGGGCCAGGGCCTGGGTCCAGGCGGCGACGGCTTCGTCGGCGCGGGCCTGGGCGGCGAGGCTGTCGCCACGGTCGGCGTGGGTGAGGGCGTGGACGCGCTTGTACTTGCCCGGGTCCCAACGGGTGAGGGCATCGCGGTGCTGCTGCTCGGTGCCGATGTGGTCGGCGAGGTCGGTCAGGGTGCGGGCGGTGTGGCTGGCCACGGTGCCGGCGGCGGGGCCGCTGACGCGGGAGTAGCTGGGTTGGGGGCCGTCGTCCCGGAGGAGGGCGTCTTCGGCGGCGAGCAGGGCGCGTGCGGCCAAGGGGTTCTCGTCGGTTGCGGCGTAGGCGCTGGCGTGGGTGATGTGGAGGAGGGCCTCGGTCTGGCCGTCGACGTGGCCGAGGTCGCGTCGCAGGGCGCCTTCGACAAGGTCTACGCAGTGGTGGGGCCGCTTGAGGCTGAGGGCCTGATGGGCGAGGGCACGCATCATCCAGGCCCCGTGGCCGTGGGAGTCCGCTTCGCAGGCGAGCTGGTAGCCGACCTGGTAGTAGCGCTGGGCGGCGCCTTCTTGGCCGAGGTCGTGGTGCTTCCATCCGGCGAGGTAGGCGAGCTCGGCGACGGCGCCGAAGGCTGCCCGGCGTAACGCTTCGCTGGGGAAGCGTCCGCGGAGCATCGGGGCGGCGGTGTCGGCGAGGTAGGCGGTGACCGTGGTTAGGCCGTGCCCGCCACCGAGGCGCTCGTCGGCCGCGCTGAAGGCAGCCGTGATCTGTCGTACGACGTGCACGTCCTCCGCACCGACCACGGACATGCCGGTGCGGGCGCGGAGCATGCGGGCGGTGGCCTCGTGGTCGTATCCGAGCGGCATGGCGACGCCGGCGGTGGTGAAGGCCGCGATGGCGAGGAAGCGGCGGCGCTCGACGTCGGCCCGGCCCAGGTCGGTGACGGCGAGGACGGGGTCGGATTCCGCCTGCGGTGCGGCCTCGCCGGAGCGGAGGCCGATCTCGGTCTGGGTGATCGTGCGTCCCGCTCGGCGGGACAGTGCTTCGGCGAGGTACTGGCCTACCTGGCCCGAAGGGGCGCGGGTGCCGTTTACCCAGTGCGAGATGGCCGACTTGTTGGTCTGGAGGATTTCGCCGTTCTCGGCGGCAACGCGCCGCACGTCTCTGGCGAGGGCCTCGTAGGTGCAGTCGGCCGCGTTGATGACGCCGCGCAGACGGGAGTTGGGGCCTCTCTGCGCCGCCACGATCGCCTCCACTCCGGAGCTGTAAACCGCGTATACCGCTTCAACTGTCTTCCACCGTACCCACTGAGCGTGACCACGGGTTCACTTATCAGCAGCTGCCCGGAACGGCGCGACCGTGATCCAGGCTCCCTTGGCCCGGGCGGCACCCCGAAATTCCGTACGCCCACACCTGGTTCGGGCATTCCTGTGCCCGAATCCGGCCCAACAGAGACGGAGATACGGTGACCACCATCGACACCAAGGCCATCACGGTCGAGCTGCCTGAGGCGTTCGACCCGCGCTGGAGCCGCCTGCCCGGCGTCCAGGTCGACGGCCGGAGCATCACCATCGACCCGGCCGAGTACTTCTTCCGCTTCGAGTCGAACTCGTGGCTCGTCGCCGACTGGGAGCTGGTCAAGGCCCAGCTCCTGGACGTGGACGAGACGACCGAGAGCGCGGTCGAGCAGCTCGCGATGGACTTCATCAAGCACCACGGAGAGTCCACCTCCGAAGCCGCCCGCGTCCTGGCCACCGCGCACCAGGTGTACGCGTACCTCTTCCGCGACGACCACCTGGCCGGCCTCGGCCTGCCGCAGATCACCGCCGAGCACCTGCGGATGCTGCGCGAGGCGGCCACGCTCATGGCGCTCAACAAGGTGGAGCTGGACGGGCACATCTCCAACGTCGGCCCGTGCTGGTTCTTCCCCGCCGCCACCTCCGTTGTCTTCGACCTGGACGACGAGATGGGCGGCATGCTCGACGAGGTCTACCACGGCGGCTGGTTCAACGAGCACCGCCGGATCGAGTCCATCAAGGCCCACGCCGCTCTCGGCGGCCGGCTCGTGCACGGCTGCCAGTCCGTGCCGGACCAGTCCGGCGGCGTCGTCGCGCCCTACGGCGCCTCGATGGCCAACTTCCGCGACGACCTCGCCGCGTTCAAGGCGGGCTGGATCGAGCAGGTCTACGCCCACCGCGTGAACCCCGCCGCGTAACCCCACCCGACCAGGCTCCGGGGCGGGCCGGCACCTCCCGCCCGCCCCGGACGCCACCACCCCTCCCCGGAGCCCCCACGTGACCACGAACCCCAGCGCCGAACTGCTCGACAACCTGCTCACCATGGCGGGCCAAACCACCGCCGTACGGGAGGAGGTACGCGTATGGTCCATGTCCGGCGTCGAGCGCGTCACCATCCCCGACGGTGCCACGGCCATCTTCAAGTACGCCAAGAAGCCGTTCGACAACGAGGACCAGGCCCTCCGCCTGGCCCACACGCTCGGCGTCCCCGTCCCCCAGGTCCACGCCTCCGCCGTCCTGGACGGCTGGCTCGGCATGCTCATGGACGACCTCGGACCCACCGTCCGCGAGGCAGACGACCTCGACGGCGTCGCCGCGGCCGTGGTCCTGCACGGCACCCGTACGGCTCCGCCCTTGCCCGTCCTCGACCAGGAGCGCTTGCGCACGCTGCCCGCCCGGGCGCTGGAGCATCTCGGCAGACTGCGCAAGGCCGAGCGGTGGCAGGACGCCGACGACGTCGAGGACGCACTGGACCGAATCGCCCAGGCCGCCGAGAGCCGCTCCGCCGGAGCGACGATGGCGCCGTTCGGCTGGGTGCACTCCGAGTTCCACCCCACCAGCCTCCACATCGAGCAACAGGGCTGGAGGCTGCTCGACTTCGCCCGCGCCTTCACCGGCCCCGGCCTGCTCGACCTCGCCAGCTGGCACGGCACCGTCGAACCCCCGCACCCCGTGCGCCTTCGCGTCTTCCTGGAGCAGTACGTCACCGCCGGCGGCACCCCCGACGCCCTCGCCCCGCGCGGCGGGCTCACCGCCGAGAACTGGGCTCTCGGCTGGCACCGCATGTGGGCCGTCGAGTGGTTCATGGAGCAGTCCATCCGCTGGATCAACGACCCGGCCACCGACCCCGCCTACATGAAGTCCGTCCGCCGGCACCTCACCGATGTGCTCCACCACCTGGAGATCTGACGTGCTCGCCCAGGCTTCCCCGTGGCACGCCCACGCCCTCCAGCGCACAGGGGCCGGACTCGCCGAACCGCTGTCCGTACCCGCACGGATGGAGTGGACGACGCGGCCCGGCCAAGGACCCGGTGCCGAGGTCCTCGGCCCCGACCTGCGCGGCAAGCGACTCCTGGAGCTCGGCTGCGGACCCGGCCACAACGCCGCCCACCTCACCACCCGCCACGGCGCCCACGTCACCGGCGTCGACCTGGTCGGCCTCCAGGTCCGCCGCGCCCGCTCCCACTACGGACGGCTGAACAACCTCACTTTCGTCGCCGGCCACGCCCTGCACTACCTGCAAGCCTCCGACGAGCAGTTCGACGCGATCTACTCGATCTTCGGCGCTGTCGGCCTCGTCACCCCCGAGCTCCTCCTCCCGACCATCGCCCAGCGCCTCACGCCCGGCCGAGTGCTCGCCTTCTCCGTCCCCCACCCGCAGCGCGGCGGCCGTAGCCCCTCCGGCGACGACCGACCCCGCCGCGACTTCGTCACCCTGCCCGACCGCACCCGGCTCCCCATCGCCCGCTGGGAGTTCGCTACCGACCGCTGGGAGAAGCACCTCAGCCATGCCGGCTTCTGGCTCACCTCGGCCCAGGAGTTCCACGACCCCCGCATGGGCCACTGGCCCACCACCCTGCTGATCCGCGCCCGCAAGCTCTGACAGCCATTCGCCCCGGCTTCCCCTGGAGGGACCGATGCGCCCGCCCTACCTGCTCCTCGACATCGACGGCGTCCTCATACCCTTCCCCAAGGCGGCCGGCTCGACCCCGGCCACCCACGCTCGCCACGACGTCATCCCTACCGGCCGGAGCGCCGACAACCCGGTCACCGTCTGGCTCGATCCCGCCCACGGCCCCATGCTCACGGACGTGATCGGTACCGGCCTGGTCACACCCGTCTGGTGCACCAGCTGGCGGCAGGACGCCACCACCCTGATCGGACCACTCCTCGGCCTCCCGCCACTGCCGCACGTCGACCTCCCGCGTCCCCGGATCACCACCAGCCACCCCAACGGCTACCTGTGGAAGCGCGATCACGTCGACGCCTGGCTGGGCGATGCCCCCACTGTATGGATCGACGACGACTTCACCAGCCTCGACCACGCCTGGGCGGCGGAGCGCATTGCCAAGGGGCCGGCGACTCTCCTCGTTCAGCCCGACCCATACCTCGGGCTGCAGCCCGAGCACCTGACCGAGGTCATGACATGGGTCTCGCAGGTACCCGCCGCCCGCGCCTCCAGATGACTGCTGCCCCTCGCTGGCACGAAAGCGGGGGCACCAGGGTGCCCTGTGGGCTCTGCCTGGGAGCCGTTCAGTTTCTGAACGGGATAGCAGCGAACCGGGTCGCGCGGTCGAGCTCGCCGGGAAACGGTGCTGCCAAGCCCAAACCGGGCGGGTGACCGGGGTGGTCAGCGCGCCGAACAATCGGTGGCGGTGCGCTACCACGGTCATCGGCGGAGCGGGTGGGGCGTCAGGCAGCGTGCATCTTCGTTCCGTTCTTCTCCACCGCAAAGATCAGCCGGTGGATTCGGGGTCAGTCGCCGTGCCTCTTTTAATCTTTTCGCTTATCGATAGAGCGGACTCGCCATCGGCTCGACTTATCGTCGAGAATATTCCCGAGTTCGGCCATTGAATGCTCGTCGAGCAACGTGGGGTGTGTCTCAAGCATTAGCTTGACGCAGTCCTCAAGTTGCCTAGGGGTGAGTCCCTCCATTGTGCTGATCAAAGCGAAAGGACCGGCTTCCTCATCCTCGATCCGAGCGTTGCGTAGCACTCTCATCTGTTCTTCGCTGAATAGCCTGGAAATGAGTGCTGCGAAAAAGCGTTCTCGCGCCTCTGTGCTGCTAATGCTCACTCGGTACTTTTCGAGCGCTGCAATCACTTTTTGTGAGGAATCTGCAGGTGTGGATTCAATCCTGGTGGCGGGTCGGCTGTCGGTTCTGCGAGTTTCAGCAAGCCTGTTCCGTGTCTTCTTTATGGCTGGAAGCGCATGGACGTCCCACCATGACCGCGCGTGGGGGCCAATCTTCTCCGCAGCCTTGACGGTGCCGAGAATAATTAGAGCTGCGAGCAGTCTCTTGGCTTCCGAGAGCTCCTCCGCTTCCGAATCCGGTGCGTACTCCTCGGTTAGGTAGGGGAAGGCCGGCGGCGGATCTGATATTGGACCTGATTCACTCTCATCGTCATCGACAATAGGGAACAGTGTGGCATGTGTTTCGAGCCCATTAGTGACATCATCGCGCGCAAGAGAGCTGTATCCACCGGGAGTTTGCGATTGCGAGAGGTGTGTTCCGGCAGGGCGCTCAACCCACATCTTCTCTCGAATCTTTTGACCATCCGGCGCAGTCGGTTCTTCCAGAGTCATGTCCTAACCATACTTGCGACCGCAGGCGGTTCCATGGTGAACGCATATTCGTACTAGGACACACCTGCGGTCCGGCTACCCGGCCACACCACCGAGAGGTCCGCGCATGGACAGGCAGCCGCGAGCTCAACGGCGACGACGTCCGTGCATTTGGCTGGGACGGCACCAGGGGGTAGGCAGCGTTCTGGCTGGTCCCTCCAGGTCGGGAGTCGATCCCGATCCGATTTCCCCGCCACTATGGGTGGCGAGGACGACTGCACGGGGTCAGCGGTGCCGGCTACGCACTTCGGGCCGGAGGGCGGTGACTGGTGTGGCCTGAGGGTGCGGCGTGACAGGCATAAGGGATTTGCCGCTCATGGTGCTTCGACCGCGAGCGGCTTGCGACCGCTTGTTCGGCTGAGCGGTGATGCGCCAGTTGAGGACCTCGGCGGGTTGCTCGGCGCTATCAAGTTGCCTCTGGGCGACGACCTCGGCCAAGAGGTGGCGGGCGGTGTGGCCGCCGGTTTCGGCGCGGGCGAGGGTGGTGGTCAGCGCAGCCCAGGAGGGGCCGGCCACGATGCGGTCGGCGTGGGCGGGGAGGGCCGCGCGGATGTCCTGTTCGAAGCGGCGGCGGTCTCCGCTCGCGGGGCGCGGCGGGCCAGGTCCGCCAGGACGGGGGCGGCGGCCTGCTGGCCCGCCTGGAGGTGGCGGAAGGCTTCCTCGGCCGCTGCCGCTTGCTGTTCGTGGCCGCGCTGCTCGTGCCACTTGGCGGCGGCGCGCGCCAGGTGCACGGTGACGAAGAGCAGGGCGATGGCGAGCCCGCCCGGCTCGCTGGAGGCGTAGGCGAGTTCCTTGGCGGCTTGGCGCCGGGCGGCGGCGGCTTGGTGGTCCGCGCGGGTGGCGGATCGGCGGGCGCGGTTGAACGCCGTGGCCGCCGCCCGCAGTTCTGCCCGGTGCGGGCCGGGTGTGGCGCTGGCGATGCTGTACAGGGCAGCGCCGAAGGCGGCGAGCTGGCCTTGGGCGGCGGCATCGTCGTCGGAGTCGAGGACGTGCGTGCCGTCTGTATCGCGGCGGTGGTGTGCTGCCAGGGCTCGGCAGTCTCCGCCGCGTACCGGGGGCGGTCGGCCACCTTCTGGTCGGGGAGGCGTTCGCGTAGACGGTTGATGGAGAGGTCGGGGGCGAGCTTCGAGCCGCCGTACCAGACGGGTTCGCCGGCCGTGTTGGTGTCGCCGGGTGCGGCGAGGCTGTAGCCGATCACGTCACCGCTCTCGGGTCCGAGGCGCGTCTTGACCTTGACGCCAAGGGACTGCAGCACGGTGAAGTAGTCGGCTTCGGTCCGTACGGCGGCGGCGACCGCGTACGCCTGCTCGCGTAGCCACTGCCGTGCCGTCACCGTCGGGCCCTGGCGCTCGGCCTTGGCGCGTTCGGCACCGGTGGGAGTACGGGGGGGCCGTGAGGTCACCGGACTTCAGACGGCGCAGGCCGAACTCGGCCTCGATCCCGCGGCACTCCGCCTGGGCCCGCCGGCCGTCCTGGTGGGTGCGCGGGCGACGCCCGGCGGAGGAGAACGAGGCGGCCGAGCGCGAAGGGCGCAAGCCCGTCGAGCTGCCGCACATGGTGACCCACGACCTGTGGCACTTCTATGCCTCCGCGCTCATCGCCGGCGGGGCGAGCGTCAAGCAGGTTCAGCTCGTCCTCGGCCACGCGTCCGCCGTCATCACGCTGTGGATCTACGCGCACCTGTGGCCGGGCGAAGAAGACCGCACCCGGTCCGTCATGGACGCCGTTGGTGGCGCCCTGCGGGCCGGGTGCGGGTGAGCAGGCCGAGGTCAGGCCTTCTTGGTCTCCCAGAAGATCTTGTCGATCTGGGCGATGTAGTCCAGTGCCTTCTGGCCCGTGGCCGGGTCCGTCGAGGCCTTGGCGGCGCTGAGCGCCTTCAGGGCGTCGTTGACCAGCTGGTGCAGCTCCGGGTACTTCTCGAAGTGCGGGGGCTTGAAGTAGTCGCTCCAGAGCACCGAGACGTGGTGCTTGGCGAGCTCGGCGCGCTGCTCCTTGATGACCGTCGCGCGGGCCCGGAAGTGCGGGTCGTCGTTGGCCTGGAACTTCTCCTGGACGGCCTTGACCGACTCGGCCTCGATGCGGGCCTGGGCCGGGTCGTACACGCCGCAGGGAAGGTCGCAGTGGGCGCTGACCTTCACCTTGGGGGCAAACAGGCGGGAAAGCATTGAGCTGTCCTTCCTCGTGATCGTCTTCTCAGGTGGGACATTACTCCGTGAGAGAGCCGTTTTCGCGAGTGCCCCCGGGGCCTAGGACAAAAGTCCAGGGTCAGACTGGGACTGGTGGCCGAACGCACGGAACGGACCGGGAGGTGCCGGATGACGGATCAGGGGCGGGAGCCGACGAGGCCTTTCGGGGTCGCCGAGGTGACAGGGCTCTCCATGGTGCCGACACTGCTGCACGGTGATCAGCTGCTCGTGCACTACGGGGCCGACCTCAGGCCCGGGGAGGTGGCCGTACTGCGCCACCCCCTCCAGCAGGACCTGCTGATCGTCAAGCGGCTGGTCGAGCGACGCGACGGCGGCTGGTACGTCCTCGGGGACAATCCGGACGCCGAGGGGGACAGCCGGGTGTTCGGGACCGTGCCGGCCGAGCTGGTGCTCGGCCGGGTACGGGCCCGTTACCGGCCGGTCACGCCCGGCCGCCGGCGCTCGGTGAGGGTGGTGCTGTCCTGGCTGCTCTCGGCCGTACGCCCGGTGCTCTCCGACCGCTCGGTCTCCAGGCGTTTGCGCGCCCGGTAGGCGGCGACGTTCGCACGGGTCGCGCAGCGGTCCGAGCAGTAGCGCCGGGAGCGGTTGGTCGAGGTGTCGAGGTAGGCGTTGCGGCAGGGCGCCGCCTGGCACAGGCCGAGCCGGTCGGCGCCGTACTCCGTCAGGTGGAACGCGAGGCCCATGGACGCGATGGCGGCATAGCCGGCGGTCGCGTTCGAGGGGTGTTCGGCCAGGTGCATGTGCCAGCGGGGGCGGCCGTCCTCGTCCAGGTAGTCGTGCCCGGAGATCTGCGGGCTGACCGGGAACTCCAGGAGCAGTGAGTTCAGCAGGTCCACGGCGAGCTTCTGGTCGCCCGTGTCCGCCGCCTCGAAGACGGCGCGCAGGCGGGCCCGTACGGACCGGAAGCGGGTGACGTCCGCATCGGTGGCCCGGCGGGCCGCCTGGGAACTGGCGCCGAACAGGTCACGGACCGCTTCGACCGAGGTCAGGGCGTCCTTGTTGCGGGCCGGCTCCTCGCTGTTGACCAGGCGCACGGCGTAGTCCGAGTAATAGGCCAGTTCCACTTGTAGTCCTTACGGCGGCGGTCTAGAGTTTTCAGTAACGGCTGATACAGCTTCGAGGGTATTACGTGGCGGAGGGTTCGGAGATGACGGAGACGGCGGGGACTGCGACCGGGACCGACTGGCAGGCGTGGCAGGACAGCTGGGACCGGCAGCAGGAGTGGTACATGCCCGACCGTGAGGAGCGGTTCCGGGTGATGCTGGACATGGTCGGAGCACTGGTGGGGCCGGAGCCCCGGGTGCTGGATCTGGCGTGCGGTACGGGAAGTATTACGGACCGGCTGCTCAAGCGGTTCCCGAAGGCCGTCAGTACCGGGGTCGACCTGGACCCCGCGCTGTTGACCATCGCCCGGGGGCACTTCGCGGGCGACGAGCGGGTCACCTTCGTCACCGCGGACCTGAAGGACCCGCAGTGGACGCGGAAGCTGCCGTACGAGACGTACGACGCCGTACTCACCGCGACCGCGCTGCACTGGCTGCACCTCGGACCGCTTGCGACGCTCTACGGGCAGGTGGGCGGTTTGGTGCGGGACGGGGGTGTGTTCATGAACGCCGACCACATGATCGACCCCGCCACCCCCCTCATCAACGCCGCCGAGCGTGCCCAGCGCCACGCGCAGATGGATCGGGCCAAGGCGGCCGGCGCGGTCGACTGGGCCGAGTGGTGGGCGCTCGCGGCCCAGGACCCGGCCCTCGCCGCCCCGACCGCCGAGCGCTTCGCGATCTACGGCGAGCACGCCGACGGCGAGACCCCCTCGGCGGACTGGCACGCGCGGACGCTGCGCGCGTCCGGCTTCGGCGAGGCGCGGACAGTATGGGCGTCGCCGTCGGACGCGCTGGTGCTCGCGGTGAAGTAGGAACACCGGTGCAGTAGGCAAGCGAAGAGGCGGTACGGGCCCCGCCGGGCCCGTACCGCCTCTTCGTGTGTTCGCTTGCTACAGCCGCTACAGCACCTTGGAGAGGAACGCCTTGGTGCGGTCGTGCTGGGGGTTGGTCAGGACGTCGCGGGGGTTGCCCGCCTCGACCACGACGCCGTCGTCCATGAAGACGAGGGCGTCGCCGACCTCGCGGGCGAAGCCCATCTCGTGGGTGACGACGATCATCGTCATGCCGTCCTCCGCGAGGCCCCGCATGACGTCCAGGACGTCACCGACCAGCTCCGGGTCGAGTGCTGAGGTGGGCTCGTCGAACAGCATCAGCTTCGGCTCCATCGCCAGCGCACGGGCGATGGCGACGCGCTGCTGCTGGCCGCCGGAGAGCTGGGATGGGTAGTTCATGGCCTTGTCGGCCAGTCCCACCCGGTCCAGCAGCCGCTCGGCCCGCTCGCGGGCGACGGCCTTGGCCTCGCCCTTGACCTGGACCGGGGCTTCCATGACGTTCTCGAGGGCCGTCATGTGCGGGAAGAGGTTGAAGCGCTGGAAGACCATGCCGATGTCACGGCGCTTGAGCGCGACCTCTTTGTCCTTCAGCTCGTAGAGCTTGTCGCCCTTCTGCCGGTAGCCGACCAGGTCACCGTCGACGTACAGCCGCCCGGCGTTGATCTGCTCCAGGTGGTTGATGCACCGCAGGAAGGTGGACTTGCCGGATCCGGACGGGCCGACCAGGCAGAACACCTCACGCGGCGCGACCTCCAGGTCGATGCCCTTGAGGATGTGGGCAGCGCCGTAGGACTTGTGGACGCCCTCGGCCTTGACCATGGGTTGTGTACTCATCGGGTCACCGCCGCCAGTTGGAGAGGGAGAGCATGTTGGCCTTGACCTTCTGCCAGGGAGTGGCGGGCAGCTGGCGCAGCGAGCCACGTGCGTAACGCCGCTCCAGGTAGTACTGGCCGACGCTGAACACGCTGGTCAGGACCAGGTACCAGACGGAGGCCACGAGCAGCATCTCCATCACGGCGAACGAGGTGGAGCCGATGTTCTGGGCGGCACGCGTCAGGTCCACGTACGTCACGACCGCTACCAGGGACGACGTCTTGAGCAGGTTGATGAACTCGTTACCCGTCGGCGGCACGATCACTCGCATCGCCTGCGGCAGCACGACGCGACGCATGGTCTTGCTGTTCTTCATGCCCAGCGCGTGCGACGCCTCGGTCTGGCCCTCGTCCACCGACTGGATGCCGGCCCGGACGATTTCGGCCATGTAGGCGCCCTCGTTCAGGCCCAGGCCCAGCAGGGCGACCATGAACGGCGTCATGACGTCGACCATCTCGTCCTTGTAGAACCCGAGGTTCAGGATCGGGAAGATCAGCGCGAGGTTGAACCACAGCAGCAGCTGCACGAACACCGGAGTGCCGCGGAAGAACCAGATGTACAGCCAGGCCACCGCGCCGGTGACGGGGTTCTTCGACAGTCGCATGACCGCGAAGACGATGCCCAGCACCAGGCCGATGAGCATCGACAGCACGCTGATCAGCAGCGTGCGGCCCATACCGCTCAGGATCCGGCCGTCGAAGATGAAGTCTCCGACGGTGTCCCAGTTGACGTCGCCCTGGGAGAACGCGTAGACGAGCGAGCCCAGCCCGGCGAGCACGACCACGCCCGAGACCCACCGGCCCCAGTGCCGTACCGGGATGGCCTTGATCTGCTCGTGGGGAGCGGCGGCTACCCCCTTGGTGACCGCCGAGCCCGCGGGGGGCTCGTCGGCGGGCACCTTGTCGAACTTGTCAGTCACAGTGACTGCCCTTCAGTGGAACGCTTGGAACGCTGGAGGTCACTTGCCGGCGTTGATGGTCGCCTCGGTGACGGCGCTGTTCTTGACGTCCCACTTCTCCAGGACCTTCGCGTACTCACCGTTCTTGATGATCGCGTTCAGTGCGTCCTTGAGTGCGTCACGCAGCTGGGTGTTGTCCTTGTTGACGGCGATGCCGAAGGGGCCGGCGTCGGTCTGGCCGCCCGCGACCTCGAATTCGTTGCCGCCGCCCGCGGTCTTCGCGATGTGCGCGGCGACCGGGTAGTCGTTGAGGTCGGCGACGGCGGCGCCGGACTTCACGCGGGTCTGCGCCTCGGCGTCCGTGTCGAACGCCTCGATCGTGAGCTTGTTGCTACCGCACTTCTTGGCCTGCTCCTTGAAGGTGGTCTCGTAGATCGTGCCGCGCTGGACGGCCACCTTCTTGCCGCACAGGTCGTCCAGGGACTGGATCTTCTGCGGGTTGCCCTTCTTGACCAGGAGCGAGACGCCGGAGTTGAAGTAGTCGACGAAGTCGACACCCTTGCCGGCCTTCTTGCCCTTGTCGTCCAGGCCCTCCTGGCGGGCCTTTGTGTCGCTCATGGCGGACATCACGATGTCCTGGCGACCGGTGTTCAGCGAGGTGATCAGGCCGTCGAAGGTGCCGGACGTGAACTTGAACTCCACACCGAGCTGCTTGCCGAGGGCCGCGGCGATGTCGGGGTCGATGCCGACGATCTTGCCGCCCTCTTCGAACTCCATCGGGGCGTACGCGGCGTCCGTACCGACCTTGATCACGCCGGCGTCCTGGATCTTCTTCGGCAGCTTGTCGAAGAGCGGGGCGCTGTTCGTCTTGCCGGCCGCGGTCTCCTCGCCGCCACCGGCGGTCTGGTCACCACAGCCGGTGAGCAGGAGTGCGCCGGCGACCGCGATCGCGCCGACCGCGGCGATCCGGGGCCTGGCGGCGGTCGTACGACGGGTGGTGCTTGCGGTCATGAGCTGGTTCCTCCGGCGGGTGAGGGGGATGCCGAAACGGTCGGGGCACACACCATCGAGTGTCGCGACCTCGTGTGATTACGGCATCTTGCCATTCGGACTGGACAATTCGGGGGGCCAGCCAGGTCAAAATCGGATAACGGGCGCTCCCGGAACCCGTCAGCCCTGCGGGGACTGGGGTGTGGGGCCGGATCTTCTCCTGACTTTGTTGCTTCAGGCAGCAGCTTTTGCGGTTCGGCTCGCCCGCTGGACCAGTGGCATGGACTTTTCGGTGAATTCGGACACTGCGGGGCCGGATGTGTCGAAATCGACTCGTCCGGGCGAGCATTCTTCCGGTAGAACGGATCCTTACACCCCTCATCCGGGGCTCAGGGCGCGTGTGCGGCGCGCCCGCGCGTACGTACCTCCCTCCGCCGAGGCGGGCCAACCGCCGACGCGGGGCACGGACGCGGTGCCCGCCCACCCCTCAACCAGGAGTGGTCACCCTCAACCAGATTTAAGAATTAAGGGGTCAAACAAGTGGCAGCGGAGATCGTCAATCCTCGCAGCGACAGCGGTACGGAGAACGCTCACGAGGAGCCCTTCGATCCGGCCTTCGCGCTCCACCGGGGCGGCAAGATGGCCGTCCAGGCCACCGTGCCGGTGCGCGACAAGGACGACCTGTCCCTCGCCTACACGCCCGGCGTCGCGAAGGTGTGCAGCGCCATCGCCGAGCAGCCGGAGCTGGTCAACGACTACACCTGGAAGTCGAACGTGGTCGCCGTCGTGACGGACGGTACGGCCGTGCTCGGACTCGGTGACATCGGACCCGAGGCGTCCCTCCCCGTGATGGAGGGCAAGGCCATCCTCTTCAAGCAGTTCGGTGGTGTGGACGCGGTTCCGATCGCGCTCGCCACCACCGACACGGACGAGATCATCGAGACCGTCGTGCGGCTCGCGCCGTCCTTCGGCGGCGTGAACCTCGAGGACATCTCGGCCCCGCGCTGCTTCGAGATCGAGCGCCGGCTCCAGGAGCGGCTGGACATCCCAGTCTTCCACGACGACCAGCACGGTACGGCCGTCGTCACCCTCGCGGCCCTGCGGAACGCGGCCAGGCTCACCGGGCGCACGCTCGGCGAGCTGCGCGCCGTGATCTCCGGCGCCGGTGCGGCCGGCGTCGCGATCGCCAAGTTCCTGCTGGAGGCCGGGCTCGGCGACGTCGCCGTGGTGGACCGCAAGGGCATCGTGTCCCGGGACCGCGAGGACCTGACGGACGTCAAGCGGGAGCTGGCCGAGCTCACCAACAAGGCCGGGCTCAGCGGCTCGATCGAGACCGCGCTGGCCGGCGCGGACGTCTTCATCGGCGTCTCCGGCGGTACGGTCCCCGAGCCGGCCGTCGCCTCCATGGCGCCCGGCGCGTTCGTGTTCGCCATGGCCAACCCGAACCCGGAGGTCCACCCGGACGTCGCGCACAAGTACGCGGCCGTCGTGGCGACCGGCCGCAGCGACTATCCCAACCAGATCAACAACGTGCTGGCGTTCCCTGGGATCTTCGCGGGCGCCCTCCAGGTGCGGGCGTCCCGCATCACGGAGGGCATGAAGATCGCGGCCGCCAACGCGCTGGCCGACGTCGTCGGCGACGCGCTGGCCGCCGACTACGTGATCCCTTCGCCGTTCGACGAGCGGGTCGCCCCGGCGGTCACCGCCGCGGTGGCCGCCGCCGCCCGCGCCGAGGGAGTCGCCCGCCGCTGACGCCACGTCAGCAGCGACTTCACGGGCCGCGCCGCACCCCTCACCGGGTGCGGCGCGGCCCGTCGCCGTACCGGGCGCTTGCACTTTCCGCACGATCTCTTGGACCCGCGGCGGAAAAGTTCGCCGCAGAGCTTCCGGCCATTCATGTGTGACTGCTGTGCTGCTCCGCGCCAACCCACCACAGGAGGCGCGAAGTGAATCTGGTCGTCAACGGTGACGCAGAGAGCGGACCCGGCGGTACCGCCCAGCCCGTCGGGGCGGTGACCGGCTGGGTCATCAAGCAGGGGGCGCCCGCGCTCATCAACTACAGCCTGGGCGGCGGGTACCCCACCCCGGCCGATCCCGGGCCCGCCCAGCGCGGCAGCCGGTTCTTCAGCGGCGGCAACAGCCCCCGTACGGCCCTCGTCCAGGACATCGCCCTGCCGGCCGCCGGCCCGACCGGGCAGGCCGCCGTCGACGCCGGCCAGGTGCGGTACGCCGTGTCCGGCTGGCTCGGCGGATACGCGACGCAGGAGGACGGCGTACGGCTGTCCGTGGAGTTCCGGGACGCCAAGGGGACGCCGGTTGCGCTCTCCGTGCTGGGGCCGGTGACCGCGGGGGAGCGGGGCTCGCGTACCGCGCTCGTGGAGCGCAAGGCGCAGGCGGCCGTGCCGCCCGGGGCCCGGACCGCGCGGCTGCTGCTGGTCTTCACCCGTACCGGCGGCGGGACGTCCAACGACGGATACGCCGACGCGATATCGCTCACCCTCAGCGCCGCGGGAGGCCGCAAGTGAAGCTCAACCGCCGTGATCTGCTCAAGGCGGCCGGAGCCGCGGGCGCGCTCAACCTGGCCTGGCCGCTGAGCGCCGGCCTCTCGCCCGCGCAGGCGCGCGAGGCCGCCGAGGCGCTCGGTGCCGACTACGATCCGGCGCCCTTCACCCTGGGTGTCGCCTCCGGGGATCCGCAGCCGTCGAGCGTCGTGCTGTGGACGAGACTCGCGCCCGAACCGCTGGCCGCCGAGCAGCAGTTGCCCGAGGTCGTCGAGGTCGAGTGGGTCGTCGCGGAGGACTCCGCGCTCACCCGGGTCGTCGCCCGCGGCACGGCGCCGGCCTCCGCGACCCTCGGGCACAGCGTGCACGTCCCGGTCGGCGGACTGCGCGCCGGCACCCGCTACTGGTACGCCTTCAAGGCGCTGGGGAAGACCAGCCGGGTCGGCCGTACCAGGACCGCGCCGGCCGGCAGCGTCTCCAGGGTCCGGTTCGCCGCGGCGAACTGCCAGGCGTTCCACGACGGCTACTACGCCGCGCACCGGGGCATCGCCCGGGAGGACGTCGACTTCGTCGTCCACCTCGGCGACTACATCTACGAGCACGGTCCGGTCGGCGGCGACCACGTACGCGACCACGAGGGCCCCGCGATCCTCACCCTCGCCGACTACCGCCGTCGGCACGCCCTCTACAAGGGCGACGCGTCGCTGCGGGAGGCGCACGCCGCCCACCCCTGGTTCCTCACCTGGGACGACCACGAGGTCGTCAACGACTACAGCGGTACGGGCGGCGGGGCGCCGTTCATGCAGCGGCGCGCGGCCGCGTACCAGGCCTGGTACGAGAACATGCCGCACCGGGACAGCGGCAGTTCCGCGCTGCCCGACCCCGAGATCCACCGGGTCCGGCGCTGGGGCGACCTGCTGGAACTGACGGTCCTGGACCTGCGCTCGTACCGCTCGGCGCAGAACCTGAGCAACGGCACGATCCTCGGCGCCGAGCAGAAGGCCTGGCTCAAGCAGGGCATCGCCCAGGGCCCGGAGGCCTGGCACGTCTGGGCCAACTCGATCATGCTCAGCCAGCTGCGCGGCCGGCCCGGCGGCTCGTACATGTTCACCGACCAGTGGGACGGCTTCCTCGCCGAGCGCAAGGAGGTCCTGAAACACGTCCACTCCAGCGGTATGCGGGACCTCGTCGTCGTCACCGGCGACTGGCACTCCGCCTTCGTCGACGACATCCGCCCCGACTTCGACGACACCTCCTCGCCGGTCGTGGGCACGGAGTTCACCGCGCACTCGGTCACCTCGGGCGCGTACTCGGCGGACTGGAACAAGACCAACGGCCCGGTCATGGGCGCGGCCAACCCCCACCTGAAGTACTTCGAGGGCAACCGGTACGGGTACGACGTCTACGAGGCCACCCCGCAGCGCTTCAGCGCGCACATGCGGGTGATCGCCGACCGGCGCGACCCGGCTTCGCCCGTCACCACCCTGACCACGTTCCATGTGGACCGGGGGAAGGCCGGCTCGTACGAGGACCCGGCGACGAGGAACTCGCCGGCCCAGTACCGGCGCGACTGAGTGAGCGCCGCGGGACGCGGCGCGTGTCACACCGGTGTGTGGTTCCGCCGCGTCCCGTCCGCGTCCTATCGTCATGGTCATGTTCGCCGCCTACGCCGCACGCATCGACCGTGACCAGCCGTTGAACGGCCTCGAGCTGGGGGAGCGCCCGGCCCCCGGGGACCGCCCCGGCTGGACGACCGTGAATGTCCGGGCCGCCTCCCTCAACCACCACGACCTGTGGTCGCTGCGCGGGGTGGGCCTCGCCGAGGACAAGCTGCCGATGATCCTCGGCTGCGACGCCGCAGGCGTCGACGCCGACGGCAACGAGGTCGTCCTCCACTCCGTGATCGGCCAGTCCGGCCACGGAGTCGGCCCGGACGAGCCGCGCTCGATCCTCACCGAGCGCTACCAGGGCACGTTCGCCGAGCAGGTCACCGTCCCCAGCTGGAACGTACTGCCCAAGCCGGCCGAGCTCTCCTTCGAGGAGGCCGCCTGCCTGCCGACCGCGTGGCTCACGGCGTACCGGATGCTGTTCACCAACGCCGGTGTACGGCCGGGCGATTCGGTACTCGTCCAGGGCGCGGGCGGCGGGGTCGCGACCGCGGCCATCGTCCTCGGCAAGGCGGCCGGCCTGCGGATGTACGCCACGAGCCGCGACGAGGCGAAGCGCAAGCGGGCCCTGGAACTGGGCGCGGTGGAGGCGTTCGAGCCGGGCGCGCGGCTGCCGCGCCGCGTGGACGCGGTGATCGAGACGGTCGGCGCGGCCACCTGGTCGCACTCGGTCAAGTCGCTCCGCCCCGGCGGCACGCTGGTGATCTCGGGAGCGACGAGCGGCGACCGCCCCTCGCACGCGGAGCTGACCCGGATCTTCTTCCTGGAGCTGAGGGTCGTGGGCTCGACGATGGGCTCGAAGGACGAGCTGGAGGACCTGCTGTCGTTCTGCGCGGCGACGGGGGTACGCCCGGTGATCGACGAAGTCCTGCCGCTGGACCGGGCCCGCGAGGGCTTCGAGAAGATCGCAGCCGGCGACCTCTTCGGCAAGATCGTCCTGACGGTGTGACCCCGGGCGCGATCGCACTGCGCCCCTGGCGCGAGGCCGACGCCCCGGCGGTACTGGCCGCCTTCGCACCGCCGGAGATGGCCCGCCAGGCGGACCGCCCGGTCACCACTGCCGCCCAGGCGGCGGAGTGGATAGCGGACCGCGAGCTAGCCCGGCGGGCCGGAACGGGCTACTCCTGGGTGGTGACGGACAGCACGGACGCGGTACTCGGCTGCGTCGCCGTCACCGCGGTGAACCGCGCCCACGACACCGGCTGGATCTCGTACTGGACGGTGGCCGCGAGCCGTGGCCGGGGTGTGGCGAGCGCAGGGCTGCGCGAGCTCGCCCCGTGGTGTTTCGGCGAGCTCGGACTGTTTCGGCTGGAACTCGGCCACCGGACGAACAACCCCGCCTCCTGCGCGGTGGGCCCTGCGGGCGGGCTTCGCGGTGGAGGGCCTGGAGCGGGCCAAGCTCCGCTACGGGGACGGGCGTTACGACGTGGAACGTCACGCCCGCCTGGCCACGGACGTCAACCTGGGTTGACGATATCTCTTCTGTCAATGTAGGTTGACATCATGACCGATGCAACCGATCTCGCCGAGCGGGCGGGCGATCGCGATCCGAGGGTCGGGCTGCGTGCCGTCGCCGCGCTCCGGCGGCTGCTGGAGCAGCTGGAGGCCGTACAAGTCCGAAGTGCGCGTACGCAGGGCTGGTCGTGGCAGGAGATCGCCGCCGAGCTCGGTGTCAGCAGGCAGGCCGTGCACAAGAAGTACGGGAGGCATTGATGTTCGAGAGGTTCACCAAGAGTGCCCGGGACGTGGTGACCGGCTCGGTCGGGCACGCGGAGCGGGCGAGTGCCGACTCCGTCACCGAGGAGCATCTGCTGCTTGCGCTGCTCGACCTGGAGGGCACCCGGTCGGCGTTCGCCTTCGCCTCGCTCGGGATCGACGGCCGGCGCGCGTCGCTGGAAGCCGCGCTGGCCGATGCGCGGCGGCGCGGCGGGCTGTCACAGTCCGACACGGACGCGCTCGCGGGGCTCGGGATCGATGTCGCGGAGATCGTCTCGCGGGTCGAAGCGGCCCACGGGGAAGGCGCGTTGCAGGCGGACTGCCGGTCGAAACGGTGGTGGTCGGGGCGGCGGTCGTTCACTCCGGCCGCGAAGAGCGTTCTGGAGAAGTCGCTGCGGATCGCGCTGGGCCGCGGGGACCGGTCCATCGGTGACGAGCACATTCTGCTGGCGCTGACGGTCCAGCCGGGGGTGGTCGCGGAGGTACTGGCGGAGCAGGGCGCGAACCACGCGGCGGTGCAGCGGGCGCTGTTCGGCGAGGCAGAGGCATCCTGAAGCTGCGGGCTCGCCCCCGCGGTGCGCCTCCGCCTCCGGCGTGGGGGTGCGGGGTGCGTTGTGGTGCCGGGGGCCGGGGCCTCCGGGAGCGGCGTCCGGGACTGTACGATTTACGGCGCGTTCAGCGG
>NZ_JBSOPZ010000062.1:0-21364 GCF_053763515.1 Streptomyces mabaensis
CCATCCTCCCCCCCCCCCCCCCCCCCCCCCCCCCCCCCCCCCCCCCCCCCCCCCCCCCGTCCCCCCCCACCCCCCCCCCCCCCCCTCCTTCCCCCCCCGGGCTCGTGGCGTAGGGAGGACCGTCAATGGGGGAGGCCGACGGCGCGTTCGCCGCTGCGGCGCTGCTGGATGACGACGGCGATGACGAGGAGGGCGCCCTGGGCGACGTTCTGCCAGAAGGTGTTGATGCCCTCGACGGTCAGGCCGTTCTCCAGGCAGCCGAGGAGGGCGACGGCGAGCAGGGTGCCGCCGATGCCTCCCTTGCCGCCCTTGAGCGCGGCGCCGCCGAGCGCGGCCGCGGTGATGGCCTTGAGTTCGAGGCCCTCGGAGCCGGAGACGGGCTGGCCGGAGCCGGTGCGGGCGGTCAGCAGGATGCCGGCGACGGCGGCGACGACGCCGATCAAGGTGTAGACGAAGATCAGGTACTTGTTGATGCCGATGCCCGCCAGGCGTGCGGCGGTGTCGTTGCCGCCGATCGCGTACAGGTTGCGGCCGACGTCGGTGTACTTCAGCAGCAGGTGCACGGTGACAGCCACGATGATCAGAATCCAGACCATGACCGGCAGGCCGGCGATCTTGCCGCGGCCGAGGAAGATGAAGACGTCGTTGTTGAGCACGTAGCCCTGCGCGCGTCCGTCGGACAGGAGCTGGGCCAGGCCCTTGTACGCGGCGAGGCCGGCGAGCGTGGCGATGGTCGGATTGACCCGTCCGTAGACGATGACCAGGCCGTTCAGCGCACCGATGAGGACGCCGACGCCGACCGCGGCGGCCATGCCGACGAACGCGTTGGAGCCGGTGGTGGTGAAGACCATGGCGCTGACGACGGAGGCGACGCCGACCTGGGAGCCGACGGAGATGTCCAGGCCGCCGCAGATGATGACCACGGTCTGCACGATCGCCAGGAGGCCGGTGATGGTCGCCGCCTCGGCGATCACCTGCATGTTGGACAGGCTCAGGTAGTTGTCGTTGAGGACGCCGAACAGGACGAGGACGACGATGAGGGCGCCGATGAGGCTGATGTTCTGACCGCCGATGCCCGCGAGGAGCTTTGGCCGGCCGCCCGACGCGGGGCCGTCGCCCGGGGATCCCTTCACGGCCGGGGAGGAGGTGCTGGTGATGGTCATGATGAGGCTCCGGGGGCGGTGGGGACGATGTCGTCGGCCATGGCGAGTTGGAGGATGGCTTCTTCGGTGGCTTCGCTGCGGTCGAGTTCACCGGTGATCCGGCCGCCCTGCATGACGACGACGCGGTCGGCGAGGCCGAGGAGCTCAGGGAGTTCGGAGGAGATGACGAGCAACGCGACTCCCTCCGCGGCGAGATCGGCGATGATCTGATAGATCTCCGCCTTCGCGCCGACGTCGATGCCGCGCGTCGGCTCGTCGAGGATCAGCACCTTCGGCTTGCGGGCCAGCCAGCGGGCCAGGACGACCTTCTGCTGGTTGCCGCCGGACAGCTTGCGCACCTCGTGGTCGATCGACGGGGTGCGGACCCGCAGCCGGTCGGAGTATTCCTGGGCGAGGCGGCGTTCGGCCGGGCGTCGCACGAAGCGGAAGCGCCGCAGCCGGTCCAGCACCACGAGCGAGGTGTTGTCCTTGATGGACTGCTGCAGGAACAGCGCCTGGGCCTTGCGCTCCTCGGGCGCCAGCCCGAGTCCGGCGCGGATCACCTCGCCCGGCCGGCCGCTGCGCAGCCGTACCCCGTCCAGGGTGACGGTGCCGCTGCGGACGGGCAGGTCGCCCGCGAGTGCGAGGGCGAGTTCCGAGCGCCCGGCCCCGATCAGGCCCGCGAGGCCGACGACTTCGCCGGCGTGCACCTGCAGCGAGATATCGGTCACGTCGTTTGTCGTGAGGTTCTGGACGTCGAGGACCAGCCGGTCGGTGGCCACCTTCTGACGCACGAACATGGTGGACAGGTCGCGGCCCACCATCAGGCGCACGAGTTCGCCCTCGTTGGTGGTCCTGGCGTCCTGGACGCCGACCAGGCTGCCGTCGCGCAGCACCGCGATGCGGTCGGCGAGCTGGAAGATCTCCTGCATGCGGTGCGAGACGTACACGATCGCGATGCCCTGCTCGCGCAGCCGCCGGATCAGGGCGAAGAGCGCGTCGACCTCGTGCTCGGACAGCGACGATGTGGGCTCGTCGAACGCGATGAGCCGTGCGGTCGTGCCGCCGGTCAGTGCCCGCATGATCTCCACCAACTGCCGTTGGGCGGGCGTGAGCTGCGATCCGAGCAGGTCCGGGTCGAGCACGTGGGCGAAGCCCAGCCGGTCCAGGTCGGCTCGGATGCGGCGGTCGAGTTCGGCTCGGTCCAGCATCCGCCCGTGCTTGCGGGGCAGGGCGCCGGCGTAGACGTTCTCCGCGACGGAGATGTGCGGGATGATCTCGGGTTCCTGCGGGATGATCCGGATGCCGGCGGCCCGCGCGTGGGCGGGGGAGTCGAGTTCGACCGGCTCGTCGTCCACGACCACGTGCCCCTCGGTGGGCTGGTGGTCGCCGGTGAGGATCTTCAGGAGCGTCGACTTTCCGGCGCCGTTCTCGCCCATCAGGGCGGTGACCTGTCCGGCGGGGAAGTCGAGCGTGACGCCGCCGAGCGCCTGCACCGCGCCGAAGCGCTTGGTGATGCCCGACACTCCGACGGACCTGGGGTGGGGCGCCGCGGGGGGCGGGCCGCCAGGGGATCCCGGGGCGGCAGCCGGGTGATGCGCTGGGGTCATGGGTCGGTTCACCTCAAAGGCATGGTGCAGGCGTGGTCGGTGGGGCGGGGTGGGGTCACCGGCCGGCGGCCGTTTGGTGGCGGTCGCCGGCCGGGAGTGCTCAGCTGCAGGTGACTCCGGCGCTCTTCCACGAGGCGTGGTCGACCATCGTGGTGGGGGCGAAGGCCTCGGCGGGGAAGTCCTTGCCGTTCTTGAGCCTGTCGTACATGGTCTGGACCGCGAGCGCGCCGACGTCCTTGCCGTTGATGAACAGAGCGGCCTTCATGCCGGTCGGCTTGTCCGACTGCCACTCCTTGCAGGCGAGGTAGGCGCCCAGACCGACGCCGACGACGTTGTCGGGGCTGACGCCGGCGTTCGCGAGCGCGGTGACGCCGCCCATGACGTTCTCGTCGTTGCAGCCCCAGATCACCCAGTTCTTGACGCCGGAGTTGGCGGTGACCGTCGCGGCGATCTTGTCCTGGGCGCCGGTGGGTGTGTTGTCGGTGGGGACGTCGATGGTCTTCACGCCGGGCGCGGCCGCGTCGAACGCCTTCTTCGCCGCGGCGACGCGGTCGCCGCAGACCGTCACATCCTGCTTCCACGCCGAGACGACGCGGGTGTCGGCGGCCTTCCAGCCGGCCTTCTTGAACTCCTCGGCGGCACGCTTGCCGACCTCGGCGCCCATCTGCCGGCCGCTGAAGCCTATCCGCGGCACCAGGTCCTCCTCGCCGCAGGCGGCCGGGTCCGGGCCGGTGGTGCAGATCTGGTCGTCGGACGTCAGCAGCGCGACCTTGCCGTCCTTCGCGGTCTGCACGACCTGCGGCCCCACGGCCGGGTCGGGGACGACGATGATGACGCCGTTGGCCTTCTGGGCGATCGCCGACTGCACTTCGCTGACGGTCTTGTTGGCGTCGTTGCCCAGGTTGACGACCTTGAGGTCGATGCCGAGCTCCTTCGCCTTCTCCTTCGCGCCCGCGGCCTCGCCGATGAAGTACTCCTGGTCGCCCTGCTTCTGCAGGTACGTGACCGAGATCTTGCCGTCGGCCTTGGCGACCCGGTCGTCGGTGGTGGCCTCCTTGCCGGACGAGCAGGCCGTGCTCAGGCCCAGGGTCAGCACAAGGCCGGTGGCGGCGGCCGCGCGGCGAGAGGTGGAACGGAACATGGGGAGCTCCTTTGTGCGGGCAGCGACCGCCGCTTCAGGGACGTGCGGGGGTCGGTTCGAGGAGAGGGAGGCAGAGTGTGCGCGCTGAGAGAGCGCCTCGTCAGAGAACCCAGATCCCTCGAAATCAAACAGATTCCAACGTGTAGCAACATGACACAGTGTGTTAACGGGGGCGTCAAGAGCCCTGGAGGGTCGAGATGAGTCCGTAATCTTCCGTCGTGCATGGCGGGGAACATGCAGCAAAAAAGGCCCCAGTTCGCCCCGCGCGCCACCGGTGCCGGTGGCGCGCGCAGGCGTGCTGAGGCCTAAAACAAAACCGCACAATGTGTGGTGCGGAGTGGGCTAGTCGTTGACCGTGAAGCCCTGCTCCTTGCCGTACTTGACGCTCGCGTCCTGCCAGGCCTTCAGACCGTCCGTGAGCGGGGTGGAGGACACGTAGGCCTTGCCGGCGGTGTCGTTGAAGACCGAGTTGGCGTACACCTGGTAGGGCAGGTACGACCAGCCGGTCCCGACGTTGTTGGCGGACTCGGCGAAGAGCTTGTTGGCCTGCTGCCCGCCGAAGTAGGGGAACGGCGTCTCCAGGAACGCCTTGGACTCGAGGTCGGCCTTGGTGGCCGGGAACGCGCCCTGGGCGACGCGGGAGCTCGCGCCGGCGCCCGTCGTGGCGTACTCGATGAAGGCGTAGGCGAGTTCCTTGTTCTTCGCGCCGTCCGGCATGGCGAGGGAGCTGCCGCCGTTCTCCGCGCTGGCCTTGTAGCCCTTCGTCCACTGCGGGAGCGGGGCCACGCGCCAGTCACCGGACGCCGAAGCGACGCCGGAGGCGAAGTTGGCCGGCATCCAGGCGCCGATGGACAGGGTGGCGATGGAGCCGTCCGCCAGGCCCTGGTACCACTCGTTGCTCCAGGAGCTGACCGGGGCGACCAGCTTCTCGTCGAGGAGTTTCTGCCAGGTGTCCGTGTACTTCTTGGTGCCCGCGTCGCCGAAGTCGATGTGGACCTGGGTGTCGACGCTCGTGTACGGGCGGCCGCCGGCCTGCCAGATGAGGCTGGTGGTGGCGCCGGCGTCGCCGGTGTCGTTGGTGATGAAGATCTTCGGGTCCGCCTTGTGCAGGGTGCGGGCCGCCTCGACGTACTCGTCCCACGTGGTGGGGACCTTGACGCCGTGCTTGTCGAAGACCTTCTTGTTGTAGAACAGCGCCATGGGGCCGGAGTCCATGGGCAGGGCGTAGACGGCCTTGTCGTAGGTGACCGCGTCCCAGGGGCCGGGCGTGAAGGCCTTGTCGTGGGCGGTCGCGCCGAGGGGGGCGAGGTTCGCCACGGAGTGCGCTATGGCGAACTGGCCCAGGGCGTAGTACTCGATCTGCGCCACGTCCGGGGCGCCGGAGCCGGCGCTGATCGCGTTCTGCAGGGCGGTGTACTGCTTGTCGCCGGTGCCCGCGTTGATCAGCTCGACGTCGACCTTGGGGTACTTCTTCTCGAAGTCCGCGGCCGTCTTCTTGAGCGTGGGTTCCCAGGCCCACACGGTCACCTTGCCGCCCTTGGCCAGTGCGGCCTTGACGTCCTTCGGGCTGCCGGCGCCTTCGGTGCTGCCGTCGGAGGAGCCGCAGGCGGTGGCGGTCAGCGCGAGCGTGGAGACCACGGCGAGGGCGCCGAGCAGTCTGCGGGTGAGGTGCGTTCTCATGGGATGTGCTCCTGGTCGGTGGTGCGAGTGTGCGGGACGGGGAGGAGGGGCGGTCATTCCTTGACGCTTCCTGCCGCCAGGCCGGACTGCCAGTAACGCTGGAGCAGGAGGAAGACGGCCACGATCGGGACGATGGTCAGGAGGGAGCCGGTGATGATGAGGTCGAAGACGGCCTCGCCGCCGGCGGTCTGGGCCTGAGCGTTCCAGGCGTTGAGGCCGAGAGTCAGCGGGTACCAGTCCGGGTCCTTGATCATGATCAGCGGCAGGAAGTAGTTGTTCCAGGTCGCGACCATGGAGAACAGCAGCACGGTGACCGTTCCGGGCATCAGCAGCGGCAGCGCGATCCGGAAGAAGGTGCGCAGCTCGCCGGAGCCGTCGACGCGGGCGGCCTCCAGCAGTTCGGTCGGCACTGCCTCGGCGGCGAACACCCACATCAGGTAGAGCCCGAAGGGGGAGACAAGGGACGGGATGATCACCGCCCAGGGGGTGTTGGTCAACCCCATGTTGCTGAACATCAGGAAGACGGGGACGGCCAGCGCGGTCCCCGGCACGGCCACGGCCCCGATGACGACCGCGAAGACGGCGCGGCGGCCGGGGAACTCGTACTTCGCCAGCGCATAGCCGCCGAGGACGGCCAGAACGGTGGCACCGCCCGCTCCCAGCGCGACGTACAGCAGCGTGTTGAGGAACCAGCGGACGAAGACGCCGTCGTCGTAGGTCAGCGTGCGGGAGATGTTGTCCCAGAGGTTGAAGTCGTCGGCGAACCACAGGCCGAAGGAGTCGAAGAGCCCCCTCTGGTCCTTGGTGGCGTTGACGACCAGCCAGATCAGCGGGATCAGGGTGTAGAGCAGGACGAGACCGGTGACGAGGGTCAGCGGGATGCTGGGGCGCGGGTCGAGTGGGGTGTGCGGGCGCCGCCGGCGCCCCCGCGCGGAGTCGTTGGCCCGGGAGCCGGTCGTGGTGGCCGTCGTCCGCCGGGAGCGCGCTTCGGGGGAGGGTGCGGATGAGTCGGCCGCGACGGTGGTGAAGGAGGTGGTCATGGCTCAGCCCTTCCGCATGCCGCGCAGCTGGACCGTGTAGGCGATGATCGCGGTGATGACGCCCATCACGAGGGCCACGGTGGCGGCGTAATTGTGCTGCTGGCCGGAGAAGGACAGCGAGTACGTGTACAGGTTCGGGGTGAAGTCGTTGGTGATGGCGTTGGGCGCGAGCTTCTGCAGGATGCTGGGCTCGTTGAAGAGCTGGAAGCTGCCGATGATCGAGAAGATCGTGGCGATGACCAGCGCGCTTCGGATCGCGGGGAGCTTGACCGACGCGATGATCCGCCACTCGCCGGCGCCGTCGATCGCGGCGGCCTCGTAGAGCGAGCGGGGCACGACCTTGAGGGCCGAGTAGAAGATCAGCATGTTGTAGCCGACGAACTCCCAGGTCACGATGTTGCCGATCGAGGCAAGCACCAGCGAGGGGGAGAGCGGGTTGGGCAGCGACACGCCGAACGCGTCGTTGATGTTGCCGACCAGGCCGAACTGGGTGCCGTAGATGAAGCCCCACATGAGGCTCGCGACGACGGCCGGCACGGCGTAGGGCAGGAAGATCGAGACCCGGAAGAACGCCTTTCCGTAGAGCCTGCCGCTGTCGATCGCCAGGGCGACCAGCAGCGCGATGCCCAGCATGACCGGGACCTGAACGGCCAGGAACAGGCCGACTCGCGCCAGTCCCTCCCAGAACTGCGGATCGGCCAGAGCCTGCCGGTAGTTGTCCACGCCCACGAACGCTCTGCCGCCGATCAGCCGGTCCTGGAAGAGGCTCAAGTACCCGGCGTATGCGATCGGTGCCAGGAAGACGAGTCCGAAGACCGCGACGAACGGGCCGGCGAATCCCCACCCGACGAGGCCGTGTCTGCCGATCGGGCGGCGCCGTCGTGGCCTGGGCGGTGGGACTGCCTGTGCGGACGTCGACAGGAGCGTCATGGTGGTTCCTTGCGTCGTTGACCGACCGGTCGGGAACGGAGTGGGGAGGCGGAGGCCTCGGGCCGGAAGGCCGGAAGAAGACTGTTCCGACGAGAAATGTTTACGTAATCATCGGTGCCTTGATGGTGACACCACCGTCAGATGGGCGTCAAGCACAACGCGGTGGCGAACAAATGGGGATTGAGGTGACTACTGAGGACACGATGGCCGGTCAAGGGGTCGCCGAGCCGCCGTCGCGTCCGTGGAAGGCGGCGTCGAGAGCGCAAGGGCCCCGGTGTGCGGGGCGGCACGCCGGGCGCCGGGGGTGGAGGGGCTCCCGGTGCGCGGGCGCGTGGCCCACGGGCGTGCGGGGCGTGCCGGGGCGGTGATCCGCGCCGTGATCCGTCAGGCGGGCGGCGGCGCGGTGCTGGAGCGCACCACGAGGGTGGGTTCCACGGCGAGCCGGTGCGGACGGTTGTCGCGGCGCTCTATCTGCTCCAGCAGCAGGGTCACGCAGTGCCGGCCCACCACGTCGAAGTCCTGGTGCACCGTGGTCAGCGGCGGTTCAAAGAACGGGGCCTCGGGCACGTCGTCGAAGCCCGCCACGCTGACCTCGTCCGGGACCGCCCGCCCCGCCTCGTGCAGGGCGCGCAGCACCCCCAGCGCCATCTGGTCGTTCGCCGCGAACACGGCCGTGGCGTCGGGGACCTGTGCCAGCGTCCGGCCCGCCAGGTAGCCGGACTCCGCGGTCCAGTCCCCGTACAGGGTCGGACGCACGGGGGCGCCGGCCGCGACGAGGGTGCGCTCCCATGCCGCAGCGCGCCGCCGGGCAGCGAAGGAGTCCCGCGGCCCGGCGACGTGGTGGACGGTCCGGTGGCCGAGCTCCAGCAGGTGGCCGACCACGCTCTGGGTGCCGCGGGCCTGGTCGAAGTCGACGTTCGGGTACTGGTGACCGGTGTCGCCGTCGGCGACGACCACCGGCATCGTGGGCGGCAGGTGCAGCGACGGCGTGTCGAGCATCTGCGACTCGATCAGCACGATGCCGTCGACGGACTGCAGCGTGAGGTGTCGGAAGGCCTGGCGCACGGCGGCTTCGGTCTGCGCCCGGATGCCCATGAAGTTCACTGAGAAGCCGACCTCGCGTGCCGCGTCCGCGATGGCCGCCAGCGTCCGCGCGTTGCCGTGCGCGCCGACGTCGAAGCTGACCACGCCGATCGCTCCGAACTTGCCCGTGACCAGCGCTCGCGCCGCCGCGTTGGGGCGGTAGCCGAGCGCCTGCATGGCGGCCAGCACCTTCGCGCGGGTGGCCTCGTCCACGTTGTCGTGGTTGTTCGACACGCGGGACACGGTCTGGGGGGACACGCCCGCCTTCGCCGCGACCTCCGCCATGGAGGGCCACTTCCGGGGCGGTCGCGAGCGGGGCGTCCTTGTTCCCTTGTCCGCCACCTTCGATCATCCCTTCCCCGATGGCATACGCGGGCGCGCGCGTACTGCGCCCCATTCCGTCATGTTGACGCAAACATGGCCCTGGGTCAAAACCTCAACCGGCTTCGTCCAAATCCTTGACAGGGTCACGTGACCTCCTCAAACTTCCGGCTACATCGTGTTTACGCAAACATCACGTAGGCCCGGTGCCCGAAACGGTCCTGATCGGCCGGCCACCCCTCCCAGGCGCCCCACCGCTCCGGTCCCCGAAGCGGTGTCAGCCGCGCTGTCCCGCGCGGAGCGCCCGGCCCGACCAACTCCACGAGGTATCGCAACATGCGACTCAAGAACTTCGGGACGGCGGCACTCTTCTCTGCCTTTTCCGCCCTCCTCCTCTCCCTGCTCACAGCCGTGGGCACCGCCCACGCCGCCCCGGTGACCATCGCCAACGCCACCCAGTTCACCGATCCGAACGGCGACCCCGTGCACGCGCACGGCGGCGGCGTGGTCAAGGTGGGCGAGTACTACTACTGGTTCGGTGAGAACCGGAACGCGGACAACAGCTTCCGCTACGTCTCGGCCTACCGTTCCACCGACCTGAAGACGTGGGAGTTCCGCAACCACGTGCTGACCTCGGCGAGCGACCCGGAGCTGGCGACCGCGAACATCGAGCGGCCCAAGGTCGTCTACAACGCGGCCACCGGAAAGTTCGTGATGTGGATGCACAAGGAGGGCAGCGCCACCGACTACAGCGAGGCGCGCGCCGCTGTCGCGGTCTCCTCGACGGTGGACGGCGACTACACCTGGCAGGGGAGCTTCCGCCCCCTCGGCCACATGTCCCGTGACATCACGACCTTCGTCGACACCGACGGCACCGGCTACATGATCTCCGCCGCCAACGAGAACGCCGACCTGCACGTCTACCGGCTCACCGCCGACTACACCGCCATCGACGCCCAGGTCCAGAAGCTGTGGCCGGGCCAGTGGCGCGAGGCGCCCGCCATGTTCAAGCGCAACGGCGTCTACTTCCTCCTCACCTCCGGCGCCACCGGCTGGGCCCCGAACCAGCAGAAGTACGCCACCGCCACCAGCGTCACCGGCTCGTGGAGCGACCTGAAGGACATCGGCGACTCCACGACGTACCGCAGCCAGACCGCCTACGTCCTGCCGGTCCAGGGGACCAAGGGCACCAGCTACCTGTACATGGGTGACCGCTGGGGCAACTCGATGGGCGGCATGGTCAACGACTCCCAGTACGTCTGGCTGCCGCTGACGTTCCCCACCAGCACGACCATGACCATGGACTACTCCCCGCAGATCACCGTCGACACCGCCGCCGGCACCGTGACAGGCATGGACGTGCCCTGGGAGACGCTGGTCGCCCGCAACAGCGGCAAGTGCGCCGACGTGGCGAACTTTGACACGAAGGACGGCACGCAGCTCGTTCAGTGGGGCTGCGGCACCGGCGTGAACCAGCACTTCTGGATCAAGAAGCTCGGCAACGGCTACGTCCAGATCATGGCCCGGCACAGCGGCAAGTGCCTCGACGTCGCCGGCGCCGCGACCACGGATGGCGCGCTCGCCGTGCAGAACACCTGCAACGGCTCGACCTCCCAGCAGTGGAAGGTCCGGGCGAGTGACGTCAGCGGTTACGTCGAACTCGTCGCCCGGCACAGCGGCAAGTGCCTCGACGTCGTCAACCAGTCGACGGCCGACGGAACCGCCCTGGAGCAGTGGACCTGCAACGCGGGCGACAACCAGAAGTGGCAGCGCTCGGCGGCCTGACCGCCCGCCCCGGTCGCGGCAGGGACAGCAAGGCGCCGTAGCCGCCCCAAGGCCGGCGTGACCGCACGCCGCAGAGACCGGCGCGGAGCGCCCCCCGTGCCGGGCCGCCCCGCGTCACCTGCGCCTCCTGGCCCGCCGGCCAGGAGGCGCAGCGGCGAGCCGGATCCGCCGCCCACCCCATCCCTCCCCCTCAAGGAGCAGTCCGTGTTCCCCACCCACAACCGATCGGCCTCGCCCCGGCCCCGGTACGGTCCCTCCCGTCCGTCCAGGAGCCTTGCCGCCCTCGGCGCCGCCACGGCCCTCGCCGCGACCGCCCTCACGGCGGTCGGGCCCGCCTCGTCCTCGGCGAGCGCCGCGGAGCCGCCCGCCGCGGCCCTGACCGTGCGCCTCGACCCCAGCTACCAACACCTGTCCTTCCAGGGCTGGGGGACCGCGCTGGCCTGGTTCGCCAACGTCACCGGCGGCTGGCCCGACGCCCAGCGCAACGCTCTCGCCGACGCCCTCTACGGCGCGGACGGCCTTGGCTTCACCATCGCCCGCTACAACATCGGCGGCGGCGACAGCCCCGAGACCACCCCCTACATGCGGGCCGGCGCGGCCGTCCCCGGCTACTGGAACCGGCCCGGCCCGGAGGCCCCCGACTGGTGGGACCCGGCACGGGCCGACCACTGGAACGCCGCCGCCGACGCGAACCAGCAGTGGTGGCTCACGGCCGCCAAGGCGCGCGGCGCGACGACCTTCGAGGCGTTCTCCAACTCCGCGCCGTACTTCATGACCAACAGCGGTCTGGTCTCCGGCGCGGTCAACGGCTGGGAGGACAACCTCCGCTCCGACCAGTACGACCGGTTCGCGGCCTACCTCACGGGCTCCCTCCAGCGGGCCCAGTCCGCCACCGGCGTCACCTTCAACTCCCTCTCGCCGATCAACGAGCCCGACACCGACTACTGGCGCGCCGGCGGCCGCCAGGAGGGCTCGCACTGGGACCATGCGTCCCAGGCCCGGATGATCACCACCCTGCGCGCCGCGCTCGACGCCAGGGGCGTGACGACCCCGATCGCCACCATGGACGAGACGAACCCGGAGAAGTTCCGTTCCAACTGGGAGTCGTACGCCCCCGCCGTGCGCGACGCGGTGGGCCGGCTCAATACGCACACGTACGGGACCAACGGCCGCACCGGGGCGCGGGACATCGCCAAGGGCGAGGCCACGCCGCTGTGGATGTCCGAGGTGGACCTCGGCGGCAGCGTCCCGCAGAGTTTCACCTCCATGAGCCCCGCGCTCGACCTCACCCAGCGCATCAACGACGACCTGCGCGAGCTGGAGCCGCGCGCCTGGGTCCTGTGGCAGGCGGTCGAGGACTACGAGAACATGACCCCGGGCCGCGAGGACTCGAACTGGGGTCTGATCCAGACGGACTTCACCCCCGCCGACGCGGCGACCGAGCCCCTGCGCAAGAACAAGAAGTACTGGGCGATGGCGAACTACAGCCGCTTCGTCCGCCCGGGCGCGCGGATCATGAACACCGATGACCCGCAGACCCTGGCGGCCGTCCGGCCGGGCGGCGGCGTGGTTGTCGTCCACACCAACCCCACCGGCGAAGAGCGTGAGCTCACCCTGAACCTCGACGGCTTCCAGACGGCTGCGAACGGCCCCGTCGAGCGCTGGACGACCGATGCCACGAAGAACCTTCAGCGCGACAGCGACGCGGCCGTGGCCGGCCGGACGTTCAAGGCCACCGTTGGCGCCGGTTCCGTCACCACGTTCGTCCTGCCCACGGTCAATGGCGTGGACACGACGGCGACCACCGCCCCCACTGGCACGCCGCGGCAGCTGCTCAACGACAACAGCGGCAAGGCCCTTGCCGTTGCCACCGTCAACGGCAAGAACACCGTCGTGCAGCGCAACTCATCCCCGGCGGACACCGCCCAGCAGTGGACCTTCACCAAGCTGTCCGCCGCCGACTGGGGCAACACCGCCGCCTACCGCATCACCAACGCCAAGACCGGCAAAGCGCTCGCCGTCTCGGGCGGCGCCCTGACCTTCGCGCCACCCGGAACCTCCACCGCGCAGCAGTGGATCCGCTCGACCGCCGGCGACGGCCACAGCACCCTGATCAACAAGGTATCCGGCCTGCTCCTGGACGTCACCGGCGCCTCGACCGACGACGGATCGCCTGTCGGGGTCTACCGGCCCACGACCGGGAGCAACCAGTTGTGGACCTTCCCGAGCACGGCGCCGGACTCCTTCAAGACGCTCTCCGTCCGGCACAGTTCCAAGTGCCTCGACGTCAGCGGCGCCTCCTCGGGCGACGGCGCGGCCGTCGTCCAGTACGGCTGCAACGCCGGCACGAACCAGCAGTGGTCGCTGCGCTCCACCGGCGGCGGGTACGTGAACGTCGTCGCCCGGCACAGTGGCAAGTGCCTGGACGTGAGCGGCGCCTCCACGGCCGACGACGCGGAGGTCTTCCAGTACGCGTGCAACGGCGGCCGCAACCAGGAGTGGGCGCTCCGCAGCACCGGCGACGGGTACGTCACGCTGACCGCCCGGCACAGCGCCAAGTGTCTGGCGGTCAGCGGCGCCTCCACGGCGGACGGCGCGGCCGTCGTCCAGCGGACCTGCGACGGCGGCGCGAGCCAGCAGCTCCGCCACGGCTGACCGGAAAGAGCCGGGATCCGATCCTGTGATCGGATCCCGGCTTCTCCTCGGCCGCCGCGAGCCGGCTACTCCTCGGTGGGCCCGAGCTCAGCCCTCTCGCGGAAGTCGACGGTCCGGGCGCGGTGAGCGGCGTGCAGCTCCAGCACGACGATCTCGTTGGCGCCGGCCCGCAGCACCGGCGACGGGACGTACAGGGACCGCTGGGGGCCGCGTGACCAGTAGCGGCCGAGCGCGAACCCGTTGACCCACACGCTGCCCTTGGTCCATCCGTCGAGGTGGAGGAACGTGTCCGCCGGCTCCTCGACGTGGAAGGAGCCGCGGTGGAACGTCGGTCCGACGGGCGTGGCGGCGTTCGCCGCGAACGGCAGCGCGGCCAGGTCGGTCAGCGGCAGCGGGCGGCTGGTCCACCGGTTGGGCTCCTCGCCGTTCAGCGTGACCTCGCCGAGCAGGCCCTTGCGGTCGTGGATGCCGGGCCCGTAGTTCACCCGCCCCTGGTTCTCCACCAGCACGCTCAGGACGCTGCCCGCCCGCGGAGCGGTGGCGGTCAGGGCGTGCTCGTGGTTCTCCCGCTCCAGCACGCCGGCTGGCAGCCCGTCGACGAAGACCTGCGCGCGGTCCCGTACCTGCTCCACCTCCAGCAGCGCCGGCCCCGCGGCGGTCAGGGTCGTCTCGTACAGGACGAAGCCGAAGTCCTGCCCCAGCTGCTCCATGGTGAGCGGCCTCGGGGAGTCGACGGCCTCGCCGAGCGCCTCGACGCACGGCAGCAGGCCTGCGCTCTCGGTGAGGGCCACGGCCCCCAGGGCGAGCTTCGGCCCGCGCGGGGGGACGGGCTCGGAGGGGACCGGCGCGTACTTGGCGATCACGTCGCGGAAGGCGGTGTACTTCTCGGTCGGGTCGCCGGCCTCGTCGAGGGGGGCGTCGTAGTCGTACGACGTCACCGTGGGGCGGTAGGTGTGCTTGTCGTTGGCGCCGTTGGTGAACCCGAAGTTCGTGCCGCCGTGGAACATGTAGAAGTTGACCGAGGCCCCGGCGGCCAGCAGTTCGTCCAGCTCCCGCGCCGCCTGGTCGGGGTCCCGGACCACGTGGCGGGCGCCCCAGCGGTCGAACCAGCCGATCCAGAACTCGGTGCACATCAGCGGACCCGTCGGCTGCTCGGCGCGCAGCGCCGCCAGGTTCTGGGAGGAGCGGCTGCCGAAGTTGGCCGTGGCCAGGACGCTGGGCAGTCTGCCGCGCGCCAGGTCGCCGGGCTGGTCGCAGGTGAACAGCGGCACGTCCACCCCGCAACGGCGCAGAGAGTCCGCGAGATGTTCCAGGTAGGCGGTGTCGTCGCCGTACGCCCCGTACTCGTTCTCCACCTGGACGGCGAGGATCGGGCCTCCCTGGGTGGCGAGGTAGGGCCGCAGCGGGGTGAGCAGCCGGGAGAAGTAGTCGTCGACGGCCGAGAGGAACCGCGGGTCGCGGGTCCGCAGGCGGATCTCCGGGTCCGCGAGCAGCCAGGACGGCAGGCCGCCGCCCTCCCACTCGGCGCAGATGTACGGCCCGGGGCGGAGCAGGACGTGCAGTCCCTCGGCGGCGGCGAGGTCGAGGAAGGCGGCTACGTCCAGTGCGCCGTCCGTCGTGAACTCGTCGGGCCGGGGCTGGTGGAGGTTCCACGGCACATAGGTCTCGACGGTGTTGAGTCCCATGAGCTTGGCCTTGCGCAGCCGGTCCGCCCACTGGCCGGGGTGCACGCGGAAGTAGTGCAGCCCGCCGGACAGGAGCCGGAACGGTTCGCCGTCGAGGCTGAAGCCACCGTCGTCGATCTGAAGAAGGGGCATGTACGGGGTGCTCCTGTGCTGGTGGTGGGATGCGCTGTCGGGCGGCGAGAAAACCCGCCATAGTCATGTTTACGTAAACATCCCGTGAGTGGCAAGCCTCCGGGCGCTCCAGGGGCTGGGCGGTGGGTGTCGGCAGCACCTGGCAGCGCGGCGGCCGACGGGGATGCTTCGACGCGCCCGGCCTGTGCGTTACGGTCTGCGCATGATCAACGGTGCTCACGTGGTGATCTACACCCGGGACGCGGAATCGGACCGCGCCTTCTTCAGGGATGTGCTCGGCTACCCGCACATCGACGCGGGCGAGGGGTGGCTGATTTTCAAGTTGCCGCCCGCCGAGGTCGCGATGCACCCGGCCGAGGCCCGGCAGAGGCACGAATTCTTCCTGATGTGCGACGACGTCAACGCCACCGTCGCTGAGCTGACCGCGAAGGGTGTCCGGTTCACGCAGCCGGTCAGTGACGAAGGGTGGGGTCTGATGACTGTGCTCAAACTGCCCGGTGGCGGAGATCTCGGACTGTACGAACCACGCCACGACAGGGCCTGCGACCTGTAAAAAGGGGCGGCGGCCCGCCGAGTCCCTGCTCGTGACAGCCTTCCGCCCGGCCCGGATGAGACGCCGCTCCCGACCGTGCGGGAGGCGCACCGACCACCCAGGGCGCCGCAGGGTATGCCCGCCCGTCAGGCGGCGCCGGGCGGGCATTCCTCCCGCAGTGGGCATCCACCGGACCGCAACCGGAGTCCAGCCGGAGTGCAGCCGCGGGCAGGGGCCAAGCCTCCCGCCGTACGGACTCGCCCCGATATCCGCACCTCCGCACAGTGACTCCTCCCCCCGGATGAATCCGGGGGGCTTCTCCTGTCGGTCGCTAGACCACGTCGGGAAGGACCAGCCCGGCCCTGATAGCGACGTTGAGTGCGCCGACTTGATCGGCGTTGGCGGTGTGACCGCACTGGGTGCACTCGAACTTCTCTTGGGTGGTGCGGTTCTCGCCGGACACGTGCCCGCAGGCGGGGCAGGTGCGGGAGGTGTTGCGGGGGTCCACCGGGATCACCACACGACCGGCGCTTTCAGCCTTGTGCGCGAGGATGCCCAGGAACACCCCCCAACCCGCGTCGTGGATGATTCTGTTCAGCCCGGCCTTGGAGGCAGCCCCGTTCGGAAGGAACGCGCCGGCGTTGTCGGGGTCGGGCTTCGGTCTGGGGGTGCGGATCATGTTCGCGATGTTCAGCCGCTCGTGCGCGATCACGTCGTACGTGCGGACCATCGCAAGCGCGGTCTTGTGCGCGTGGTCGGTGCGCTGACGCCGCACTTTGCGGTGCAGCCCCGCGACTTTCTCCACCGCCCGGCGGTGCTTCGCCGATCGGTTCTCCCGCTTCCGGCGAGGGAACGTCTTGAGGGCGCGCTGAGCGTCTGCGAGGGCATCGGCGTTGCGCTTGCCGTGCCTGGGGTTGGCGGTGTGCTCGCCCTCGGAGGTGGTGAGGAAATGGGCTGTACCCATGTCGATGCCGCACGCCGCGCCCGTGGCGGGGAGCGGTTCGGCGGCCACCTCGTCACAGGCGAGGATCACGAACCAGTACTTGCCCTCACGCCGGACGCTGACCGTCTTGACCCGGCCCGTTACGGGCCGGTGCTGGTGCACGCGGACATGCCCGACACCTTGCAGCCGGACCCGCGTCACGGGGTCGTGCGGGGTGGAGTCCCAGCGGCAGCCGTCCCCGTCCTTGGGGAAGTCCACCGTGTCGAACCAGTTCACACCCCGGAAGCGGGGATAGCCCGGCTTCTCCCCGGTCTTCACACGCCGGAAGAACGCCTGGAACGCCCTGTCGAGACGGCGCAAGGTCGCCTGCTGGGACGAGAAAGACCAGCGGCCTTGCCGTTCGGGATCGAAGGCGCGGATACCCTTGAGCTGGCCGGACTGCTGCCCGTACCGGACCGTTGTCTTCGACACATGCCGATAGGCGTCGCGGCGCTCCTGCAACGCGCCGTTGTAGAGGGAGCAGTGATCCCGCAGCATCTCACCCAGCGCGGCAACCTGGCGGACGGTGGGACGCAGGAGGAACTTATACGCCCGATGCATGGCCGTTCTCCTCCCTCTGCTTCTTTGTCCAGGGCCGTTCCCACTGGGTGTTGATGTACTTCTCGATCGTGCCCGCGCTGACCGCACCGACCGAAGCGACGAAGAACGAGGAAGACCACAGCGTGGGCATCCGCGACTTCAGGTGCGGGAATTCCTCACGCAACACGCGGGACGTGAAGCCCTTGAACTGGTGCGCCACGTAAGAGGCGGACGCTTTCGGCTCGTGCTTGACGAACAGGTGCACATGATCGGGCATCACCTCAAGGGCGATGATTTCCCAGCCCTTCTCGTCAGCCTTGGCCTCGATCAGCTCACGCAGCCGGACCGCGACCCGCCCACAGAGGACCGGGCGGCGGTATTTGGGGCACCACACCACGTGGAGCCCCAAGTCGTACACGCCACCGGAGTACCGACGAACCTTCCTGGTCACGGTCACACGATCACTATACACACGCCATGCATCTAGTTGAGTCAACAGTGCAGATCCATGCGTACAGTTGAGGTCAGAGCAGCCCAGAGAAGCGATTCCCCCACCGGACAAATCCGGTGGTCCCCTCGCTAGCCATCCGATGGATGAACAAGACGCCCGCAGCCCCCGTCGCCAGCCCCCCCGCGGGGCAGCCGGGTCGGGGCGAGGCGATACGAGCCGCACGCGGAAGGCGAGAGAGCCGTGCTGTCAGACCGGTCGGGCGGGGAGAAGGCTCCCAGCCCCCTCCGGTCCGAGCCCGGCCCCCTCCGGTCCGAGCCCGGGACGCTGCTGGAACACGTGCGCGTCGCGGTCCTCGGCATCGACCAGGACGACCGGATCTGCTACTGGGGACCCGGCGCCCAGGACCTCTTCGGGCACGACAGCGCCGCGGTGCTCTCCCAGCCCGCCCACGTCCTCTTCCCGCCCCCGCCCCCCGGCACCCCCCACCCCCCCGGCCCGCTGACGGAACGCGCCCGCACGCTCGGATACTGGCGCGGCCGGCTCCGCGCACGCCACCGCGACGGCACGCTCTTCGCCTGCGGATTCCGGGTCTTTCCCCTGACCGGCCCCGACGGAGCATCCGTGGTCCTGGCCCTGGCCAGCCGCAGCGACGAACTCGACCGGATCAAGACCAACCTGGCCTTCCTGGACTCCCTCTTCGAGACCTGCCCCATCGGCCTGGTCATGCTGGACGAGAACCTGCGCTACCTCCACCTCAACCAGGCACTGGCCGACATGGACGGACTCCCCATCGAAGACCACCTCGGCCGCCCGATGCACGACATCATGCTCACCTCCGACGACGGCGCCTACCAGCGGCTCCTGCGCCACGTCGCCCAGGAGCAACAGCCCGTCGTGGGTGCACTGGTCGCCGTACGCACCCCGGGCCACCCGGACCGTGACCAGGTGCGGTCGGTGAGCTTCTTCCCCCTGTCCCGGGCCGTCGGCAGCCGCCCCGGACTGGGCGGACTGCTCCTGGACGTCACCGACCGGGAACAGGCCATCGGGGAGGCGACCGCCTCACGCCGGCGGCTGGCCCTGCTGAACCGGGCCACCGCCTCCATCGGCACCACCCTGGACGTCGGTGTCACCGCCCGCGAACTCGTCGACGCCGCGGTGCCCGAATTCTGCGACGCCTCCGTGGTGGAAATCGTGCAGTGGACGGACGAATCCGAGGTGTTCGACCCCACGCGTCCCCTGCGCACCCACCGGATCGCCTCCCACACCACCCTGCCCCCACCCGCCACCGAACTCGTCCACGGACTGCAGCACGTCACCTACCCCGCCGGCTCCGCCATCCACCAGATGCTGCACACCGGCCGCATCGTCACCGTCCTGGTCAACGACGACTTCATGACCCGCACCGTCATGCACCAAAACCGCGCCCAGCTCCTCAAGGACAGCGGCCTGACCTGCATCCTCATCGCCCCCCTCATCGCCCGGGGCACCGTCCAGGGCCTGACCATGTTCGGACGCTCCGCAGCCCGGCCCGCCTTCACCACCGAAGACCACCACCTCGCCGGCGAACTCGCCTCCCGCGCCGCACTCTGCCTGGACAACGCCCGCCTCTACAGCCGCGTCCAGGACATCGCCCTCACCCTCCAGCGCGCCCTGCTCCCCAGCGCCCTGGCCACCAGCCCCCACGTGCAGGTCGCCCACCGCTACGTGCCCGGCAGCCACATCACCGAAGTCGGCGGCGACTGGTACGACGTGATCAACCTCCCCGGCGACCGGGTCGCCCTCCTCGTCGGCGACGTGATGGGCCACGGCGTCCCGGCCGCCGCCGCCATGGGACGCCTGCGCATCACCGCCAAAGCCCTGGCCAGACACAACCACGAACCCCACGACCTGCTCACCGAACTCGACGCCTGCGCCCAGGAAGCCGGCATCGAACTGGCCACCTGCCTCTACATCCGCTACGACCCCGCCACCGGGCGCGCCCGCATCGCCAGCGCCGGCCACCCCCCGCCCCTGGTCCGCCACCCGGACGGCACCGTCGAGACCATCCCCGACGTACTCGGCGTCCCCCTCGGCGTCGGCGGCCACCCCTTCACCAGCCTCGACACCGACCTGCCCGAGGGCGCCGTCCTCGCCCTCTACACCGACGGCCTCATCGAAACACGCGGCGGCGACATCGAAGAGGGCCTGGACGCCGTACGTACCGAACTGCGCCGCGCGCCACAGGGGTTGGAAGAAGCGGCGGACCACATGCTCTCCCGCCTGCTGCCCGACCCGCCGGACGACGACACGGTCCTGGTCCTGGCCCGCGTCCACCGCACCCGCGCCCCCTGATCGAGGTTCACACGCGCGCATGACACCGCCTCTGTTCACTTTCGGGCACAGCACCGCGACGCAGCAGCAGATCGCCACGCTGCTGCGCGACGCCGGCGTGGCCGCGGTGGTGGACGTACGCACCGCGCCCGGCAGCCGCCGCGATGCGGCCATGTCCCGCCGGCGGCTGGCCGCATGGATGCCGGACAACGGCATCGCCTACCGGTGGGAAGGGGCACTGGGCGGATTCCGCACACCGCCGCCGGACTCACCCGACATCGTCTGGCGCAACGAGTCCTTCCGCGGCTACGCCGCCCACACCCGCACCCCGCAGTTCACCGACGCCATGGACGAGCTGCTGGCCCGGGCGGCCACGGTGCGTACCGCCGTGATGTGCAGCGAGGCGGTGTGGTGGCGCTGCCACCGGCGTCTGATCGCCGACTACGCCGTCCTTGCGCGAGGCGTACCGGTCTGCCACCTGATGCACGACGGACGCCTGACCGAGCACACACCCACCCCCGGAGCCCGCCTGCGCCAGGACGGCCTCCTCGTCTACGACGACCTCCCCGCCGCATAGGCGCACGCCGACGACAGCGCCGACACCTGCGGGGAGCCCCGGCGGCCGCAGCCCCCCGCCGGGATCCGCTCAGGCCTCAGCAGCAGGAAGCCAGACATCACCGGGGCCCGGCGTACCTCACGCCGGGCCCCGCTCACGCCTGACGGTCAGCGCCGCCTGAAGCCGAAGCCGTGCTTGGACTTCTCCTTGGTGTCACGGGCCGTGCCCCGGGCTTCCAGCGCGGCACCCTTGGCGGCGGTGGTCTCGTTGCCGACCGCGTGAGCCGCCTTCCGCACCGCCTTTCCGACAACTTTCTCGGCCTTGGCCTTGGCCTTCTCTCCGGCACTCATGGTTGTCCTTCCCTAGAACCTCAACTACTCGCCTGCCCCTGCCCACGGCCCGGAAACCGCCGCCCTCCCCGCACGGGGCGGTGCTGACTCGCACCTCGTTGCCAAGATGAATTCTCATTGAGGTGCCAAAGTCGGTCAGACCTGAATCCCTGACAGGAAGTGTCAGGCGACGCCGATCGCCAGACACTTCGTGAGAAGTGTGCGTTCCCTCTGATGAGAAACCACTGTTCAGTACGGTGAGAGATCTATCTGACCTGCGAGGCTGCAGATGGCTGAGGCATGTCTTGGTGGGTTTCTTCCGCCCATAGACGGGCCTTGACCAGGTCAAGGCCGGGCCTTGACCCGGTCAAGGCCGGTCAAGGCCCAAGGCCGGGTAGTTAACGCATTCGTGCTGGTGGCAAGCGAGTTGGTAGGCGTTGCGACATCGAAGGGAACGTGG
>NZ_JBSOPZ010000063.1:0-21048 GCF_053763515.1 Streptomyces mabaensis
CTCCTTCCTCCGCCTTGCGATGCACGGCACCAGACCCCGCTCCCTGATCCGGCCTGATCCAAACGAGAGGCCCTAGCCGCGTCCTCATCGCACCCCGCCTTCCCCGGCCAGACCCGACGCGTCCATGGGCAGCCGCAGGACGAACACCGCACCGCCCTCCGGCGAGTTCGCCGCCGTGATGTCGCCCCCGTGGATGTGCGCGTTCTCCATGGCGATCGACAGGCCGAGCCCGCTGCCCTCGGACCGCGGCCGGGACGCGCTCGCCTTGTAGAAGCGGTCGAAGACGTGCGGCAGGACGTCCTCCGGGATACCCGGACCGTGGTCGCGTACCTCGATGAACAGCTCCGCCTCCACCGTCCGTACGGACACCCGGACCGGCGAGCCGCCGTGCTTGAGCGCGTTGCCGATCAGGTTCGCCAGTATCACGTCGAGCCGGCGCGGATCGAGCCGCGCCACGATCCCGCGCGCCGCGTCCAGGTCGACCGCGTCCAGCCACGCCCGCGCGTCGATGCAGGCCGTCACCTGGTCGACGACGTCGACATCGTCGAGGACCAGCCGGGCCGTACCCGCGTCGAAGCGGGTCACCTCCATCAGGTTCTCCACCAGGTCGTTCAGCCGGCGGGTCTCGCTCACCACCAGAGTCACCGCGGGGGCGATCATCGGGTCGAGGCCCTCGACCTCCTCCTCCAGCACCTCCGTCACGGCGGTGAGCGCCGTGAGCGGCGTGCGCAGCTCGTGCGACATGTCGGCGACGAAGCGGCGGCTCGACTCCTCCCGCGCGCTCATGTCCGCGACCTTCTTCTCCAGCGCTTCCGCGGTGCGGTTGAACGTGCGGGAGAGATCGGCCAGTTCATCCGTCCCGGACACGCGCAGCCGGGTGTCGAGCTGCCCCTCACCGAGCCGCCGGGCCGCGTCCCCGAGGCGCTGCACCGGCTTCAGTACGGTCGTGGCCGCGGCCTGAGCGAGCAGCGCCGACGCCAGCAGCGCGAGGGCGGTGGCGATCCCGAGGGACCAGGCGAGTGAGTTGAGGTCGTCACGCTCCTGGGCCAGGGACTTGAGCATGTAACCGGTCGGTCCGCCACCGACGATCCGGGTGCCGCCCACCAGGTAGGGGTTGCCCTTAGGCTTCGTCCGCTGCCAGTACACGTGGTACTCGACATCGTTGGCCGCGGTGACCTCCTGCCGGTCGTTCACCGCCTCCTGGAGGGACTTCGGCACGTTCTCGAGCGTGAACGAATCCAGGTCGGAGGAGCCGATCTCGGTCCGCCCGCCGGACTGCTCGTCCACCAGCAGCACGCTGTAGCCGGGGCTGCTGTTCGCCATCAGCTCGGCGGTCCGTTTCAGTTCCTCCGCCGTCGGATCCTTCGGCAGCGCGGCGGCGCGGTTCTGCATCTCCTGCTTGAAGTCGCCCAGCGCGGCGTCCTGCGTACGGGTCAGTACCGCTTCGCGGTTGAGCCAGTACGCGATCCCGGACGCGGAGACCGCGGCGGTGAGCGCCACCAGAGCGAAGACGACGACGAGCCGGAGCCGCAGGCTGGTCCAGCGCAGACCGGCATGCACGGCCTTCTTCTTCACTGAGGCGAGTCCAGCCGGTAGCCCACCCCGCGCACCGTACGGATCAGCGTCGGGGACGACGGGACGTCCTCGACCTTCGCCCGCAGCCGCTGGACGCACGCGTCGACCAGACGCGAGTCGCCCAGGTAGTCGTGCTCCCACACCAGTCGCAGCAACTGCTGCCGGGACAGCGCCTGTCCGGGCCGGCGGCTGAGTTCCAGCAGCAGCCGCAGCTCGGTCGGCGTGAGCTGCAGGTCCTCGCCGTTCTTGGTGACGGTCATCGCCGAGCGGTCGATCACCAGCGAACCGAAGCTCGCCGAGTCGCTCGCCTCGCGCTCACCGCGCCTGAGCACGGCACGGATACGGGCGTCGAGGACCCGCCCCTGGACCGGCTTGACCACGTAGTCGTCCGCGCCGGACTCCAGTCCGACGACCACGTCGATGTCGTCGTTGCGCGCGGTCAGCAGGATGATCGGCAGCTGGTCGGTACGCCTGATGCGCCGGCACACCTCGAAACCGTCGATGCCGGGCAGCATCACGTCCAGCACGATCAGGTCCGGCCGCTGCTCGCGCAGCAGCTGCAGGCCATCCTCGCCCGTCGCCGCGGTGGCCACACGGTGGCCCTGGCGAGACAGGGAGAGTTCGAGGGCCGTGCGGATGGCGTCGTCGTCCTCGATCAGCAACAGGAAGGGCACGGAGGTCATTCTGTCCCATGAGGCCGGGGAGTTCGACCTCCCGCAGCCTTCGGTCCCCGCCGGGTGCCGCGTACGCGGTGCCGGATCCCCACCGGACGCCCCGTCTCTCCTGCCGGCCCCCCGGACCCCCTGTGACGCGCCTGTGACAGTCGGCGGACACCGTGATGAAACTGCCCGGGCAAGCTTTCTGGCACACGGACCGAAGCAGACTCCACGACGGGGGGCGCGAGATGAACACACTGCACAGCACCACCACCAGCGCAGTTGTCACGCGGCTCCACGACGTCGCACGGAGCGCCGAGAAGTCCGGTGTCGCGAACGGGCGGGGGTGCGCTCGCGGCATCGGGCGTCAGCGGCAGGCCTACATGGTCGCCATTGACGCACCTGTGGAGCCCGCGGCGGGGGCCGCGGTGAACGGGGCCGGCGGGGACGCGTACCGGGAGGCCGAGGGGGAGCGGCCGTCGCTGTCCGAAGCGGAGTTCACCGCTTTCGTACAGGAACGCCGTGCCTCCCTGTACGCGACCGCCTACCACCTGACGGGCGACCGGTTCGAGGCGGAGGACCTGCTGCAGAGCGCGCTCTTCTCGACGTACCGGGCATGGGACCGGATCAGCGACAAGACCGCGGTCGGCGGCTACCTGCGCCGCACGATGACGAACCTGCACATCAGCGCGTGGCGCCGGCGCAAGCTCAACGAGTACCCGACCGAGGAACTGCCGGAGACGGCGGGCGACACCGACGCGATGCGCGGCACCGAGCTGCGCGCCGTGCTCTGGCAGGCGCTCGCCCGGCTTCCGGAACAGCAGCGCACGATGCTGGTTCTCCGCTACTACGAGGGCCGCACGGACCCGGAGATCGCGGAGATCCTGGACATCAGTGTCGGCACGGTGAAGTCGAGCATCTGGCGGTCGCTCCGCCGGCTGCGCGAGGACGACGTCCTCAGCTTCGGCCGTGACGAGGAGGAGTCCTTCGGCGAGCTGGTGGCCTGAGGGGACGGGGGTCCTGCCTCTCGGGGGAGGGGCAGGAAGCAACGGGGGGTACGGGGGTACCGGGGGGTACCGGGGAAAGAGGACGGGGTCAGGCGGCCGGGGGGACCGCCCGATCCCGCTCTCGCATGTACGCCTGTACGCACAGACCGAAGCGGCCGGCCGACCGCCGCGAGCCCCACGCCGTGATCGCCCGCGCCGCGTTACGCCGGCGTGCCCGCCCTGGCGCCCGCCGCTGCCGCGGCCGCGAGGCGGCCCAGTGCCTCTTCCCTGCCGCACGGATGCGCGCCGAGCGACGCGTGCCGCTGGACGATCCCGCGCTCCGCGCGCATCAGCCGCCAGCCGCGGCGCAGCAGGAACGGCACCGACTTGCGGCCCTCGCGCAGATCGCGCGCCAGCCGACGGCGGAACGTGGTGGACGGGCGCCCGCGCAGACAGATCGCGTCCGCGAGCAAGCCCAGCTCCTGGCAGCGGGCCACGATGTCCGCGGCGAAAATCCCCTCCGCGATGAACAGGGGCGTGCGCGCGATGTCGAGCGCCTCCCGGCCGGCCCGCGCGCTGGTGGCGATGTCGTAAACGGGCACGGTCGTACGTCCCGTACGGCACAGTTCCTCGACCGCCGCGACGGCGGCGTCCGCGTCCCAGGACAGCGGGGAGTCCCAGTCGATGTCCGGGCTGCCCGCGACCTGCGGAAGGGTGGGGTCGTCACCCTCCTTGTAGAAGTCGTCCAGGCGCAGCACGGGCAGGCCCGAGTGAGCTGCCAGCGACGACTTTCCGGATCCGGAGGGTCCCGCGAGAAGCACCACGCGGGCGGGTATGGGGGAAGAGCTCACGGGACACCAGTGTGAAGCATTGACCCGTGAAGGGGATCCCTCGGGCGGGCGTTGGTAGGAAGCACCCCGCCTCAACTACGCTGCGTGTGCCCATGATTACCCATCAGGCAGGAATCCCATGGCACGTCACTCATCTCCCCGGTCCCGGCGGCCCGCCCTGCTGCGCGCAGGCCTGACCGCCGCGGCGGTGGCCGCGGCCCTCGGTGCGGGGGATGCCGCCCACGCGGCACCGGCGGCACCGGCGGCGCCCGCGCCGACGGCGGGCCTCGACTCGCTCGGCGAAGGTCAGGGCGAGGCCCTGACCGGCGTGGTCACCAACTCGGTGACCGGCGTCGGGCAGCTCAAGAGCCTCCAGATCAACCCGCTGGCCAAGACCGGGGTCGACCCGCTCGACAACTCGGTGGCCCCGCAGGTGGCGGACTTCAAGCCGATCAGTACGGAGATGGCCACCGGACCGCTCGCGTCCGGCGCCGCGCTGGAGGACCTGCCCCTGGCGGGTCCTGTCTCCGGGATGCTGCCGCTCTGAGTCCGGGCATGGAGTCCTGACAGGGCGAAGCCTCCGCCGCGCGACGCGGCGGAGGCTTCGTCATGGTCCCGGTGCGCCGGTCAGTACGCCGATCCGGACGCGCCCAGCGAGCCCGTCGGGTGCCAGACCGTCTTCGTCTCCAGGAAGGCCGTCAGGCGGTGCGTGCCCGGGTCGGCCGACCAGTCCACAGGCTGTGGACGCAGCACGCGCTTCAGGTTGTCCGCGGCCGCGATCTCCAGCTCCTTCGCCAGTACGTCGTCCGCACCCGTGAGGTCGAGCGCGTTGACGTCCTGGTGAGCGGCGAGCGGGCCCGCGATCTCCGCGGTCCGGCCGGAGAGGACGTTGACGACGCCGCCCGGCAGGTCGGAGGTGGCCAGCACCTCGCCCAACGAGAGGGCGGGAAGCGGGGACCTCTCCGACGCGATCACGACTGCCGTGTTGCCGGTGGCGATCACCGGGGCGATCACCGAGACCAGCCCGAGGAAGGACGACTCCTGCGGGGCCAGGACGGTCACCACACCGGTCGGCTCGGGGGTGGAGAGGTTGAAGTACGGGCCCGCGACGGGGTTCGCCCCGCCCACGACCTGGCCGATCTTGTCGGTCCAGCCCGCGTACCAGACCCAGCGGTCGATCGCCGCGTCGACGAGCGCGCCCGCCTTCGCCTTGGACACGCCCTCCGCCTCGGCCACTTCGCGGACGAACTGGTCCCGGCGGCCCTCCAGCATCTCCGCGATGCGGTAGAGGATCTGACCGCGGTTGTACGCGGTCGCGCCCGCCCAGCCGCCGAACGCCTTGCGGGCGGCCACGACCGCGTCGCGCGCGTCCTTGCGGGACGAGAGCGGCGCGTTGGCCAGCCACTTGCCCTTCGAGTCGGTCACCTCGTACACCCGGCCGCTCTCGCTGCGGGGGAACTTGCCCCCGACGTACAGCTTGTAGGTCTTGAAGACGCTCAGACGCATCGCATCAGACATCGAGGTAGGCCTCCAGACCGTGGCGGCCGCCCTCGCGGCCGAAGCCCGACTCCTTGTAGCCGCCGAAGGGCGAGGTCGGGTCGAACTTGTTGAACGTGTTGGCCCAGACGACGCCCGCCCGGAGCTTGTTCGCGACCGCGAGGATGCGGGAGCCCTTCTCCGTCCAGATGCCCGCGGACAGGCCGTACTGGCTGTTGTTGGCCTTGGCGACGGCCTCGTCGGGGGTACGGAAGGACAGCACCGACAGCACCGGGCCGAAGATCTCGTCCCGCGCGATCGTGTGCGCCTGGGTGACGTTGGTGAAGAGCGTCGGCGCGAACCAGTAGCCGGCGGACGGCAGCTCGCAGGGCGCGGACCAGCGCTCGGCGCCCTCCGCCTCGCCGGTGGCGGTGAGTTCGGTGATCCGGGCCAGCTGCTCGGCGGAGTTGATCGCGCCGATGTCGGTGTTCTTGTCCAGCGGGTCGCCCAGCCGCAGCGTGGACAGCCGGCGCTTCAGCGAATCCAGCAGCTCGTCCTGGATCGACTCCTGCACCAGAAGGCGGGAGCCCGCGCAGCAGACCTGGCCCTGGTTGAAGAAGATGCCGCCGACGATGCCCTCGACGGCCTGGTCGATGGGGGCGTCGTCGAAGACGATGTTCGCGCCCTTGCCGCCCAGTTCGAGGGTGACCTTCTTGTCCGTACCGGCGATCTGGCGGGCGATCGCCTTGCCGACCGCGGTCGAGCCGGTGAAGGCGACCTTGTTGACGCCCGGGTGCTCGACGAGGGCCGCGCCCGTGTCGCCGTAACCGGGAAGGATGTTGACGACACCCCTGGGCAGGCCGGCCTGCCGGCAGATGTCCGCGAAGAAGAGGGCGGAGAGCGGGGTCGTCTCGGCCGGCTTCAGTACGACGGTGTTGCCGGTGGCCAGCGCCGGGGCGATCTTCCACGCCAGCATCAGCAGCGGGAAGTTCCACGGGATGACCTGGCCCGCCACGCCCAGCGGGCGCGGATTCGCGCCGTAGCCGGCGTGGTCGAGCTTGTCCGCCCAGCCCGCGTAGTAGAAGAAGTGCGCCGCGACCAGCGGGAGGTCCGCGTCGCGGGTCTCCTTGATCGGCTTGCCGTTGTCGAGGGTCTCCAGGACGGCCAGCTCACGCGAGCGCTCCTGGATGATCCGCGCGATGCGGAACAGGTACTTGCCGCGCTCGGAGCCGGGCAGCGCCGACCACTTCTCGAACGCCTTGCGCGCCGCCTTCACGGCCCGGTCCACGTCCGCGGCGCCCGCCTGGGCGACCTCGGAGAGGACCTCTTCGGTGGAGGGGGAGACGGTCTTGAAGACCTTGCCGTCGGCCGCCTCGGTGAACTCGCCGTCGATGAAGAGCCCGTAGGAGGGCGCGATGTCGACGACGGAGCGGGACTCCGGAGCCGGTGCGTAATCGAAAAGAGCCATGGTGATCAGTCCACCGTCACGTAGTCGGGACCGGAGTAACGGCCGGTGCTCAGCTTCTGGCGCTGCATCAGCAGGTCGTTGAGCAGGCTGGAGGCGCCGAACCGGAACCACTCGTTGCTGAGCCAGTCCTCGCCCGCGGTCTCGTTGACCAGGACCAGGAACTTGACCGCGTCCTTGGTGGTCCGAATGCCGCCGGCCGGCTTCACACCCACCTGGATTCCAGTCTGCGCCCGGAAGTCGCGGACGGCTTCGAGCATCAGCAGGGTGTTCGCGGGGGTGGCGTTGACGCCGACCTTGCCGGTCGAGGTCTTGATGAAGTCGGCGCCGGCCAGCATGCCGATCCAGGAGGCGCGGCGGATGTTGTCGTACGTCGACAGCTCGCCGGTCTCGAAGATCACCTTGAGCCGGGCCGCCGTGCCGTCCTCCCGGACGCACGCGGCCTTGACGGCCTGGATCAGCTCGAACGTCTCCAGGTAGCGGCCGGCCAGGAATGCGCCACGGTCGATGACCATGTCGATCTCGTCGGCCCCGGCGGCCACGGCGTCACGGGTGTCCGCGAGCTTTACCGGCAGTGCCGCGCGGCCCGCCGGGAAGGCGGTGGCGACGGACGCCACCTTGATGCCCGTCCCGGCCAGGGCTGCCTTGGCGGTGGCCACCATGTCCGGGTAGACGCAGATGGCGGCCGTGCGCGGGGTCGTACGGTCGGTCGGGTCGGGATTGGCGCCCTTGGCGCAGAGCGCCCGGACCTTGCCCGGGGTGTCCGCGCCTTCGAGCGTGGTCAGGTCGATCATCGAGATGGCCAGGTCGATGGCGTACGCCTTCGCCGTGGTCTTGATCGAGCGGGTGCCGAGGGACGCGGCGCGCGCTTCGAGGCCGACGGCGTCTACGCCGGGCAGCCCGTGGAGGAAGCGACGCAGCGCGCTGTCGGACGCGGTCACGTCAGCGATTGCGGGAACTGTGGTGGGCATGGTCACCACATGAGCATATCTACGCACGTAGCGACTGTCACCCCCCGGTGGGGAATCCGGCCCGGCCGGCACGGCACGCGGGCACAGCACCCGGGGATGGTGCGCGGCCACGGCACAGCACGCGGGCATGGTGCGGAGGGGCGGCCGCGCTGTCGTGGGCGTACGTCGGCGGGTACCCGGTGCCGGCCCTGGGCGGTCGAGCGCGCCGCAGGCGGTCGCGTACGGGCGGGCTCAGCCCGTGGCGAGCAGCACCGCCAGCAGCACCGCCCCGGCCACGCACGGCGCGATGATCTCGTACGCCCAGCGCACCGACGGGGCGCCCTGCGCGGTCGGGCGAGCCGCGCAGCGCTCGGCGAGCCCGTTCAGCTCGTCCACTGTCCGGTCCGCCACCGCCTTGCGCGCCGCCGAGTCGGCGACGTCGGCCGTCGCGCTCGTCCTGCCGTACGGGTCGTCGCTCGCGGCCCGGACCTGGCGCCGGGCGGCCCGCTTGCGCTCGCGCAGCGAGACCGGCACCGCCCACAGCTGGTACTTCTTCCCGGCGGCGAGCACCTCGCTGGAGTACGTCGCCCGGATCGCATCGACCGAGGCCCACGGGAGCGTGATGGTCCGGAACGGGTTACGGACGCGGAGCCGGTCCTCCCCGGCGAACACGGCCGGTCGCAGCGTGAAGGCGACCACGAGCGGCACGGCGAACAGCAGCCCGGCCAGGGCCAGCCACGGGGCGCGGCCCTCGCCGCGGATCATCGCGTCGCCGCCGAGCCAGGCTCCGAGCGCGAGCAGCAGGATGCCGCCGGCGAGGGACCCGGGAGAGCGGTAGACGCGGTCGGCGTAGGCCGCCGGCTCTTCGGGCTGCTGGGGGCTCGGGCTGGGGCTCGTCATGTGCCGATTCTGCCTCACGTGCGCGATCAGGCCACCAGGTCGCCGTAGACGATGATGTTGTCCGGCCCAGCGCGCCCTGCCCCGCCTGCTCCGTCGCCGCGTCAGCGCGCCGTGCCCGCCCCGCTCCGTCGCAGTGCCCGCCATGCCCCGCCAGCGTGCCGCGCCCGCCCCCTCCGTCGCCGCGCCCGTATGCCGCGTCGGCGTGCCGCGTACCGGAGGCGGCCAGGGCCGTCGGCGGTAGCAGCGGGAAGGGCGGCAGCGGGAAGTGGGTGCCTGGGAAGCAGGCGCCGTCGCCACGGGGGTCTGCCAAACGTGCAGCCGGTGCATGGGCGCCGCGGGGGCGCGAAAGGCTCCCCGGGACCGTACGAACCGGCAGCCGGTGTCCGGGCGGCGCTGCGGGGGCGCGAAGGCCCCCGGGGCACGCCCGAACGTGCGGCCGGTGTCCGGGCGGCGGCGCGGCAGGCCCCTGGGGCCGTCTGGTCCCGGGGGCCTGGCGTGCGTACAGCGCGGTCAGATGCCGGCCGCCGCCGACAGGTCCGCCTTGATCGCCGCGAGGACCTCCGCGGCCCGTACGCGGGCCGGCCCCAGGTCGCGCGCCTCGGCGACCGGAACCACGACCTCCAGGTAGCACTTCAGCTTCGGCTCGGTGCCGCTCGGGCGCACGATCACCCGGGCGCTGAACTCGCCGTCCAGGTAGTAGCGCAGCCCGTCCGTGGGCGGCAGCGTCGCCGTCCCGCGCGTCAGGTCCTCGGCCGAGGCGACCCGGAGCCCGGCCAGCAGGGCCGGCGGGCGCTCGCGCAGCCGGCGCATCGCGTCGGCGATCAGCGACAGGTCCTGGACGCGGACGGAGAGCTGGTCGGTGGCGTGCAGCCCGTGCTCCATCGCCAGGTCGTCCAGCAGATCCGTCAGCGTACGGCCCTGCTCCTTGAGCTCCGAGGCGAGCTCGGCGACGACCAGCGCGGCCGTGATGCCGTCCTTGTCGCGGACGCCCTCGGGGTCGACGCAGTAGCCGAGAGCCTCCTCGTAGCCGTACCGCAGCCCCTCCACGCGGGCGATCCACTTGAAGCCGGTCAGCGTCTCCTCGTACCCGACGCCGGCCGCCTCGGCGATCCGGCCGAGCAGCGAGGACGACACGATCGACTCGGCGAAGGTGCTGTCCTTGCCCGAGGCGCCCTTGTGCACCAGGTGCTCGGCGAGCAGCGCGCCCACCTCGTCGCCGCGCAGCATCCGCCAGCCGCCCTCGGCGGTCTCGTCGGGCACGGCCACCGCGCAGCGGTCCGCGTCCGGGTCGTTGGCGATGACGAGGTCGGGACCGGCGCGGCGCGCGGTCGCGAAGGCCAGGTCCATCGCACCCGGCTCCTCCGGGTTGGGGAACGCGACGGTGGGGAAGTCCGGGTCCGGCTCGGCCTGCTCGGCGACCAGCACCGGGGCGGGGAAGCCGGCCCGGGCGAAGGCGGCCGTCAGGACGTCCTTCCCGACGCCGTGCATGGCCGTGTAGACGACGCGCGCGGTGCGGGGCGAGCCCGGGGTCAGTACGGCGTCCGTACGCGCCAGATAGGCGTCCAGGACCTCGTCCCCGAGGACCTCCCAGCCGCTGTCCGGACGCGGTACTTCGGCCAGCGCGGCCACCGCCGCGATCTCGGCCGCGATCTCCGCGTCCGCGGGCGGCACGATCTGCGAGCCGTCGCCGAGGTAGACCTTGTAGCCGTTGTCGCGCGGCGGGTTGTGGCTGGCGGTGACCTCGACGCCGGCGACCGCGCCCAGGTGCCTTATGGCGTACGCCAGGACGGGCGTCGGCAGCGGCCGCGGCAGCAGGGCGGCGCGCAGCCCCGCCCCGGTCATCACGGCGGCGGTGTCGCGGGCGAAGTCGGCCGACTTGTGGCGTGCGTCGTAGCCGATGACGACGAGGCCGTCCGTCGCGCCCTGCTTCTTCAGGTACGCCGCGAGCCCGGCCGCCGCCCGGATCACGACGGACCGGTTCATCCGCATGGGCCCGGCGCCGAGCTCGCCGCGCAGTCCGGCCGTACCGAACTGCAGGGTGCCGGCGAACCGCTCGGCGAGCCCGGTGAGCTCCTGCGCGTCGATGAGCTTGGCGAGCTCCTCGCGGGTCTCCTCGTCCGGGTCCTCGGCCAGCCAGGTCCTGGCCCGCGCGATCAGGTCGTCCTGCACGGTTCTCCGCCTCTCGGGTGTGTCACGATTCGCCCGCCTCCGGCGGCGGGTCCGCTCCCGGCGCAGGGCCTTTCACCCGTGCGGCCGGGGCCTGCCCGGCCGATCATGCCGGGCTCGGCGTGCCCGCCGGGACATCAGCCGCTCCGCGGCGGGCCGCTGAGTGATCCGGCCTTACCCGACCGGACGCGACCTCAGGACCTAAAGCTTGCCCAGGACCTGCGTCAGCAGCGCGCCCATCCGGGCGGCCGAGTCGCGGCCGGCCTGGAGGACCTCTTCGTGGTTCAGCGGCTCACCCGACAGGCCCGCCGCCAGGTTGGTGACCAGGGAGATGCCGAGGACCTCGGCGCCCGCCTCACGGGCCGCGATGGCCTCCAGGACGGTGGACATGCCGACCAGGTCGCCGCCCATCACGCGGACCATGTTGATCTCGGCCGGGGTCTCGTAGTGCGGGCCGGGGAACTGCACGTACACGCCCTCTTCGAGCGACGCGTCGACCTCCTTGCACAGCGCGCGCAGCCGCGGCGAGTACAGGTCGGTCAGGTCGACGAAGTTCGCGCCCACGATCGGTGAGGCGGCCGTCAGGTTGATGTGGTCGCTGATCAGCACGGGCTGGCCGGGGCGCATGCCCGGGCGCAGACCGCCGCAGCCGTTGGTGAGGACGACCGTCTTGCAGCCGGCGGCCACGGCTGTGCGGACGCCGTGCGCGACGGCGGCGACGCCGCGGCCCTCGTAGTAGTGCGTCCGGCCCAGGAAGAGCAGCGCGCGCTTGTCGCCGATCCGGTACGACCGGACCTTGCCGCCGTGGCCCTCGACGGCCGGGGGCGGGAAGCCGGGCAGCTCGGTGACCGGGAACTCGGCCTCCGGGGCGCCGAGCGCGTCCGAGGCCGGCGCCCAGCCCGAGCCCATCACGAGGGCGACGTCGTGGGTCTCGGCGCCGGTGAGCTCGCGCAGACGCGTGGCGGCGGCGTCGGCGGCGGCGTGGGGGTCGCCCTGGATGTGGTCCGGAATAACAGATGCGTTCACGTCGACGAGGGTAACCGGAGAATTCCTACGCGCGTAGATGGCGCAGCTCACGGTCTTCCGATCGTTGCCTTGTCGTTTCCCACGAAGGTCCTTCCCGGGGCTTCCGGGGCTGCCGGTACGCCCCGACGCCCCGGGCCGTACCGTGGAAGGGAGCTGCGCCACCTGGCAAGGAGGCGAGGAGGCAGTCATGGCGACCGTCGACGAGATCGCGCCGGACATCTTCCGCATCAACATGATGACCGTGCCGGACGAGGACTTCAGCACCAGTTTCTTCGTGATCCGCGACGAGGCGCCCACGCTCGTCGAGACGGGCTTCCGGCGCGCTTTCGACGACACGCGGGAGGCCGTCGCCCGCGTCGTGGATCCGGCCACGCTTCGCTATCTCGTGGTGCCGCATCTGGAGGGCGACGAATGCGGGGCGCTCAACCAGTTCCTCGCCGGGGCGCCGCACGCGGTGCCGGTGGGCAGCCCGATCTGTGCCGCGCTCAACCTCTCCGACCTGGCGGACCGCGAACCCCTCGTCGTGGACGGGGACAGCGAGCTGGACCTCGGCGCGCACCGCCTGCGCTTCCTGATCACGCCGTATGTGCACACCTGGGAGTCGATGCTGCCGTACGAGTCGACCGGCGGGACTCTCTTCTGCTCGGACGTCTTCATCGGGCCGGAGGGCGGCCGCGCGATCACGGACGGGGACCAGACGGACGCCATGATCAACATGTACCGGTCCATCGGGATCTTCCCGTCCCGTGCCCATCTGGACAGTGCGCTGGACAAGATCGAGGCCATCCGCCCGCAGACCCTGGCCTGCCACCACGGCAGTGTGAAAGCCGCGAGGATCGACACGTATCTGCGGGCGCTGCGGGAGCACGACGTCACCGGTGTGACGGAGTGGAACCCCATGCTGGAGCCGTAGGGCCTGTCCGGGCGAGGGGGCGGCGGCCGTCGGCGCGGTCGGTCGGCCCTCGGGGTCAGCAGGGGCGCTTGCGCAGCTCCATCACGTAGTCGTGCGGCGCGCCCGCCGACTCCGCCGCGTCCGCGACCTCGCCCAGGTAGCGCGCGGACGGGAGGCCGCCCTCGTACCCGTTGAGCACGTACACCCACGCGGCCTCCTCGCCGTCCAGGGTGTGGACGCGGACCCGCATCCGGCGGTAGATGTCGAGACCGACACCCTCCCAGCGGTCCATGGAGTCCTCGTCCATCGGGGCGATGTCGTACAGCGCCACGAAGACCTGCGAGCGCGGCGCCTCCACGATGGTGGCGAGCGCACCCTCCCACCCCATCTGCTCGCCGCCGAAGGTCAGCCGCCAGTCGTTGAGCCACCCGGTGCCGCGCAGCGGGGAGTGCGGGGCGCGGCGCGTCATCAGCCGCGCGTCGAGGTTGCCGGCGTACGCGGCGTAGAGCGACATGCTGACGAGGGTACGACAGTGACATTTGCGCTCGTCCGACCACGCCCGCCGGGCCTGTCCGTCCGCTGCCGGGGTACCCGGGGCGAAGCGCGTTGAAAGGTGCGGGACAATGGAGCACGTGACTCGGATCGTGATCATCGGTGGCGGACCCGGCGGATACGAGGCGGCCCTCGTGGGCGCCCAGCTCGGCGCGGAGGTGACCGTCGTCGATTGCGACGGTCTGGGCGGGGCGTCGGTGCTCACCGACTGCGTCCCGTCGAAGACTCTGATCGCGACGGCCGAGGTGATGACGACCTTCGACTCTTCGTACGAGGAGTTGGGGATCATCGTCGCCGACGACACGCCGCACATCGAACAGGCGGCACGCGTCGTCGGCGTCGACCTGGGCAAGGTCAACCGCCGGGTGAAGCGTCTCGCGCTCGCCCAGTCCCACGACATCACCGCGTCCGTGACCCGCTCCGGCGCCCGCGTCATGCGCGGCCGGGGCCGGCTCGACGGCCGTCAGGCCATGGACGGCTCGCGCACGGTCGTCGTCACCGCCGCCGACGGCACCGAGGAGCGGCTGACCGCCGACGCCGTACTGATCGCGACCGGCGGGCACCCGCGCGAGATCCCCGACGCGCAGCCGGACGGCGAGCGGATCCTGAACTGGACCCAGGTCTACGACCTCACCGAGCTCCCCGAGGAGCTCATCGTGGTCGGCTCCGGTGTCACCGGAGCCGAGTTCGCGGGCGCCTACCAGGCGCTGGGCTCCCGGGTCACCCTCGTCTCGTCGCGCGACCGGGTGCTGCCCGGTGAGGACCCCGACGCCGCCGCCGTCCTGGAGGACGTCTTCCGCCGCCGCGGCATGAACGTCATGTCCCGCTCCCGCGCCGAGTCCGCCAAGCGGGTGGGCGACCGGGTCGAGGTCACGCTCTCCGACGGCCGGGTCATCTCCGGTTCGCACTGCCTGATGGCCGTCGGCGCGATCCCCAACTCGGCCGGCATGGGTCTGGAGGAGGCCGGGGTCCGGCTGAAGGACTCGGGCCACATCTGGACCGACAGGGTCTCGCGCACATCCGCTCCCGGTGTGTACGCGGCGGGTGACGTCACCGGCATCTTCGCGCTGGCGTCGGTAGCGGCGATGCAGGGCCGGATCGGGATGTACCACTTCCTGGGCGACGCGGTCACGCCGCTCAACCTCAAGACCGTCTCGTCGAACGTCTTCACCGACCCCGAGATCGCCACGGTCGGCTACACCCAGGCGGACATCGACGCCGGCAAGATCGAGGCCCGGGTCGTCAAGCTGCCGCTGTTGCGCAACCCGCGGGCGAAGATGCAGGGCATCCGGGACGGCTTCGTGAAGCTCTTCTGCCGGCCGGGCACCGGCATCGTGGTGGGCGGTGTGGTCGTCTCCCCGCGTGCGAGCGAACTGATCCACCCCATCTCGATCGCGGTCGACAACAACCTGACGGTGGAACAGATCGCCAACGCGTTCACGGTGTACCCGTCGCTGTCGGGTTCGATCGCCGAGGTCGCGCGGCAGTTGCACACGCGCAAGGCGGGCGAGGCGTAGGCCGCGGGGGCGCGGGCGAGGTGTAAGGCCGCGCGCGAGCCGCATATACCACGGGCCGCCCTCGTCTGCGTACAACTTCCCTTATTCGGCGCAAACTGCTGAAAGCAGACGGTCGTTGGGGTTACTGTCAGTTTCGTGTTCGCTGCAGAACGTCGCCAATTGATCCTCGAAATGGTGCGCGCCAACGGGGCTGTGTCGCTCCGTGAGCTCGCCCGCGTCGTCCAGACCTCCGAAGTGACCGTCCGGCGGGACGTGCGGGCACTTGAGGCCGAAGGACTCCTCGACCGCCGGCACGGCGGTGCGGTACTGCCGGGCGGTTTCACGCGGGAGTCCGGCTTTCCGCAAAAGTCCCATCTCGCAACCGCGGAGAAGACGGCCATCGCCGATCTCGCGGCCGGCCTCGTCGAAGAGGGCGAGGCCGTCGTCGTCGGCGCGGGTACCACCACGCAGGAGCTGGCCCGCCGGCTCGCGCGGGTACCGGGTCTGACCGTGGTCACCAACTCCCTGCTGGTGGCACAGGCGTTGGCGCACGCCAACCGGGTCGAGGTCGTGATGACCGGCGGCACCCTGCGCGGCTCCAACTACGCCCTCGTGGGCAGCGGAGCCGAGCAGTCCCTCCAGGGGCTGCGGGTCTCCCGGGCATTCCTCTCCGGGAGCGGACTGACCGCCGAGCGCGGACTGTCCACGTCCAACATGCTCTCGGCGAGCGTCGACCGGGCGCTGGTGCAGGCGGCGGCGGAGGTCGTGGTCCTCGCGGACCACACCAAGCTGGGCACCGACACCATGTTCCAGACGGTCCCGACGGACGTCATCACCCGGCTGGTCACGGACGAACCCCCGCCGCACGACGAACGTGCGGCCACCGAGCTGCAGGCCCTTGCCGACCAGGGGGTGCAGATCGCGGTGGCGGGCTCCGGCGGGACGGCCGTGAACGGTGACGGCGTCCCCCCGGGCGGCCGCCCCCGCCGGGGGGACATGCCCCTCCCGGTCCAGCGCCGCAGCCACACCCCCGCCCCGCAACTGCGCACGGCGGGGGCACTGACGGAACCGGGCGAGCGAGAGCGAGCCAGGGTCGCGGACCTCCGCCGCCGCTAGCTGTCCGTCGGTTACCTGCTCTCGGGGCGCAGGCCCTTGAGGGCCAGGGTGAGGAGGCGGTCCGCCAGGGCCGGGTCCGTGGGGCTCTCCTCGACCGCCAGCGCGATCGCGTTCGTGAGCTGCATCAGGTCCGTGATCGACACGTCGGGTCGTACGGACCCCGACACCTGGGCCCGGACGAGGAGCTGCCGGCCCGCCTCGCGCATCGGGACGCAGCACGACGACAGGGCCGAACTGTCGTCGTTCGACGCGGACATGAGCGCCTTGGCCAGGCCGCGGTACTCACCCGCATGGGTGATGATGGCGCGCAGCCACTCCACGAGCGCCCTGCACGGTTCCGGGTCGTCCAGCAGCTCGCGCGAGCGCGCCAGCAACGCGCTCACCGCGTCCTCGAAGACCGCGCTCATCAGCGCGTGCCGGTTCGGGAAGTGCCGGTACAGCGTGCCGATGCCCACGCCCGCGCGGCGGGCGACCTGCTCCAGCGAGGCGTCCGTGCCGTACTCGGCGAACGCCGCGCGTGCCTCGTCGAGCAGCCGCGTGTAGTTGCGGCGCGCGTCGGCGCGCATCGGCCGTGCCGGCATGCCGGTCGTCATCGCGCTGCGGTCCCTCCGGAGTGCTGTCCTGCTCTCAGGATGCCACCGCCCATGGGGAAGGCCCCGCCCGAACGGGCGGGGCCTTCCCCTGACCTACGACCTACGACTTACCGGCGAGCCGTCAGTCCTTGATTTCGCAGATGGGGGCGCCGGAGGTGATGGAGGCGCCGACTTCGGCGGTGAGGCCCTTGATGGTGCCGGAGCGGTGGGCGTTGAGGGGCTGCTCCATCTTCATGGCTTCGAGGACGACGACGAGGTCGCCCTCGTTGACCTGCTGGCCTTCCTCGACGGCGATCTTGACGATGGTGCCTTGCATGGGGGAGGCGAGGGTGTCGCCGGAGGCGGCCGAGGCGGACTTCTTCGCCGCCCGGCGCTTGGGCTTGGCGCCGGCGGCCAGGCCGGTACGGGCCAGGGACATGCCCAGCGAGGAGGGCAGGGAGACTTCCAGGCGTTTGCCGCCGACCTCGACGACGACCGTCTCGCGGCCCGGCTCCTCGTCCGTGTCGGTGTCGACGGCCGCGGTGAAGGCGGGGATGTCGTTGACGAACTCGGTCTCGATCCACCGGGTGTGCACGGTGAACGGGCCCTTGACCGGGGCGAACGCGGGGTCGGCGACCACCGCGCGGTGGAAGGGGATGGCGGTGGCCATGCCCTCCACATTGAACTCGGCCAGCGCACGGGCCGCACGCTGCAGCGCCTGCTCACGGGTGGCGCCGGTGATGATCAGCTTGGCGAGCAGGGAGTCCCAGGCCGGTCCGATGACCGAGCCGGACTCGACGCCGGCGTCGAGGCGGACGCCGGGGCCGGTGGGCGGGGCGAAGTGGGTGACGGTGCCGGGTGCGGGCAGGAAGTTACGGCCCGGGTCTTCGCCGTTGATGCGGAACTCGAAGGAGTGGCCGCGCAGTTCGGGGTCGCCGTAGCCGAGGGCCTCGCCGTCGGCGATGCGGAACATTTCGCGGACCAGGTCGATGCCGGTGACCTCTTCGGTGACCGGGTGTTCGACCTGGAGGCGGGTGTTGACCTCCAGGAAGGAGATCGTGCCGTCGGTGCCGACCAGGAACTCCACGGTGCCGGCGCCGATGTAGCCGGCTTCCTTCAGGATGGCCTTGGACGCCGCGTACAGCTGCGCGTTCTGGGCGTCGGAGAGGAACGGCGCGGGGGCTTCCTCGACGAGTTTCTGGTGGCGGCGCTGCAGGGAGCAGTCGCGGGTGGAGACGACGACCACGTTGCCGTGGGAGTCGGCCAGGCACTGGGTTTCGACGTGGCGGGGCTTGTCGAGGTAGCGCTCGACGAAGCATTCGCCGCGGCCGAAGGCGGCGACGGCCTCGCGGACGGCGGAGTCGTACAGCTCCGGGACTTCTTCGAGGGTGCGGGCGACCTTCAGGCCGCGGCCGCCGCCGCCGAAGGCGGCCTTGATCGCGATCGGCAGGCCGTGCTCCTTGGCGAAGGCGACGACCTCCTCGGCCCCGGAGACGGGGTCGGGGGTGCCGGCGACCAGGGGTGCGCCGGCGCGCTGGGCGATGTGACGGGCCGCCACCTTGTCGCCGAGGTCGCGGATGGCTTGCGGGGGCGGGCCGATCCAGGTCAGACCCGCGTCGAGAACCGCCTGAGCGAAGTCGGCGTTCTCGGAGAGGAATCCGTAGCCGGGATGGATGGCGTCCGCCCCGGAGTCCTTCGCGGCCTGCAACACCTTGGCCATGTCCAGATAACTGGCGGCCGGGGTGTCACCGCCCAGCGCGAACGCCTCGTCGGCCGCGCGGACGTGCAGAGCGTCCCGGTCCGGATCGGCGTAGACGGCTACGCTCGCGATCCCAGCGTCCCGGCAGGCCCGGGCAACGCGGACAGCGATTTCGCCTCGGTTGGCGATGAGCACCTTGCGCACGATGGCTCCCTCCTTGAAACAAGCTGAGTTTAGGGACTGCCGACACGGCATGCCGACCCGTCCCCAATGGTGAGCTTGCCCACACGGAGTGTGATTCGAGGCTCGCTCGAGTCGCGAAATCCCTTGTCGCACCACGGTACGCCGGGTTCTTCAACTGCACAGTAACCTTCGGGTGTGGCCAAGGTCTCTGTCAGGCGGCTCTGCGACGACTCGCGATTCTTTGTCGAGTCCCTACGAATGGCCGAATGATTCTTTGCCATGCGCAGACCTCTTGTCCTCAGGTTTACCCGTGAGTAGCGTGCGCGATGTCGAACGTACTTGCAGTAACGGTAGGAGGGGTGGGGCGTGGTGGCACGCAGACCGGTGGCTGTCGTGGCCGCGATCGTCCTCTTCGGGGAGGCGATCGGCCTCGCCTTCGTCAACTGGATCCTCGGGCGAGTCGTCGACAGCCAGTCGATGTCGATGGCCGGTCTCGCCCCGGACGTCATGTCCACGTCCACCTGGGCGCTGGGTGGCGTCATGGGCGTCTATCTGGCCGGCTGCGGGCTGGTTCTGCTCCTCACCGGCCTGCGGGACCGGGCCCCGGGCCGGTTCGGCCGGCTGCTGCTGATCAGCTGCGCGATCACGCACGGCGTACTGGGCACGCTGACGGTCGGTCTGGTCGGCTGGCCCGCGTTCGCCTTCATGATGGTGGTGCTGGGTCTGGTCGTGCTGTCGCTGCTGGCGTACGGGAAGCACGACACGGCCGGGGGTGGCGGTGTCCAGGACACGCCCCCGCTGGTCCCGGGACAGCAGCCGCCGCCGGGTCCGCCGGCCGCGCCCGCCTCCGCCTGACGGGCCCGGCCCGACCGTCAGGCCCACAAGGCCCGGCCGTCAGGCCCACAAGTCGGTGATCGACACACCCAGTTCGCCCAGCAGCCTGCGCAGCAGCGGCAGCGACAGCCCGATGACGTTGCCGTGGTCGCCCTCGATCCCCTCCACGAAGGGCGCCGAGCGGCCGTCGAGGGTGAACGCGCCCGCGACGTGAAGCGGTTCGCCGCTCGCGACGTACGCGGCGATCTCGGCGTCCGTCGGCTCACCGAAACGGACGGTGGTGGACCCGGTCGCGGACGTCCGGCGGCCGGTGACCGTGTCGATCACGCAGTGCCCCGTCTGTAGTACGCCGGCCCGCCCCCGCATCGACTTCCAGCGCGCGGTGGCCTCCTCGGCGTCGGCCGGCTTGCCCAGCGCCTCGCCGTCCAGCTCCAGCACCGAGTCGCAGCCGACGACCAGCGCCCCGGCGGCCTCGGGCCGCCCGGCCACGACGGCGGCCTTCGCCTCGGCGAGCACCCGGGCGAGCTCGCCGGGGGTGGGCGCGGAGAGCGCGTCCTCGTCGACCCCGCTGACGATCACCTCGGGGACGAGCCCGGCCTGCCGCAGCAGGTTGAGCCGGGCGGGCGAGGCGGAGGCGAGCACGAGGCGGCGGGTGTCAGTCATGCGGGAAGGGTAGCCAGCGGGCGGCCGCGGAGCCGAATCAGAGGTCGGCGGGCAGGATGCGGAAGGCCTTGAAAGCCTTGGTGAGCGGACTGACGGACCGGAAGTCGCGCTGGTCGAGGGTGAAGATCTGGTCGGTCCGGTACCGGTCTGCCAAGACGACACCGATGGCGTCGGCCAAGTCCAGCTTCAGTCCCTCGTACTTCTGACGCACCTCGTGGGCCGCGACAAGGTCGGTGGGATGCAGAGTGGCGAGCTTGTACTGGCCGTCGGTGAGCCGGTTGTTGAGAGCCTCCATAGCCAGGAGCGCCTGCGGGAAGCCCAGGTGTCTGTGCACGATGCGGTCGAGTTCGGTGATGACCAACGGGGAGATCGCCAGCGTCTCGCGATCCATCACCTGCGCGGTTTCCCGATGCTCCGGCTGGGCCCGGTCGAAGGCCGAAAAGAGGGCCGACGTATCTGCCACGATGATCAACGCCGTGCCGCCCTCTCCTTGATGTGCTCGTACACCACGTCGTCCATCTCGTCGGGTGTGAGCGGGCGGCCACTGTCGAACACAGGCAGCGGGCGGCTTTGCCTGGGGCGGCTGGAGGTGTCGAGCAGCAGAGCGATGCCCTGGCGGATGAGCTCCGCCTTGCTGACTCCGGTCGCCGCCGACTCGGCATCCAGGCGGATCTCGAGCTCTTCGGGGAGATATACCGTCGTCTTTCTCACGCTCGTAGGGTACCACCCGTAGGGCACCCTACGTCAGTGCAGGCCCACCGCGAGCATCGCCACCAGCATCGCCAGAGCCAGCAGCAGGCCCATGCGGCGCAGCATGGCCTGGGCCTCGCGCATGTCCTCGGGCGGCTCGTTCTCCGGGTCGGACCACAGCATGGAACCGATCCTGCTGCGCAGACGACGGTGGGGGGGGGGGGGGGGGGGGGGGGGGGGGGGAGGGGGGGGGGGGGGGGGGGGGGGGGGGGGGGGGGGGGGGGTGGGGGGGGGGGGGGGGGGGGGGGGGGGGGGGGGGGG
>NZ_JBSOPZ010000064.1:0-20618 GCF_053763515.1 Streptomyces mabaensis
GCGAGAGACCGAAGTGGCCTGACGTCTGGGGACGTTCGTCTGTACACAACTGGGGAGCTAAGGCCGTACGCCGACAGGCCGTCATGTACTCGATGCCGCGAACCCACTTGGGGCCCTTCCAGGCGTACAGATGCGGCACGACGAGCCGCAGCGGAAAGCCGTGCTCGGCGGTCAGCGGCTCACCGCCCTTGTGGGTCGCGAAGACGCTCCGCTCGGAGGCGAAGTCCACGATCCGGAGATTGGAGCTGAAGCCGTACTCGGCCCAGACCATGACGTGGGTGACGTTCGCGGCGGGCGGCGCGAGCTCCAGGACCGTACGGGCGAGGACACCACCCCATTCGGCCCCGAGCATGCTGTATTTCGTCACGCAGTGCAGATCTGCGACCACCGAGGAGAACGGCAGGGCCGAGAACTCCTCGTGGTTCCAGCAGTGCTTCTCGCCGTTGGCCGTGGCCCCGAATACCCTGAACTCCCAGCGGTCCGCCTTGAACTTGGGGACGGGGCCGTAGTGGGTGACCGGCCAGCCACGCTGCAACCGCTGCCCCGGCGGAAGCTCCTGCTGCTCCGATACGCGGCTTTCCGGCTGACCCATGACTCCATGGTGACAGACCGGGCAGGGTGGTCATGACCAGGTCTGGGTCGATTCGGGCAACTCCTACTAAGCATGCACTTACTGGACTGCCCACGGTGGCGGTGCAAGGATCACGGCAACCTGCCCAGTTACACGTCTGGAAGGAGCCGCTGCGATGCAGGGCGACCCCGAGGTCATCGAGTTCCTCAATGAGCAGCTCACAGCCGAGCTGACTGCGATCAACCAGTACTTCCTGCACGCGAAGATGCAGGAGAACTTCGGCTGGACGAAGCTCGCGAAGTACACGCGGGCCGAGTCGTTCGACGAGATGAAGCACGCGGAGGTGCTGACCGACCGCATCCTCTTCCTCGAGGGGCTGCCCAACTATCAGCGGCTCTTCCATGTCCGCATCGGGCAGACCGTCAAGGAGATGTTCGAGGCGGACCGCCAGGTCGAGGTCGAGGCGATCGACCGGCTGCGGCGCGGCATCGAGGTCATGCGGGCCAAGGGCGACATCACCTCGGCGAACATCTTCGAGAGCATCCTCGCGGACGAGGAGCACCACATCGACTATCTCGACACCCAGCTGGAGCTGGTCGAGAAGCTCGGAGAGGCGCTCTACCTCGCCCAGCTGATCGAGCAGCCGCAGGGCTAGGCCCCGGAGGGTCAGGCGGCCTCGTCGAGCGCCGGAGCGGCTTCGCCGAGCCCGGCGTCCGCGGCCAGTACGGCGGCGGCGTTGCCCTGGTCGAGCAGCTCACGGCGGGGGCACGCGCCGCGGCCGAGAATGCCCTGGATGCGCCGCACGCACGATCCGCAGTCGGTGCCGGCCTTCGAGACCGAGGCGATCTGGCGGGGGGTGCACGCACCCGATGCCGCGTGTTCCTTGACCTGCTTCTCGGTGATGCCGAAGCACGAGCAGACGTACACGCGGTTCACCTCCCGGCGGGATCGATGGTGTGGCCTTCCCGATGATCGGTGAGGCTAACCTAACCTTACCCGGCGAGTCCACCAGGCAAAAGTCCCGGAAATGACGGTGGGGCGCGGATCACATCGATCCGCGCCCCACCGTTCTTGATCCGTCACAGCCCGCACCGGGCGGACGTGCTACTGGTCGCCCTACTGGTCGCGGTACATCTCCGCCACCAGGAACGCCAGGTCCAGCGACTGGCTGCGGTTGAGCCGCGGGTCGCAGGCCGTCTCGTAACGCTGGTGCAGGTCGTCGACGAAGATCTCGTCGCCGCCGCCCACGCACTCCGTGACGTCGTCGCCGGTCAGCTCGACGTGGATGCCGCCGGGGTGGGTGCCCAGGCCCTTGTGGACCTCGAAGAAGCCCTTGACCTCGTCGAGCACGTCGTCGAAGCGACGGGTCTTGTGCCCCGAGGCCGCCTCGAAGGTGTTGCCGTGCATCGGGTCGGTCACCCAGGCCACGGTGGCGCCGGAGGCGGTGACCTTCTCGACCAGCTCCGGGAGCTTGTCCCGGACCTTGTCGGCGCCCATGCGGACGATGAAGGTCAGCCGGCCCGGCTCGCGCTCTGGGTCCAGCCTGTCGATGTAGTGCAGCGCGTCGTCGACCGTGGTCGTCGGGCCGAGCTTGATCCCGATGGGGTTCCGGATCTTCGACGCGAACTCGATGTGCGCCCCGTCCAGCTGGCGGGTGCGCTCACCGATCCAGACCATGTGGCCGGACACGTCGTACAGGCTGCCGGTCCGCGAGTCCACGCGGGTGAGCGCGGACTCGTAGTCGAGGAGCAGCGCCTCGTGCGAGGCGTAGAACTCGACGGTGCGGAACTCGGCCGGGTCGGTGCCCGCGGCCTTCATGAAGTTCAGCGCGTTGTCGATCTCGCGCGCGAGCTGCTCGTAGCGCTGCCCGGACGGGGACGACTTCACGAAGTCCTGGTTCCAGGCATGCACCTGGCGCAGGTCCGCGTAGCCACCGGTGGTGAAGGCACGCACCAGGTTGAGCGTCGCGGCGGACGCGTTGTACATCCGCTTCAGCCGCTCGGGGTCCGGGATCCGGGCCTTCTCGGTGAAGTCGAAGCCGTTGACGGAGTCGCCCCGGTAGGTGGGCAGAGTGACCCCGTCGCGGGTCTCGGTGGGCTTGGAGCGCGGCTTGCTGTACTGGCCGGCGATCCGCCCCACCTTCACGACCGGCACGGACGCCGCGTAAGTGAGGACCGCACCCATCTGGAGCAGGGTCTTGAGCTTGTTACGGATATGGTCGGCCGACACGCCGTCGAAGGCCTCGGCGCAGTCGCCGCCCTGGAGAAGGAACGCCTCGCCCTTGGCGACGGCTCCCAGTCGGGCGCGCAGCTGGTCGCACTCGCCCGCGAAGACGAGCGGCGGATACGACTCGAGGTCCGCGATCACATCGCGCAGAGCCTCGGCATCGGGGTACTCGGGCTGCTGCGCCGCGGGAAGGTCTCGCCAGGTGTTGCCACCGGTAGCGGTGGTCTTAGCGTTCACGGTCACCTCGTCAACATTACGGGGTCGCTCGGCCTGTCCACCCCTATGCCCAAAGAATGAGACAAAGCGATCACTGGGTGGTCACTGTGATCCCTGCTTGAGCTCGAACCATACGCACTTCCCGCCGCCCACCGGGTCCGGCTCGACGTCCCAGACGTCGGTCACGGCCGCGAGCAGCGCGAGCCCCCGCCCGCCCTCGTCCCACGTGCCCGCGGCGCGCGGGGCGGGGAGGGCGGGCTCGGCGTCGTGCACCTCGATCCGGACCCCGGAGTCGCGCCGCAGCACGTGGGTGGTGCACCGCCGGTCGGGCACGTGCCGGAACACGTTCGTGAGCAGCTCGGTGAGCGCGAGCTCGGCGGCGTCGGCGAGCGCGGCCATGCCCCAGAGCCGGAGGTAGGCGCGGACGACGCGGCGGAGGTGGGTGGGCGAGTGGTCGCCGACGGTGAGGGTGATGCGGTACTGGCGGGGTGGGTACTCGGTGGGCCCGTAGATGAGATTCACATCACAAGCGTGTAGTGCGACGACTACGCTGAGCTATGGCGTGAAATCAACTCCCGCCGGAGTGACGTTCCTTGAGCGAGGGGGCTCCCGTGGCCAACATCCGAGAACTGGATCCGGGAGCGTCCCCGCTCCACTACTTCGGTGCCGAGTTACGGCGCCTACGGGATGCGGCGGGACTCACGCTGGACCAGCTGGGGAAGATCGTCTTTCTGACGGGCTCGATGATCGGCCAGATCGAGACAGCGACGAAGACCCCGAAGGACGAACACATCCCGCGCTTGGACGCGGCGCTGGGTGCGGATGGGGCGCTGGTGCGGGCGTGGGAGCTGGCACGCCGCAGCCGGTTGCCGGGGTGGTACCAGCGGATCGCGCAGATGGAAGCGACGGTCGACAAGATCCTCGTATTCCAGGCAACGGTCGTGCACGGGCTCTTGCAGACCGACGGTTACGCACGGGCCGTGCTCGGTGTGATGCATCCGGAGGACCTGGACATCAAGGTCGAGGCCAGGCTGGCGCGGCAGGAGATCCTCAAGCGAGCCGAGCCGCCGATGCTGTGGGTCGTACTGGCCGAGGCGGTGCTGCATCAGGAGATCGGCGGAAAGGCTGTGATGCGGACGCAACTGGAGCACCTGTTGAGTTTCCGGCGCTGCGAGAGCGTGCAGATCCAGGTACTGCCTTTCACTGCCGGGGCACATGCGGGAATGACCGGCTCGTTCACCATTTTCTCGTTCGATGACCAGGCAGACGTGGCGTACTCGGAAGGGTACGAGGACGGCGGCTGGGCGGTCGTCAACAGCAAGGAGGTCAAGGCCCGTTGGCTCCGTTACGATCTCCTGCGAGCTGCCGCACTCTCTCCCGAGGACTCGGCAGACCTGATCCACCGCGTGATGGAGGAACGCTATGAGCAGCGTCCGGGTCCCGGCCGACGTCCGGTGGCGTAAGTCCAGCTACAGCGACGACAAGGGCGGCGAGTGTGTCGAGGTCGCGTCGGTCGACCGCCTCGTCGCGATCCGGGACTCCAAGCAGCCCGACGGGCCCGTGCTGGCCGTGAGCCCCGCCGCATTCTCCACCTTCGTCGCCGGCATCGGCTTCGGCATCGGATAAGGTCGTCGCATGTTCGCGCAGACGACCCAGAACTGGTGGTGGACCGCTCATCCGGCGGCCCACTGATCGCGCGTACTCACCGAACTGACGCGAAGGCCGCCCCGAGGGGCGGCCTTTCTGCTTGTCACGGGCCGTTCCTCCCACTCGGAAGGAACACCACGGATGCTCATCAGCAGACTGCTGGACGACGACTGCCCGCCCTTCGCCCTGCTCCGCCGCCGGACGCCGGGGCGGGACCACGACACCGTAGAAGTGCTGCTCGGCGGCGTACGCGAGGTGGCGCGCCTCGCGGACATTCCGATCGGCTCGAAAGGAACGCTGGCGCTCGTGCCGTTCCGGCAGATCAGGGAGCGCGGCTTCGACGTGCGCGACGACGGGACCCCGCTGAGCGTGCTGGTCGCGGAGGAGTCGTACGAGCTGCCGCTCGCGGACGTGCTGGACACGCTGCCCGCGCACGACGTACGCGTCGAGGGCGGTGCGTTCGACGTCGCGGACGACGAGTACGCCGGGATCGTCGAGCGGGTGATCCGGGACGAGATCGGGCAGGGCGAGGGCGCGAACTTCGTCATCCGCCGGACGTTCCAGGGGCGGATCCCCGGCTTCGGGCGAGCCGACGCGCTCGCTCTCTTCCGGCGGCTGCTGGCCGGCGAGCGGGGCGCGTACTGGACGTACGTCGTACACACCGGCGACCGGACGCTGGTCGGGGCGAGCCCCGAGGTCCATGTGCGGATGTCCGGCGGAACGGTCGTGATGAACCCGATCAGCGGGACGTACCGCTACCCGGACGGGGGGCCGACCGTCGAAGCCCTGCTGGAGTTCCTCGGCGACCGCAAGGAGACCGAGGAACTGTCGATGGTGGTCGACGAGGAGCTCAAGATGATGTGCACGGTCGGCGACATGGGCGGGGTCGTCGTCGGGCCGCGGCTGAAGGAGATGTCCCATCTCGCGCACACGGAGTACGAGTTGCGGGGCCGGTCGTCTCTGGACGTACGGGACGTGCTGCGGGAGACGATGTTCGCGGCGACGGTGACCGGGTCCCCCGTGCAGAACGCCTGCCGGGTGATCGAGCGCCACGAGGTCGGGGGGCGCGGCTACTACGCGGGGGCGCTGGCGCTCGTCGGACGGGATGCGAGCGGGGCGCAGACGCTGGATTCACCGATCCTGATCCGTACAGCGGACATCGACCCGGCGGGGCGGCTGCGGGTGCCGGTCGGGGCGACGCTCGTACGCCACTCCGACCCGGCGAGCGAGGTGGCGGAGACGCACGCCAAGGCGGCGGGTGTGCTGGCCGCGCTCGGCGTACGGCCGGGGCGGCCGGAAGGCGAGGCCGTACGTCCTCGGCTGGCCGACGATCCGCGGGTGCGGGCCGCGCTGGATGCCCGGCGGGCGGACCTGGCGCCGTTCTGGCTGCGGATGCAGTCGCGGTCCGCGGAGCTGAGCGGGGAGGTGCTGGTGATCGACGGGGAGGACACGTTCACCTCGATGCTGGCACATGTGCTGCGCTCGACCGGGCTGGAGGTGACGGTACGGCGGTACGACGAGCCGGGGCTGCGGGAGGCCGCGCTGCGGCACGCCGGTCACGCCGGTCCGGTCGTGCTCGGGCCGGGCCCGGGCAATCCGGAGGACGCGTCCGACCCCAAGATGCGGCTGCTGCGCGGGCTGGCGGCGGATCTGCTGCGGGAGCACCGGTACGGGCTGCTGGGTGTGTGTCTGGGGCACGAGCTGATGGCGGCGGAGCTGGGGTTGCCGATCGTGCGGAAGGCCGAGCCCGCGCAGGGCGCGCAGACGGTGATCGATCTCTTCGGGCGGGAAGAGGTCGTCGGGTTCTACAACACGTTCACGGCGAGCTGCGACGCGGAGGCGGCGGGTGAGCTGGCGCTGCACGGGGTGGAGGTCAGCCGTGACGCCGTGACGGGCGAGGTGCATGCGCTGCGCGGGGCGCACGGTTTCGCCGGCGTGCAGTTCCACCCGGAGTCGGTACTGACGCTGCGCGGCGCGGCGATCGTGGCCGAACTGCTGGCGGGGATGGGGGCGGGGGTGCGGGTGGCGGGGTGACGCTGCCCGGGGGCGAGGGCGGACGGGAAACCCGGGGCCGCCCGGTTGGTGAGTATGGCGGGCCGGACCGGACCGTCAAGGGCGCTCCTGCGTCGCGTCGCTGCGCGATGGCCTACGGCCACCCTTGACCCTCCGCCCCGTCCCGCTGGTGCAGATGAGTGTCGGGCGGCCCCGGGAGCGGGGCCCCACCAGAGCCCCGGGAGTGGCGCGCGTTGCACGGTGGCCTCAGCCCGTTCGATGGGGCAAGACACGCGCCCACTTCGGGGGCTGCGGGGCTCGGCTAGGGCGTGTATCGGGTCGTGATCAATGAGCATCGCAGCCTCCGGGGTGGGTGCCCCGTCTGGGGTGCGGGGCCCGGCGATCTGCGGCTGCGCCGTGTGGGTGCGAGTAATCGGAAGCGTTGCTGCAGGCAGGCGGCGGCGGAGCCCGAGGGCCCCGGCTGCGTGCCCGCCGGGACGGTGTGTCAGACCATGGCGAGCCGGCCCACCAACAGCTCCACCCTCGGCTCAGCGTCCTCGGGCAGCAGGCGGCCCGCTCGGGTCAGGGTCGCCAGGCCGTGCAGAGCCGCCCAGAACACCTCGGTGAACAGCCCCGGGTGGACGCCGTCGCCGGCGACCTCGGCGAGGGACTCGAGCAGGGCGGCGAAGGCGTCCTTCAGCGGCTCGGGGGTGTCCTCCTGCGCGTACGCCAGGCCACCGTCGAGCTGGAACAAGGCGTCGTAGACCGCCGGGTTGTGCTCGGCGAAGTCGAGGTAGGCGCGGGCGAGGGCGGCGACCCGCTCGCGCGGGCTGTTCGCTCTGGAGGCCGCGGCACGCACCGCCGCGGCCAGCTCGGCGGCGCCTCCCAGGGCGACGGCGCCGATGATCTCGCGCTTGCCGCGGAAGTGGCTGTAGAGGACGGGCTGGCTGTATTCGATGCGCTCGGCGAGCCGGCGGGTGGTGACTGCGTCCCAGCCCTGCTGCTCGGCGAGTTCGCGGGCCGTCGCCACGATGAGGCGTTCGCGCTCCGCCCGTTCGCGCTCCTTGCGTTCCTTTGCCGACATGAATCGATCCTAGCATCGCTAGACAACCGAGCGTTAGAAGTAATAGCGTTGCCTCATCAGCTAGCAACGCTAGTTCACGGAGGGATCGTCATGCTCAACACACTCGAGGTCGTCACCACCGTCGTCGTCGGCCTGATGGTGGGGGTGGAGTTCTCCGTCGTCTTCATCATGAACCGGATCCTGGACGCGCTTCCCGAGGACAGCGGCCAGCTCGGCCACGCCCACGGCGGCCGGATGCTCGGCGCCCTGATGCCGTTCTGGTACATAGGCTCACTCGTCCTCAGCGCGATCTGGGCCGTCGCCGGATGGCACCACCACGGCGCCGGACTTGTCGTCACCGCCGCCGGACTGCTGATCCTCAGCGTGGTCATGTCGATCCTGCTGCTCGTCCCGATCAACAACCGAAACAAGACCTGGACCCCCGAGAACCGGCCCGCCGACTGGAAGGAGCAGCTGCACCGCTGGAACCGCTACCACTACATCCGCGTCGCCGTCATCGTCGCCGCGTTCACCCTGCTGGTCGCCGCCCTCGCCTGATACCACCGCCGCCCCGACATGCACTGGTTCGCCCCTGTATATCGATGGCTTCTGCCCCGTCGGGGTGAGCCGGAGAGGGCATCGGATTTCTGACCCCGCGGGCCGAGGCCGCGCCGGTGGCCAATCCCCAACTGCGATCCCGGCAAGCTGCGCCCATCGATCGGCCGCGTCCACGCGGCCTGGGCATCCTGCTGGTGACGGGTCACCGCCGGGCGCTGGGCTGGGTGCTGCTGATGGAAGCACTCGCCGCGTACGGCGACATGACCAACGTGCTGGCCCACCACGGCTCCGTGGCCACCGCGCTCGGCGTCCACTGCCTGACCGCGACACTGATGGTTGTCAACGGCCTGCTGATCATGCGCGAGACCCGCAACGTCGCGGCAAAGGCCGCTCCGGAAACGCCCGCCCCGCAGCCCGGCTAGCGCGTGGGAGTTCATCGAGCCGCACCTGCCGATCGGCGAGTGCGGCCCGTACCCCAAGACCCTGCGGCAGCAGTTCGAGGGCGTGATCTGGCGGTTCCGGACCGGCGGGCAGTGGCGGGAGCGACTCATTGATTACGACCCGATACGCGCCCTAAACGGCCGACGGCCGTCTGTTGCACCGGGACAACGCCCAATCCGAGGTGAGACGACGCCAAGCAGCCGAGGGGGGCCACAGGCAGGCCACAAACCCCGGCAAATGGGACAGGATTGAGGCTCGGCGGGCCTCTCATGCCGCCTGATGTCGCCACACCTCGGCTCCAACGACCTGACGGCCGGGTGGCCGGGGCCAAGCACCTCCCGGCCTGCCACGCACGGCAATCACCCACCGGCCTGCGGCCGCTGAGCCAGCGCCGAGCCCCCGCGAGAAGATGGCGCCCTGCCCACGGCCTGCGGCCGCTTGGCCGGGCCGGGCCCATCCCGGAGCTGTCGCGCCGCCTGACCACCCACCAACCGGCGGCCGCTGAGCCGGGGTTGCCTCCGTGGCGAGGCGACTGCGCACCACCACCCGGTGGCCGCTGAGCCGGGGCCGGGCCCACCCCGGAGAGACCGCGCCCCGCAACCGCCCACCGGCCTGCGGCCGGGGGCGGACCGCAAGCGGAGCTCAAGCAGCCCCGGGCCCCGCCCCAGGGGCCGCCCCCCACTCATCAGTCAGCGGTGGAGGGACGGGAGTCCAGGGTGGCCGAAGGCCATCGCGCAGCGACGCGACCGCAGGGAGCGCCCTTGACACCCGGCCCGGAACCGCCATCATCACCAACCGGGCGGCCCCCCACCCGCACCACCCGCCCCCGGGCAAGCCGGACCCGCCCCCCGGCCCTCACCCCACCACCGCCTCGTACAAGCTGAAGCCCGCCAGCGCCGGCATCACCAGCGCCGCCACCTTCGTGATCAGCCCCAGCGGTACGTACTTCATCAGCAGGCGGTCTCACACAAGGCCTCGGTAAAACCAGGTTCTACGGCCTGGTTATGGCTGACAGGATCCAGGTCATGCCTACCTTCTCCGCGCCTGACGGAACTCAGCTCGCCTACCGCGTGATCGGAGACGGCGACCCGGTCATCTGCCTCCCGGGAGGTCCCGCCGACTCTGTCTACCTCGGCGACCTCAGCGGTCTGTCCACGCACCGTCGGCTGATCGTTCTGGACCTTCGCGGCACCGGCCGGTCCGCGGTTCCCGAAGACACCACTTCCTACCGCTGCGATCGCCTGGTCGACGACGTCGAGGCGCTGCGTGAACACCTCGGTCTCCGCCGGATGGACCTGCTCGGCCACTCCGCCGGCACGAGTGTTGCGACGCAGTATGTGGCCCGGTACCCGAAGAACGTCAGCAGGCTCGCCCTGATCGGGCCCGGTCCCCGAGCTGTTGGCATAGCGATCACTGGGGAGATGCGACGCGAACTCGCGCAGCTTCGGAAGAACGAGCTGTGGTTCCCGGCGGCGTTCGCCGCACTGGAGGCGATCACCGAGGGTACCGGCAGCGACTGGGAGGCCATCGCTCCCTTCTTCTGGGGCCGTTGGGACGCCACGGCACAGAAGCACCATCTGGCCGGCCGGCCGACCAACAAGGAAGCTGTCGCTCTCTTCGCGGCCGAGGGCGCATTCAATCCGGAGACCACTCGTGCGGCGCTCGCGGGTTTCGAGGCACCAGTCCTGCTGCTCACCGGAGAGTTCGACCTGAACAGCCCCCCTCAGTCGACGGCCGAGTTCGCGACCCTCTTCCCCGATGCCACGCTTGTCGTACAGCCGGGCGCGGGCCACTACCCGTGGCTCGACGACGCCGACCAGTTCGTGGCGACCACCGCGGCATTCCTGGGATAGCGACGATCGTCATCGCTGCTCCCTCACGTGGTCGGGATACCAGGCGGTGACCTTCACGGCTATGACCAGCAAGGCGATCGGGATGATCCAGTCGAACCAGTCCCGTCCCGCGCTCAGCCGCATGCCGATGAGGTAGCTGACGGCGCTCAGCGCGAAGACCACTCCCCACAGCAGGGTCAGGTCCTGGTTCACCCGCTTGAAGACCGGCGAGTCCCATACCTGCGGGGGCGTGGACTCCCTGGCGTACTGCTCGGTGAACGGCACGAACGCCAGTGAACCGAGCGCGACGACCGCGATGACCCCGGTGGCGATGACCTGCGAGTAGTCCTCCAGTGCCCGCAGGTCCCCACGGTCGAGGATCAGCGCCAGCACCGACAGCACGGCGAACAGGACCAGCCCCACGAGGTTCAGCGCCTTCGGAGCGCCACGGCGCAGGTCCGGAAGACACAGAACGACCGACGCCACCAACGCCCCGAAGGCCGCGTACTTCCAGCTGCTCGGGGAGCTGACGACGCTGAAGATGATCCACGGTACGAACGCGAACCACACGCCGTGTGCTCCGCGTCCCGGTGTATGGGTTGGCTTCGCATCGCGTGACGTCTGCGGAGAGGAGGTCACGACTGCCTCCGGGCCACATCGGCGTGCCTGTCACCGGTGCCCAGCCGCTGGCAGGACCTTCCCACCCATCGTGCGCTCGACGGTTCGTTCCCGCACGCTCTCCCCGAGCTATGCGCCCACCACGCCCCGCCGACCGCTCAAGACCTCGACACCGGCAGATCGGCAGCCCGTTCCGGCCGCGCGTCGGTGGTCGCCGCATCGGCCGACGGGGACACCACCGACCCGCGCGCCGGGGGTGTCCCCGAAGCAGCCGGCGGCGACGACAGACCCCCACCACCCAGGAGACCGCCCGCGGCCTGGAGGCCGCGGGCGAGCCAGTGGGAGCGTCCCGCCACGATGGGACCCAGGACCGCGAGGACCAGGACGTAGCCGGCGATGAACGGGGCGAGGCGGCCGTCCAGGCCCGCCGTCGCGGCCATGGCGGCCAGGATGAGAGCGAACTCGCCGCGTGCCAGCAGGGTGGTGGCGATGTTCGCCGTCGGTCCGGGACCGTAGCCGTGCAGGCGGGCGGCGATCAGGCCGGCAGCCACGTTCATGGCGATGGTCAGCGCGGCAGCCGCGGCAACGGGCCCCGCGACGGAGACGAGGTCGCCGGGGTCGATGGCCAGTCCGAAGGCGAAGAAGAAGATGGCGGCGAACGCGTCCCGCAGCGGGTGCACCAGATGGCGGATCCGCGGCCCCGACGGGGTGCCGCCCAGGATGAGGCCGACCATGAACGCTCCGATCGCGTCCGCGACCCCGAGGACCTCGGAAACGCCGGCGACCAGAACAGCGGCGCCGAGGAAACTGACGACGAGCAGTTCGTTGTCGCGCACGGCGATAAGCCGGCCGACCAGCCGCGTTCCGTACCGGGCCGCCGCCGCGAGCACCAGCAGGAAGCCGAACGCCTTTGCGGTCTGCACGATCATCTCCGCCGGACCCTCGGCCCCGCTGAGAACCGGCTGAAGCGCCGCGAGGTAGAGAGCCAGGAAGATGTCCTCGACGACGATGACCCCCAGGATCAGACGGCTCTCCGGACGGCCGATGCGCCCCAGATCGATGAGGATCTTGGTGACGATCGCGGACGAGGAGATCCCGATGACCCCGGCCAGCACCAGCGCTTCCCTCCCACCCCACCCCAGAGCGAAGCCGAACCCCAGGCCGGCGCCCACGTTGAGCAGCAGATAGAGCCCTCCCGCGGCCAGCAGGAGCCTGCCGCCGCGTTTCAGATCATCGAGGTGGAACTCCAGGCCCAGGTAGAACAACAGCAGCACGAGCCCGAGCGCGGAGAGCATCTCCAGGTCGTGAGCGTCCTCGACGAGAACGAGGCCGGGCGTGTGCGGGCCGAGCAGGATGCCCGCGAGCATGAACAGCGGGATGGTCGGAAGCCCGATACGGCTGCCGAGGCGGGCCAGGAACGCTGCGGCGAGGAAGGCACCGCCCATGGCGAGCAGGGTGTCGGCATGGCCCACGGGTCACCCCCGCCCGGTTCGGACGCGCCGCGAGTCGAAGAGCTGCCCCGCGACCCCCGCCAGCACCACGCCCGCCGCGAAGAGCAGGCCCTGCGCGAGGACGATGCCCGGGACAAGAACGGCGAACGCGAGGGCAAGTACCAGCCAGGCCGCCCGGTGCCGGTGCTCCCGGGGCAGGCGCGCGGAGCCGGGCTCGCGCTCGTACGATGCCCTGTTCTCGTACGGTGCCATGCGTCCTCCTTCCAGAGACCGAAAAACCCAGCGGTATCGGCGTGCCCCTTCACGATCACCCGCACCGACCGGGCGCGACCATCGGTGACGCCACCCATCTCCCCCGGGAGTAAACGTGCAGACGCACCGGCGCACGGCCCGGAACCCGGCAAGGAAGGCGATAGTGGGAGGCGAGGGCGGCTCTCCCCGTCCCGTCCCAGGGCCAACACCCCGACCCCGACGAGGAGGCGATGGAACAGTGCCCCTGTTCTGGCGGATCTTCCTGCTCAATGCCGCCGTACTGCTCGCGGCCACCGCTTTGCTGCTGCTGGGGCCCGTCACCGTCTCCACGCCCGTCCTGCTGACCGAGGCCGCGGTGCTGACCGGCGGCCTGGCCGCCATGCTCGTCGCCAACGCCGTCCTGCTCCGCATCGGCCATGCCCCGCTGCAGCGGCTCACCCGCGCCATGACCACCGCCGACCTGCTGCGCCCCGGCAGCCGCCCCACAGCCGGCGGGCACGGCGAGATCGCCGAACTGATCGAGACCTTCAACACCATGCTCGACCGGCTGGAAGCCGAACGCGCCACCAGCAGCGCCCGCGTGCTGTCCGCGCAGGAAGCCGAACGCCACCGCATCGCCCAGGAGCTCCACGACGAGATCGGCCAGACCCTCACCGCCGTCCTGCTCGAACTCAGGCGTGTCGCCGACCACGCCCCGCCCGGCGTACGGAGGGAGCTGCACCAGGTGCAGGAGACCACCCGTGCGAGCCTGGACGAGATCCGCCGCATCGCCCGTCGCCTGCGCCCCGGCGTACTGGAAGAACTCGGCCTGATCAGCGCGCTCAAAGCGCTCACCAACGAGTTCTCCGCGCCCGGCCTGACCGTGCGCCGGCACTTCGCGGGCGACGCGCTGCCCCTCGGCCACGACGCCGAGCTCGTCCTCTACCGCGTCGCCCAGGAAAGCCTCACCAACACCGTCCGCCACGCACACGCCGGCCGCGTCGATCTCGAACTCCACCGCCGCCCGGCCGGCGTGCAGTTGTGCATCCGGGACGACGGGCGGGGCATCGGCAACGCGCCCGAAGGAGCCGGCATTACCGGTATGCGCGAACGCGCCCTGCTCATCGGGGCCGACCTCACCATCGGCCCGGGCCCCGGGGGCGGCACGGAAGTACGGCTACAGGTGCCCCTCCGGACCGGGAGCGACTGACCGACATGCAAGCGACCAACCCGCCCGAGGCGACTACCTCGGCCACCCCGTCAACCTCGGCCACCCCGTCAGCCCCGGCCACCCCGTCAGCCCCGACCCGCATCCTGCTCGCCGACGACCATGCCCTGGTCCGCCGCGGCGTGCGGCTCATCCTGGACGGCGAACCGGACCTGACCGTCGTCGCCGAAGCCGGCGACGGCGCCGAGGCCATCGACAAGGCCCGCGCCCTGCGCCCCGACCTGGCCATCCTGGACATCGCCATGCCGCGCCTGACCGGCCTGCAAGCGGCGCGCGAACTCTCCCGCCGGCTCCCGGACCTGCGCATTCTCATTCTGACGATGTACGACAACGAGCAGTACTTCTTCGAAGCCCTGAGGGCCGGAGCCTCCGGTTACGTGCTGAAATCCGTCGCCGACCGGGACCTGGTCCAGGCATGCCGCGCCGCCATGCGCGGCGAACCGTTCCTCTACCCCGGCGCGGTCACCGCCCTCATCCGCAACTACCTCGACCGCGCACGGGACGGCGGCGCCATTCCCGCCAAAGCCATCACCGACCGGGAGGAGGAGATCCTCAAGCTCGTCGCCGAAGGCCACACCTCACAGGAGATCGCCGGGCTCCTCGTGATCAGCGTGAAGACCGTCGAACGGCACCGGGCCAACCTGCTGCAGAAACTCGGTCTGAAGGACCGGCTGGAACTGACCCGGTACGCGATCAGAGTCGGACTGATCGAGCCGTAGCCCTCAGAACCCGTAGCCCCGGAACCCGCAGTCCCGGGGCCTCGTCCCGTCCGCTCCCCCGGCCCAGCTCCAGACCCAGACCCCCGTCAGCCGAAGAACACGCCCACTTCCCTGTACAGCTCCGGGTCGACCGTCTTCAGCTTCGCCGTCGCCTCGGCGATCGGGACCCGCACGATGTCCGTACCGTGCAGGGCGACCATCTTGCCGAAGTCGCCGTCCCGTACCGCCTCGATCGCATGCAGGCCGAACCGCGTGGCCAGCCAGCGGTCGTACGCGCTGGGCGTGCCGCCGCGCTGGACGTGGCCCAGGACCGTGGTGCGGGCCTCCTTGCCGGTGCGCTTCTCGATCTCCTTCGCCAGCCACTCGCCGACCCCCGAGAGCCTGACGTGCCCGAACGAGTCGAGCGTGCCGTCCTTGAGGACCATCTGGCCGTCCTTGGGCATCGCGCCCTCCGCGACCACCACGATCGGCGCGTAGCTCGCCTTGAACCGGGAGGTGACCCACGCGCACACCTGGTCGAGGTCGAAGCGCTGCTCCGGGATCAGGATCACGTTCGCACCGCCGGCCAGCCCCGAGTGCAGCGCGATCCAGCCGGCGTGACGGCCCATCACCTCCACCACCAGCACCCGCATGTGCGACTCGGCGGTGGTGTGCAGCCGGTCGATGGCCTCGGTCGCGATGCCGACGGCCGTGTCGAAGCCGAAGGTGTAGTCCGTGGCGGACAGATCGTTGTCGATGGTCTTCGGTACGCCGACGCAGTTCACCCCGTACTCGTCGGAGAGCCGCGCGGCCACGCCGAGCGTGTCCTCGCCACCGATCGCGATCAGCGCGTCAACCTCATGCTTGACGAGGTTCTCCTTGATCAGGCGGACGCCGTTCTCCTGCTTGAGCGGGTTGGTCCGCGAGGAGCCGAGGATGGTTCCGCCGCGCGGCAGGATTCCGCGTACCTGGGGGATGCCGAGCGGGATCGAGTCCCCTTCGAGGGGCCCGCGCCAGCCGTCCCGGAAGCCGACGAAGTCGTACCCGTACTCCTGGACGCCCTTGCGGACGACACCCCGGATCACCGCATTGAGCCCGGGGCAGTCGCCGCCCCCGGTCAGCACTCCGACCCGCATGGAATTCTCCCTTCGCCGCATTGACCCTTGTTGGCGGTCACGCTAACGGTGACCCAGGTCACTCCGGGACCGGGCGGAGAGTCAATTCCAGTGAATTCGAGGGGAGTTACGGATCAACATTCACTCGTACGTGGACTACGCGTGCGGGTGCCGGACGTACGGGGACTATGCGTCGTCGAGGCCACGCTCTATCGCGTACCGCACGAGCTCCACGCGGTTGTGCAACTGGAGCTTGCCGAGGGTGTTCTGCACATGGTTCTGCACCGTGCGGTGCGAGATGACCAGGCGCTCGGCGACCTGCTTGTACGAGAGCCCCTTGGCGACCAGCCGCAGCACCTCCGTCTCACGCTCGGTGAGCTGCGGGGCTTTCGGTTCGTCCGGCGCGGCGGGCGCCGGGTCGGAGGCAAGCCGGCGGTACTCGCCGAGCACCAGGCCCGCGAGGCCAGGAGTGAACACCGGGTCACCGACAGCCGTGCGGCGGACCGCGTCGATGAGCTCCTCCGTACTGGCGGACTTCAGCAGATAGCCGGTGGCCCCGGACTTCACCGCCTCCAGCACATCCGCGTGCTCACCGCTGGCGGAGAGGACGAGGACGCGCAACGCCGGGTTTGCACCGACCAGTTCCTTGCACACCTGCACGCCCGGCATTCCGGGCAGATTCAGGTCCAGTACCAGTACGTCGGGGGCCGCGGCCCGTGCCCGCCGGACCGCCTGCGGGCCGTCGCCCGCCGTGGCGACCACGTCGCAGCCGGCGGCGGCCAGGTCGCGGGCGACCGCGTCCCGCCACATCGGGTGGTCGTCGACCACCATCACCCTGATCGCCTGCTGCTCGCTCATGCCGTGCCGCTCGCTCATGCGGTGCTGCTCGCTCATCCTGCCGCCTTCCCCCGTGGAACTCTCATCGTGGAACCTTCAACTCGACCTCTGTGCCCTGCCCCGGGACCGACACCAGCTCCGCCGTACCGCCCAGGTCCCGCAGCCGCCCGCGGATCGACTGGGCCACGCCGAGGCGCCCCTCGCCCTCGGCCTGCGCGAGCCGGCCGGCCGGGATGCCTGGCCCGTCGTCCCGCACGGTCACGATCACCGCGTCCGGCTCGTCCTCCACCAGGATCCAGGCCTGGGCGTCCTCGCCAGCATGTCTGCGGACATTGTCCAGGGCGGCACTGACAGCCGCGGCCAGCTCCTTCGCGGCGGCGGGTGGCAGCAGCACCGGAGCCCCGGGCTCGGCGAAGCACACCCGCGATCCGGCATGCGGGGCGAGCAGGGTGCGCAGGTCGCACCCCCGGCCGCCGCCGGCCTCGCGGCCGTCCGCCTCGCCGACCGCCTCGTCGTCCGCATCGACGGCACGGACCACCGCACCCCGGGATGCGTCCTCGGACGCGTACGTCGTCGGGACCAGGCCGCTGGAGACCAGCGTGCGCAGGGCGACCTCCTGCTCGCCCGCCATCCGTCCCAGCTCAGCGGCCTCGCCGCCCATCGCGGTACCGCGCCGCTGCACCATCGCCAGCACCTGGAGCACGCTGTCGTGGATGTCACGGGCCAGCCGCTCCCGCTCGCGGGTCGCGGCCTCGATCTCCAGGGCCCGGGCGAGGGTGGCCTCGCTGGCGCGGGCGACCTCGACGACGTAACCGATGGCGATGGACGCGACCCAGACCAGCAGGACGTTGTGGAAGGTGTCCCGGCTGGGTTGGCCACGCTCGACGATGTTGGCGACGGCGACGAGGGAGGACGCGAAGCCCGCCCAGCGCCAGCCGCCCTTGATCGCGTACGCGAGGACGGATCCCGCGGTCCATATCGACGGCAGCGTGGGGCCGTCGAACTGCTGGGCGTGCTCGTCGGCGAGCGGCGTGAGGAGGATACCGGTGAGAGCGATCGTGAGGTCGGCGACGAGGAAGCCCTTGGTGCAGCTCCTGGCGTTCACGACCTTGGGCAGGGTGGCCAGCGTCCAGACGGCAAGGAAGGCGAGGAAGCCGATCGCGACCCACGGGCGCTCGAAGTCGTCGCGGGCGAACACGAAGAGCAGCACCGCGTAGACCATCGTCAGCACGCGGTACGCGGTCAGCGCACGCCACAGCGGCTGCTCCACCGACATGCGCACCACGCGCTCGCGCTTCGCCATCTCCCCACCCCTTCCCGCACCTCCGGAAATCCCCGGAGCCCCAAGGATCCCCGGAATCCGGAGCCCCCCGGACGGTCGCGGCTAGTACTGCAACGGTCTACTAGCCGCCGGACCGTTCCGCCTTCTCGCGCTTGGCGTCCTCCGCCTGCCTCTTCGCCGCCTCGGCGATCCGGCGCTTGGCCGCGGTCGCGTAGATGTCGACGTACTCCTGGCCGGAGAGCTTCATGATCTCGTACATGACCTCGTCGGTCACCGAGCGCAGGATGAACCGGTCGCCGTCCATGCCCTGATAGCGGCTGAAGTCCAGCGGCGGACCGATCCGGATGCCCGGGCGCATCAGCTTGGGCACGACCTTGCCGGGCGGCTGGATCTTCTCGGTGTCGATCATCGCGACCGGGATCACGGGCGCGCCGGTGGCCAGGGCCACGCGCGCCAGGCCGCCGGGCTTGCCGCGGTAAAGACGGCCGTCGGGCGAGCGGGTGCCCTCCGGGTAGATGCCGAAGAGCCCGCCGCTCTCGATGACGTCGATGCCGGCCCTGATCGCCGCCTCGCCCGCGCCGCGCACGCCGGAGCGGTCCACGGGCAGCTGGCCGACGCCCTTGAAGAACGCGGCCGTGAGCTTGCCCTTCACGCCGGGCGAGGTGAAGTACTCGGCCTTGGCGATGAAGGTGACCTTGCGGTCGAGGACTGCGGGCAGGAAGAAGGAGTCCGAGAAGGACAGATGGTTGCTCGCGAGGATCGCCGGCCCCTCGGCGGGGATGTTCTCGAGGCCCTCCACCCACGGCCTGAAGGCGAGCTTCAGTGACCCTCCGATGGAGAACTTCATTGCGCCGTAGATCAACTCGCGTACCTTCCCTGGGTCTGTCGAACAGACCTTAACCCGTGCCGGGGCCGCGGCCGGGCTGCGCTCTCGCTCACAACAGGCCGTCGACCCTGGTCGGTGTCAGTCCGGTCGCGTACGGTGAAGTACACATGGCGCACCCCTCGTCAGACCTCCGTCAGACCTCGTCAGACCCCCGTCAGACCCCCTTCCCTGCCTACGAACAGGAGACCCCGGTGCCGGTCCTCCCTGGAGCTGAGCCGTTCCGCCACGAGGGCGGAGAGGTCGGCGTCCTCCTCTGCCACGGCTTCACCGGTTCCCCGCAGTCGATGCGCCCCTGGGCCGACCATCTGGCCGCGCGGGGGCTGACCGTGTCCCTGCCGCTGCTGCCGGGACACGGCACACGCTGGGAGGACATGCAGCTCACCGGCTGGCAGGACTGGTACGCGGAGGTGGACCGGGAGTTGCGCGCCCTGCTGGAGCGGTGCGGCCAGGTCTTCGTCTTCGGCCTGTCGATGGGCGGGGCGCTCACGCTGCGGCTCGCCGCGAAGCACGGGGACGCGATCAGCGGGATCGTCGTGGTGAACCCGGCGAACAAGGTGCACGGTCTGTCGGCGTACGCGCTGCCGGTCGCGCGTCATCTCGTACGGACGACGAAGGGCCTGCGGAGCGACATCGCGAAGGAGGGCATCGAGGAGGTCGGGTACGACCGGGTGCCGCTGCACGCCGCGCACTCCCTGCGGAACTTCTTCCGGCTCGTCGACACGGAACTTCCCCAGGTCACCCAGCCCATGCTGCTGCTGCACAGCCCCCAGGACCATGTCGTGCCGGCGGCGGACTCCGCGCGGATCCTGAGCCGCGTCTCGTCGACCGACGTGACCGAGACGATCCTGGAACAGAGCTACCACGTCGCGACGTTGGACCATGACGCGGAGCGCATCTTCGAGGACAGTTACGCCTTCGTCGGGCGGCTGGCTCCGAGTGTCGGCAAGGTGGGGTCGCCCCTGCCGGAAGTAAGCGGAGGGACGGCCACCGGTGGCTGAACAGGACGCGGACCGCGGCGACAGCCGCGAGGACGACCGGGAACCGAGGGTGACCCCGGCGGCCGGGGAGACCGGTGCGGAGGCCGCGGGTTCGGGGGCCGCGGGTGCCGGGGCCGCCGGGGGCGGTGCGCCGATCGACGAGGACGCGGCCTGGGCGGCGATCGTCGCCGGTTACGGCGCGGAGCCGCCGGATCCGCCGGGCGCGAAGCCGTTCAAGTCGATCGAGGATCTCGCCCTGCCGGACTACGAGATCAACAGCACCGAGCCGGGCAGGGAGTCGCCCGAACCGGCCGCCGACAAGCCGCTCGGCAGCTCGGTGGTGTTCGCGCCGGGTGTCGGCCCGGGCGCGGGCCCGCGTGACCACGAGCTGGCGGAGCCGGTCGACGACGACCTCGACGAGAGCGACGAGGGCCACTTCGTACCGCCGGAGCCCCCGCCGCTGCCGGCCGCCGACACGACGTCGAAGTTCGCCTGGCTGGCGGTCGTGGGCGGCCCCCTGCTGCTGCTCCTGGCGGTTCTGCTGGGCTGGCCGATGACCTGGTGGCTGACCACGCTGGGAATCGGCGGCTTCCTGGGAGGCTTCGCCACCCTGATCGCCCGCATGCGCCAGGACGACGAGGAGAACGACGACCCGGGCCGGGGAGCGGTGGTCTAGGGCCTGTCCGGCGGATCAGGGCCGGATAGGACGCGGCGTCTGGTGCACTGCGCTTCGCTCCGTCTCCGCTCTT
>NZ_JBSOPZ010000065.1:0-18553 GCF_053763515.1 Streptomyces mabaensis
CCCCCCCCCCCCCCCCCCCCCCCCCCCCCCCCCCCCCCCCCCCCCCCCCCCCCCCCCCCCCCCCCCCCCCCCCCCCGTCACAGCTCCACGCGCGCCGCGATCGGCAGATGGTCGCTGCCCGTCTCCGGCAGCGTCCACGACGACACCGGCGTCATGCCCTTGACCATGATCTGGTCGATCCGCGCCATCGGGAACGACGCCGGCCAGCTGAAGCCGAAGCCGTCGCCCGCCGCGCCCTGGGTGGAGCGCATCTGCGAGGTGACCGGGGACAACGCCCGGTCGTTCATCGTGCCGTTGAGGTCACCCAGGAGGATGACCCGCTGCAGCGGGTCCCGCACGATCGCGTGGCCCAGCGCGTCCGCGCTGTCGTCACGCTGGTGGGCGGTGAAGCCGGCGTTGAGCTTGACCCGTACCGACGGCAGATGCGCGACATACACCGCGACCGGCCCCTGCGGGGTCTGCACGGTCGAGCGCATCGCCCGGACCCAGCCCAACTGGATGTCCACAGGCCGGGTGTCGCTCATCGGGTACTTGCTCCAGAGCCCGACCGTCCCCTGCACCGCGTGGTACTTGTACGTCGGCGCCAGCGCGCTCTCGTACGACGCCACCGCGCCCGCCTTCAGCTCCTCCAGCGCCACCACGTCCGCGCCCGAGGCCGCGACCTTCTTCGCCGTGCCCTCGGGGTCGGGGTTCTCGGCGTTGACGTTGTGCGTGGCGACCGTGAGGTTGCCGCCGCCGCCCGACTTGCCGGTGACCAGCCCGCCGAACAGATTCAGCCATACGACGGCCGGCAGCAGTACGGCGACCAGCGCGGTCGCCGAGCGCCGTACCAGCGCGAGGACCAGCAGCAGGGGCACGGCGACGCCGAGCCACGGCAGGAACGTCTCCGTCAGACTGCCCAGGTTGCCGATGGTGTTGGGGATCTGCGCATGGAAGATCATCAGCAGAGCGGTGAGCACGGCGAGGATCGCCAGCAGGATTCCGCGTCTCCAGATCCCGCGGTCGCGCCGCAGACCGTCCAGCAGGCGCCGGAAGCCGGATCCGGTGCGCTCGGGCCCCGAGCTGCCGTTCCCCGTCTCCGTCATGTACGCCTGCGCCATACCGCTGCCCTCACTGCCTTGCCTCGCACACCATCTCGCCCCCTGACCCTAGGGGATGAGCGGTCACTTTCCCCGCCGTCTGAACGGCCGTACTGCCACGAGGACGAAGGGGCGGCGCCGGGAGTTCCGAAGGTGCCGGTCAGGGCGTCGGCTGTGACAAAACGCGCATATTCAGAAGCAGATGAGGATCCCGGTCAGGGGCGCGGCCGGAGCCCCGCCAGCACGGCGTCGACGATCCGCTCGGCGAGGTCGTCGTCGAGCGGGCCGTCCGGGCGCAGGACCGTGCGTACCAGCATGGGCCCGACCACCAGGTCGCCGACCAGGTCGAAGTCCAGGTCCGCCCGGACCTCACCGCGCGCGACCCCACGGCGGAGTACGTCGTCCAGCGCCTCCCGCCGGGCGGCGATCACGCGGTCCTGATAGTGCTGCCAGAGCTGCGGATAGCTCTGCACCTGGCCCAGCACACTGCGCAGCATCGCCGACGAACGCTTGGCCAGGCCGCGCCGGCGCAGGCCCTCCAGCAGCGCGATCAGATCGTCGCGCACCGAGGTGCCGGGGAGCGGCGGGTCCTCCTCCTCGACCGACCGCAGGACGTCGACGAAGAGGGCCTCCTTGCCCTCCCAGCGGCGGTAGATGGTGGCCTTGCCCACGCCCGCCGTCCGGGCGATCCGCTCGATGGACAGCTCGGCGAGCGGTACGCCGTCCTCCAGGAGGCGGACGACGCCCTCGATGATGGCGCGCTCGGCGGCCTCGCTGCGCGGCCGCCCGCGCGGAGCCCTGCCCCCGGCGGGCCGCTCCGGCCGGTCCTTCAGCGCCACGTCCGCCCGCCTCCCACATGTACGACGTACGACAATCGTCACGGAAGATTCTCGCGCGGCCCCGCCTCGGCCGGGGCGTCGGCCCCGGCCGGACCCGAGCCAGGGCTTCGACCCGGGCCAGGGCTTCGCCCCCGGGTCAGGGCTCCCGGACGGCGGCGGGGCTGCGGGGCGGCTCCCCGCTGCGCTCCATCCCGGGTGCCGCGGCAGGCTTCGCACCCCGGCCCGGCAGGAACAGCGCGACGACGACCGCGCCCACCACCGCGATGGCCGCCGCACCCAGGGCGGTGATGTGCATCGCGTGCACGAACGCGTCGTGCGCCGGGCCGACCAGCGCCTCGCCCGCCGGACCGAGCCGCTGCGCGGCCGCCAGGGTCGCCTCGACCGACTCCCCCGCCTCGTGACGCGCGCCCGGCGGCAGTGCGGTGAGGCTGTCGTCGATGTCCGAGCGGTAGAGCGTGGACAGCAGCGAGCCGAGGACCGCGACGCCCAGCGCGCCGCCCACCTGCCGGAAGGTGTTGTTCAGGGCGGATCCGGCACCGGCCTTCTCGCGCGGCAGGCTCTGCATGATCGCGACCGTGACCGGCGTCATGACGTGCGCCGAGCCGGTGCCCTGAAGGAAGAAGATCACCTCCAGCACCCAGATCGGGGTGTCCGTGCCCAGCAGCAGGAACCCGCTGAGCGTGACGACCAGCAGCAGCAGTCCCGCCGTACAGGTGACGCGCGCGCCGAAGCGCTCGACGGCCAGCCGGGCGCGGGGCGCGAAGATCAGCTGGGCCACGGCGAGCGGCAGGACCAGCAGGCCGGTCTCCAGCGGTGAGTATCCCCGCACGCTCTGGATGTAGAAGACGGAGAAGAACGAGACGCCCGTCAGCGCGAAGAAGACCAGCGCGATGGCGGCGACCGCGGCCGAGAAGGCGCGGTTGCGGAACTGCCGGACATCGATCGCGGGGTGGTCGCTGCGCCGCTCGTACAGGACGTAGACCGTCAGCACCACCAGTCCGCCGCCGAGGGTGAGCAGCACCTCGGGCGTGGTGAAGTCGGCGTACCGGCCGCCCGTGATGATCCCGTACACGAGCAGGACGAGGCCGGCGACGGACAGCAGTACGCCGACCGGGTCGAGCCGTCCGGGGTTCGGGTCGCGCGAGTCGGGGATCAGGACCAGCATCGCGATCACGCCGGCGATCACCAGGGGTACGTTGATGAGGAACACCGAGCCCCACCAGAAGTGCTCCAGGAGCAGCCCGCCGGTGATCGGGCCGATCGCGATCGCGATGCCGACGCCACCGGTCCAGATGCCGATGGCCTTGGGCTGTTCCTCGCGGTCGAAGACGTTCATCAGGATGGCGAGCGTGGTGGCCATCACAAAGGCGCCACCGACGCCCATCACCGCGCGGTACGCGACGAGCGCGCCCGGCGATCCGGAGAACGCGGCGAGCGCCGAGCCGGCGCCGAAGACCACCATGCCGAAGATCAGGGCCTTCTTGCGGCCGAACCGGTCGGCGAGCAGCCCCGCCGTGAAGAGGAGGCCGGCGAAGACGAGGGTGTAGGAGTTGATGGCCCACTCCAGCGCGCTCTGCGAGGCGCCCAGGCCGTGCGGCGGAGGGGTCGCGAGGGTTCTCATCGCGACATTGAGGATCGAATTGTCCAGCACCACGATCAGCAGGCTGAGGATCAGCACCGCGAGGGTCGCCCAGCGGCGCCGGTGCACGAGGTCGGAAACGGGTGAAGCGGCGGGTCGGCCGGTGGTCATGGAGTGAGCTTAAATCATTTCCGATACGGCGCCGTCTCGTATCGGAAGGCTTTGGCTCAGTGTCCCCCTTTCGCCTCCGGCCGACCGGATGCCACCATGGGGGTGAGTCCGGGGACGCCGTGAGGGCGCCTCGAGATGACACAAGGAGCCATCGCAATGACGCACGCCGTCACGCCTGCCATCGTTCCCCCCGCGCAGAACCCGCCCGCCCAGGACACGCCGGCCGACAGCAGCGGCAAGGCGCTGTACGGGGGCAAGAGCAACCGGCGCATCACCGTCCGCGACCTCACCGCCGCCAAGGAGCGCGGCGAGAAGTGGCCGATGCTCACCGCCTACGACGCGATGACCGCCTCCGTCTTCGACGAGGCCGGCATCCCGGTCATCCTGGTCGGCGACTCCATGGGCAACTGCCACCTCGGTTACGACACGACCGTGCCCGTCACCCTCGACGAGATGACCATCCTGTCGGCGGCGGTGGTACGCGGCAGCCGACGCGCCCTGGTCATCGGCGACCTGCCCTTCGGCTCGTACCAGGAAGGCGCCGTCCAGGCGCTGCGCAGTGCGACCCGGCTGGTCAAGGAGGCCGGCGTCGGCGCGGTGAAGCTGGAGGGCGGCGAGCGCTCGCTGCCCCAGACGGAGCTGCTGGTGCAGTCCGGCATCCCGGTCATGTCGCACCTGGGCCTGACCCCGCAGTCCGTGAACGCCATGGGCTACCGGGTGCAGGGCCGCGGCGACGAGGCGGCGCACCAGCTGCTGCGCGACGCGAAGGCGGCGCAGGACGCGGGCGCGTTCGCGGTCGTCCTGGAGCTCGTACCGGCCGAGCTGGCGGCCGAGGTCACCCGCTCGCTGCACATCCCGACGGTCGGCATCGGGGCCGGCGCCGAGTGCGACGCCCAGGTGCTGGTCTACACGGACATGATGGGCCTGACGGGCGGAAAGATGCCGCGCTTCGTCAAGCAGTACGCCAACCTCCGCCAGACCATGGGCGACGCGGCGAAGGCCTTCGCCGAGGACGTCGTCGGCGGCGCGTTCCCGCAGGCGGAGCACGCCTTCCACTGACCATCGCGGTGGAACCGACAGCCCGCCGATTTCCCCCGTCGGCGGGCTGTCGCCGTGTGCCGGTGGTGTCGGCGGCGTGTCGGCGGTCTGTCGGTGGGCTGTCGGTGGGGGCTGGTCCCCTTGGGGCATGACGCGAATCGGCAAGAATCCCCGGCACAGCGGCCACGCCGTCGAAGTACGGGGCCTGGTCAAGCACTACGGCGAGACGAGGGCCCTCGACGGGGTCGACCTCGACGTACGCGAGGGCACCGTCCTCGGCGTACTCGGACCCAACGGCGCCGGCAAGACCACCCTCGTCCGCTGCCTGTCCACCCTGATCACCCCCGACGCCGGACACGCCACCGTCGCCGGCTACGACATCGTGCGGCAGCCCCGGCAGCTGCGCCGCGCCATCGGCCTCACCGGCCAGTACGCCTCGGTCGACGAGAAGCTCTCCGGCCGGGAGAACCTGTACATGATCGGACGGCTGCTCGACCTGCCCCGCAAGGAGGCCCGCAGGCGCGCCGACGAGATGCTGGAGCGCTTCTCGCTCGGCGACGCCGCCACCCGGCCCGCGATGCAGTACTCGGGCGGTATGCGCCGCCGTCTCGACCTGGCCGCGTCCATGATCGGACAGCCGTCCGTGCTGTACCTGGACGAGCCGACGACCGGACTCGACCCCCGTACCCGTAACGAGGTGTGGGACGAGGTGCAGCGGATGGTCTCGGAGGGCGTGACCGTGCTGCTCACCACGCAGTACATGGAGGAGGCCGAGCGGCTCGCGAGCGAGCTCACGGTCATCGACCACGGCAGGGTGATCGCCCATGGCGCGGTGGACGAGCTGAAGGCGAAGGTCGGCGGCCGGACGCTGCAGGTCCGGCCGGTGGATCCGGCCCACCTGCCCGCGATGGCGCAGGCGCTGACCGAGGCGGGCCTGGACGCGCTCTCTTTCCACCTGCGCAGTGCGGGCGCGACGGCCGTCCCGGACGACGGGCTGCTCCACGTGCCGATCCTCAGCGACGAGCAACTGACCGCCGTGGTCGGGCTGCTGGGCGCACGCGGCTTCGGCATCGCCGGCATCGGCACCCACCTGCCCAGCCTGGACGAGGTGTTCCTGGCCATCACCGGCCGGAAGACCGACGCCGGAGCCGCTCGGGGCGAGATCGACGACGACACGTACGAGGAGGTCGCGGCATGAGCGCCGTCACCATGGATGCGCCCACGTCCGCCCCGCGGGCACTCCCCGGCGAGGGCCGGATCGGCCTGCGGGCCCACGCCCGGCACATCGGCGCCCTGACGCGGCGTAATGCCCTGCAGATCAAGCAGGACCCGTCGTCCATGTCCGACGCCGTGCTGATGCCGGTCGTCATCAGCCTGCTGTTCGTGTTCGTGTTCGGCGGATCGGTCGGCCAGGCACTCGGAGGCGACCGTGACACGTATGTGAACTACGTGCTCCCCGGGCTGATGGCCATGTCGGGGCTGAACATCGCCATGGCGGTCGGGACCGGCGTCAACGACGACCTCGCGAAGGGGGTGATGGACCGGTTCCGCAGTATGCCGATCGCCCGGTCCTCCGTCCTCGTCGCGAAGGTCGTCGTCGAGACCGGCCGGATGCTGATCGCCACTTCGATCCTGCTCGGCATGGGGTTCGCCCTCGGCCTGGAGATCCGCACCTCGGTCGTCGGACTGCTGGCCGCCGTCGCCCTGTCGATGGTGTTCGGCGCCTCGCTGATGTGGCTCTTCATCCTGCTCGGAATGGCCATGAAGACGGCCCAGGCCGTCCAGGGGGTCGCCATGCTCGTCCTGATGCCGCTGCAGTTCGGCTCGTCGATCTTCACCCCGCCGGCGACGATGCCCGGCTGGCTGGAGGCCTTCACCGACTACAACCCGCTGTCGAACCTCGCCGACGCGGCGCGGGGTCTGATCAACGGCGGGCCGGTCGCCGACTCCGTGTGGATGACGCTCGCCTGGTCGGCCGGCATCACCCTGGTCACCGCCCCGCTGGCGGTGGCGAAGTTCCGCAGGAAGACGTGACCGGCGCCGGAGCGCGTGCGGCGGCGTGAGACCAAGCCATCGGCAGTGGCGTCAGACGAGGGCGGCGGCCTCCTCCAGGGACAGCCCGCCGCCCTCGGCGTGCGCCGCCCCGAACGCGGCGTCGCCCAGCGCGGCGCGCGCCATGTCCTCGGCCCACGCCCGGTTCTCCCGCTCCAGCGACGTCTCGACGTGTCCGGGCGGCAGGTGGACCCGCTGCGCGCCGAGCAGCCGGGCCGCGTCGCGCACCTGCCGCGCGCCGCCGAGCGCGGCCAGCGAGACGGCCGCGTTCATCAGGTACATCGCCGGCATCTGCGGGGCGACCATCGCGACCAGCGGATCCTTCGCCCGCTCCAGCGCCTCGCGCAGCTTCGCCAGGGCCTCTTCGTACCGGCCGTCCAGGTTGTCGAGCCAGCCGAGGAGGCCGAGCACGATGCCGTCGAAGACGGCGAACGCGCCGTAGCTGAACTCCTCGCGCAGCAACTGCAGCTGCTGCCTCGCCTCGCCCGTACGGGAGGTCCGGCCGAGCCGCATCGCCAGGAACACCCGGGCGGCGGGCATCGCCTCGTGGCTCGCGCGAGGCCGCCCCTCGGCCAGGACCTCGCGGATGATCGCCTCGCCCTCCTCGCCCTCCCCCGACTCCGCCAGTACGCCGGCCAGCCGTACCCGCAGCAGCGAGGCCTGGGCATGCGCGCCGAGCCGCCGGGCGCAGTCGATGGAGGCGCGGAAGTCCACGGCGGCGCGGGCGAACTCGCCGCGCCGCTCGTACGCCTCGCCCCGCGCGGACAGTGCCTCCGCAACCCCCCAGTCGTCCCCGAGCCCGGTGTAGAGCGCCAGGCTCTCCTCGGCGTCCCGCTCGGCGTCGCCGGCCCAGTTGCTGCGGTTGGCGAGTACGTTGGCGCGCAGTTGCAGGGCCGTGGCCAGCTCCCACGGGTAGTCGAACGCGCGGCAGGCGTCGACGGTCGCGTCGAGGACCTCGCGCAGCCGGCCGGGGTCCCCGCCCAGCATGACTGCGTAGATCCACAACGATCCGGGGTTGCGGCAGGTCTGCGGCAGCCCTGGGCGGTAGGCGGCCAGGACTCCCTCGATCTGCGCGCGGGTGGCGGGGGCGTCCCAGGGCTCGTACGCCTGGTCCCGGGACGCCATCTGGATCAGCCGGGCCGAACGCCGGGCCTCCTGGAGCAGCTCCGGCGGCATGGGCGGCGGGGCGTCCGTACAGCGGGCGTGCAGTGCGGGCGCGGGGACGACGGGCGCGGCGAAGGGGTCGGGGCCGAGGCCGGCGGCCGCCTCGGACCAGTGCCGCGCCTCGGTGCGGAGGTCGCGCACATGCCAGTACCAGGAGAGGGAGAGCAGCAGGCACAGGGTCTCCTGCTCGTCCTGGGCGGCGACGGCCCTGCGCAGCGCGGTGCGGAGGTTCTCGTACTCGACCTCTATGCACGCACCGGCGGTCCGCTGCTCGGGGCCGCGCAGCAACGGATCCGTGGTGCGGGCGAGTTCGCGGTAGTACACCAGGTGCCGCCGCTCGGCCGCCTCCCGCTCGCCGGCCTCACCGAGCCGCGCGGCGGCGTACTCGGCGACGGTCTCCAGCAACCGGTAGCGCATGCCGCCGCCGGCGGAAGGGGCGGCGACGACAAGGGACTTGTCGACGAGCGACCCGAGCAGGGAGGCGACATCACGCGGATCCACCCCGCCCGCACCCGTGCCTGCGGCGAAGTGGCCGCCGCCGGTACCGGCATCCGGCGCCGCGCCACCGACTGCGCCCGGCCCGCGCCCGGCACCTGGAGTGGCGGGGTACGGGCCCGTGGCCCTGCCCGAGGCGTCGCCGGCGGGGCCGTAGCCGGTTCCGGCGGACGCACCCGCGCCTGCGGCGTGGCGGTCGCCGGCCGAGGCGGCGCCGGCGTCCGGGCCGGGCTTCAGGGCGCAGACCTCTTCCGCCGCCGGCAGGTCGCAGTCGCCCGCGAAGACCGACAGCCTGCGCAGGACGGCCCGTTCGGACGGGTTCAGCAGGTCCCACGACCAGTCCACGACCGCCCGCAGCGTCTGCTGGCGCGGCAGTACCGTCCGGCTGCCGCTGGTCAGCAGCCGGAAGCGGTCGTCCAGCCGGTCGGCGATCTGGCGGGGTGTGAGCATCCGCAGCCGGGCGGCGGCCAGTTCGATGGCGAGCGGAAGCCCGTCCAGGCGGCGGCAGATCTCCGCGGCCGCGGCCGGATCGTCCTCGGTCCGGAATCCGGGACGCGCCGACGCGCCCCGGTCGGCGAGCAGCCGCAGCGCCATCGGGTCGGGCAGCGGTTCCACGGGACGTACGACCTCACCCGGCACCCCCAGCGGCTCACGGCTCGTCGCCAGGATCTGCAAACCGGGGCAGCGGGCGAGCAGCTCCTCGGCCAGCCGCGCCGCCGCGTCCACCACGTGCTCGCAGTTGTCGAGCAGCAGCAGCAGCTCGCGCCGTGCGCAGTGCTCGGTCAGCCGGACCAGCGCGTCGTCGCCGGACCGGTCCGCCATCGCCCGCAGTTCCTCCGCACCGGCCCCGCGCAGCACGGTCCCGCGCGCGCCGAGCGCGGACAGCACGGCCTCCGGCACGTTCTCCGGGTCGTCCACGGGCGCCAGCTCCGCCAGCCAGACCCCGTCCGGCCAGCGGTCGGCCGCGGCCTCGGCAGCCTCCTGCGACAGCCGGGTCTTCCCCGCCCCGCCGGTGCCGAGCAGCGTGACGAGCCGGGCCCGACGGAGGTCGCCCGCGATGGCGTCCATGTCGTCCGCGCGCCCGACGAACGTGGTGAGCCGGGCCCGCAGATTGCCGTACGGAGGCGGGCCGGCCTGCCGCCCGCCCCGCGCGCCCCCGCCGCCGTCGGCGTGGCCGCCACCCGGGCGCCCGGCCGCCGGCTCGGGCAGGTGCCCGTCCGGCAGCGGCTCGGGCGACAGCAACGCGGCGTGCAGCGCGCGCAGTTCGGGGCTCGGGTCCGCGCCCAGGGCGCTCGCGACGGCGCCGCGCACCTCCTCGTACGCCGTCAGCGCCTCCGCCGTACGACCGGCGTCGCGCAGCGCGCGGATCCGCAGGGCGTGCAGCGGTTCGTCGAGCGGGCGGTCGGCGCAGAGCGCGGTCAGCTCGGGCAGGACCTCTTCCGCGCCGCCCAGGGCGAGCACCGCGGAGAGGCGGCCGCGGCGCGCGGCCAGCCGTCCGGCCTCACACCGCGCGGCCCCGGCCGTACGGTCGGGCAGGTCGGCCAGCGCCGGGCCCCTCCACAGGGCCAGCGCGTCGTCGAAGAGCGCCACCGCCTTGGCGGCGTCACCGCCGTCCAGCGCCTGCGCGCCCTCCCCCGCCAGCCGCTCGAACCGGTGCAGGTCCACGTCGTCGGAGTCGGCGGCCAGCCGGTAGCCGCCCTCCCCCGAAATGACGGCCGCACGCCCCAGCGCCCGCCGCAGCCGGCCGACCAGGGCCTGCAACGCACCGGCCGCGTCGGCGGGCGGGTCGCCGTCCCACACCTCGTCGACGAGCACCCCGGCCGGCACGGTCCGCCCCGAGCGCAGCGCGAGCACGGTGAGCAGCGCACGCAGCCGTGCCCCGCCGAGGGGAACGGCCGTACCGTCGTCGTGGAGTGCCCGGGTGGTACCGAGCAGGCAATAGCGCACCGGCCCATTGTCCCCGGTGCCGGACGGGACTCCGACGTCACCGGTACGGTCGACCGCGCACCCCCGCCGCCCACCACCCGGGAGCCCGCTCATGGCCACTGCAGCAACCCGCAGCGACCGGCGGGTCAGTCCCGTCTTCCTGGGGATCGTCGCCGTCATGGCGGTCACCGGCTGGGCGGTGTGGACCGGCTTCTCCGCGCTGCCCGGCCTTGCCGTGTTCCTCTTCGTCACGGCCGCGTGGATCGTGTCGCTCTGTCTGCACGAGTACGCGCACGCCCGCACCGCGCTGCACGGCGGGGACATCTCCGTCGGCGCGAAGGGGTACTTGAGCCTGAACCCTCTCAAATACACCCATGCCGTGCTGAGCATCATCCTGCCCGTGCTCTTCGTGATCATGGGTGGCATCGGTCTTCCCGGCGGCGCCGTCTTCATCGAGCGGGGCCGGATCCGGGGCCGCTGGAAGCACAGTCTGATCTCGGCGGCCGGACCGCTGACGAACGTCCTGTTCGCGATCGTCTGCACCGCGCCGTTCTGGCTGGACGCCCTCGACGGCGTGCCGCTGATGTTCCGTTACGCGCTCGGCTTCCTCGCCCTGCTCCAGGTCACCGCGGCGCTGCTGAACTTCCTGCCGGTACCGGGCCTGGACGGGTACGGGGTGATCGAGCCCTGGCTGTCGTACAGGATCCGCCGCCAGGTCGAGCCGATCGCGCCCATCGGGCTGCTCGCCGTGTTCGTCGTCCTCTTCATCCCGGCGGTCAACCACGCGTTCTTCGACGGCATCCACGCGCTGATGCAGGCGCTCGGCGTGGGCGAGGTGGACACGTACTGCGGGCAGCAGGCCTACCGCTTCTGGACGGACCAGGACCCGCGCTGCCTCATGCGGTAGGCGGCTGCCTCAGGCGGTGGGCGTGGGAGCGTTCCGCTCGGCCTTCGCCCTGCGCAGGTAGTACCACGCCATGTTCGACGACAGGCCGGCCAGCAGTACCCACACGATCCCGAGGAAGCTGCCCCGGACGAAGGCCAGCACGGCCGCGGCCACGGCGAGGGCGCAGACGACAAGGGCGTACAGAGCAAGGCGGGGCATGGGGGTCGGCTCCTGTCCGGGGGCTTATCAGGTACAGCCCCTCCAGTGTCCCTCATGCCCCGGCCCCGGCTGTTCCGGCCGGCTGTCGCGGCCGGCCCGGCTCAGACGTCGGTCACGCGCAGGCCCGCGTGCGCCTTGTAGCGGCGGTTCACCGAGATGAGGTTCGCGACGAGCGACTCGACCTGGTGGGCGCCCCGCAGCCGGCCCGCGAAGACGCCGCGCATCCCGGGGATACGGCCGGCCAGCGCCTGGACGAGGTCGGTGTCGGCGCGCGCCTCGCCCAGCACCATCACATCGGTGTCGATCTCGTCGATCGACTCGTCCTGGAGCAGGACGGCGGACAGGTGGTGGAAGGCGGCCGTGACCCGGGAGTCCGGCAGCAGGGCGGCGGCCTGCTCGGCGGCGCTGCCCTCCGCCGGCTTCAGGGCGTAGGCGCCCTTCTTGTCGAAGCCGAGCGGGTTGACGCAGTCGACGACGAGCTTGCCCGCGAGCTCCTCGCGCAGCGACTCCAGCGTCTTGGCGTGCCCCTCCCACGGCACGGCGACGATCACGATGTCACTGCGCCGCGAACACTCGGCGTTGTCCGCGCCCTCGATACCGAGGCCCAGCTCGGCGGCGGCGGTGCGCGCCCGCTCGGCCACCCGGGAGCCGATGATCACCTTCTGGCCGGCCCTGGCCAGCCGGTAGGCGAGCCCGCGGCCCTGGTCACCGGTGCCGCCGAGAACGCCGACCACCAGGCCGGAGACGTCGGGCAGGTCCCAGGGGTCCTTCGCGGGAGCCTTCGCGGGCGTCTCCCCCGCGCTCGGGGTGGCCGCCGTGTCAGCACTGTCGGTAGAAGTCATGAGCCGACCTTACTTGCTGGTAGAGGCGCCGACTTCCGGACTCCGGGCAGGCCGGTACGGCAGGATGCGGAGCCATGGATGCCGTACGCGTCGCCCTGCTGCGTGAGGTCCTCGCCGGGACGGAGTGGCTCGGTGCCACCCGGCGGTTCGCCGGGGTACTCCGGTCGTCCGTCGTGCCGCACGGCGGCGGGCTGCTGCTGGTGGGCACCGAGCGGTACGAGCCGTGGCATCTGGCGGCCCACCTCGTGGACGAGTCCGCCTGGTCGGGGCTGCCCCAGCTGTCGCCGACGCTGGTACGCCACCGGGTGCTGCCCGGTGAGCCACCGCACCTGTCGGTCGGGCTGGGCAGGATCGAGGCGGCCCGGCGCGGGGAGACACTGCTGGTCGTGGCGCCCGAGCGGCCGGACGACGGGCTGCTGGAGCGGGTGCACGACGCCCGCCGGGCCGGGGCGACCGTCCTGTCCCTGGACGCGCTGGACGGCGCGGACCGTGAGCTGCACACGCTCGCGCACGACGCGCTGTCCGTGCCGCCGGCATCGCCCTCCGGGGCGGGCGGTGCGGATCTCGACCTCGACACCGTGCAGCACCTGGTCAGCGCGGCCGCCGGGGAGAACAGCATGCCCGCCCAGCGCGCGCCCCGCCGGTTCAGGGACCGGCTCTCGCGGCTGGCCGACCATCTGACCGCACCGCCGCCGGCCCGCTGGTAGCGGGCGCGCCCGGCCCGGTCAGGGCGCGCCGTCCTCCTCGCCGCGTCTCGCGTCGTGCCACTTGGGGTCGTTCTCCCACTCGAGGTTCCGCTCCCGCGCGGTCTCCATCGCGTGGTTCGCCTCCTCGCGGCTGGTGTAGGGACCGAAACGGTCCTTCGCCGGGCACTCGGGGCCCTCTTCGACCTTCTTGTGGGTGAGGCAGTAGTACCACTCGCCCGGTTTGCCCACCGTGCGCTTCTTGAACAGGGCCATGGTCGGCTCCTTTCTCTGCCGCCAGCCTGCCCGATCAGCGCTGGATACACTCGCTTCCATGTCTGGCCAGTCGCTGCTCGTACCAGGGGAGCTCTCTCCCACCCGTTCCGTCCCCGGAAACATCCGGCGTCCCGAGTACGTGGGCAAGCCCGCCCCCACGCCGTACACCGGGCCCGAGGTGCAGACCGCCGAAACGATTGAGCGCATGCGCATCGCGGGGCGGATCGCCGCCCGGGCGATGGGCGAGGCCGCGAAGCTCATCGCGCCCGGCGTGACGACGGACGAGCTGGACCGGGTCGCCCACGAGTTCATGTGCGACCACGGGGCCTACCCGTCCACCCTGGGTTACCGCGGGTACCCCAAGTCGTTGTGCTCCTCCGTCAACGAAGTCATCTGCCACGGCATCCCGGACTCCACCGTGCTCCGGGACGGCGACATCGTGAACCTGGACGTCACCGCGTACATCAACGGGGTGCACGGCGACAACAACGCCACCTACCTCTGCGGCGACGTCGACGAGGGGTCGAAGCTGCTCGTCGAGCGGACCCGTGAGTCGCTGAACCGCGCCGTCAAGGCGGTCCGGCCGGGCCGCCAGATCAACATCATCGGCCGCGTCATCGAGTCGTACGCGAAGCGTTTCGGCTACGGCGTCGTGCGCGACTTCACCGGGCACGGCATCAACTCGTCCTTCCACTCCGGACTGATCGTCCCGCACTACGACAGCCCGCACGCCACCACCGTCATGCAGCCGGGGATGACCTTCACCATCGAGCCGATGCTCACGCTCGGCACCCACGAGTACGACATGTGGGAGGACGGCTGGACCGTGGTGACGAAGGACCGCAAGCGCACCGCGCAGTTCGAGCACACGCTGGTGGTGACGGCGACGGGGGCGGAGATCCTGACGCTGCCGTGAGCCCGTCCGAGGAGTAAGGTTTTTACCGACAGACCGTCGGGAAGGTTACTTAGGCGCTCCTAAGTAACGTCCTGTCGCCCGGCCTCCGGAGGTCGTCTTGGATACCTTCTCCACGCTCATCCGTACCGCCTCGCACACGAAGCACGCGGAGGTGAACGGCTCGCGCTTCATGAGCGACCTGCTCGACGGGCGGCTCGGCCTCGACGCGTACACCCGCTACACCGAGCAGCTGTGGTTCGTCTACCGCGCTCTGGAGGACGCCGCCGAGTCGCTCGCGGACGACCCGGTCGCGGGGCCGTTCATCCGGCCCGAGCTGATGCGCGTGGCCGAGCTGGAGCGGGACCTGGCCCACCTGCGCGGTCCCGACTGGCGTGCGGGCGTGTCACCCCTGCCGGCCACGGCGGCGTACGCGGCCCGGGTGGCGGAGTGTGCGCGGACCTGGCCCGCCGGATACGTCGCCCACCACTACACCCGCTATCTCGGCGACCTCTCGGGCGGCCAGGTCCTGCGCGACAAGGCCGAGAAGACCTGGGGATTCGCGCGCAAGGGTGACGGCGTGCGCTTCTACGTCTTCGAGCGGATAACCAACCCGGCAGCCTTCAAGCGGGGTTACCGGGACCTGCTGGACGCGGTGAAGGCGGACGATCTGGAGAAACAGCGCATCATCGACGAGTGCAGGCGCGCCTTCGATCACAACGGCGCGGTGCTCCACGAACTGAGCCAGGAGTTCCGCCTCAGCGCCTGACGCCCGGCATCCCACCACGAGGGAGGGCCTGTCCGGCGGATCAGGGCCTAGCCCTGCGCCGCCCACCGGACCCGGCCGCCGATCTCGATCGTGCCGTCGGGGCCCGGTGCGGTCAGGATCTGCGACCCCCGCCCCTGCGTGATATTGAGCGCGCGGTTCAGCTCGGCGGTCAGGACCAGGGCCGCGGCGCCGGTCGCCTCGTCCTCCACGATGCCGTCGCCGCGCCGCGGGAAGGCCCGGGCCCGCACCCGGCCGGCGGCCTCGTCCTCCCAGGCCCAGGCGTACAGCCAGCCCTCCCCCGGCGGCGGGCTGGGCAGCGCGTCCACGTCGGCGGCGGTCGGGTACTGCTCCGTGCGGCGGCCCGCGGCCCACTCCGGGCGGGCGGTGATCCAGGTGAACTCGCCGTCGTCGCGCGCCCAGACCTCGCCGGCGGGCGGCAGCAGCTCCTCGACGTCCAGCAGCCAGGCCGCGCCGACGAGCGGATGCCCGGCGAAGGCCAGCCGGACGCCGGGGGTGTAGATGTCGACGATCCCGCGCTCGGGGTCGTCGACGAACACGGTCTCGCTGAAGCCGAGTTGGGCCGCGAGGGCCTGCCGGGACACCTCGTCGGGGTACGCGCGCCCGTCGCGCACGACACCGAGCGCGTTGCCGTGGCGGCCGTCGGGCCCGCAGAAGACCCGGAGCACGTCCAGTACGTCCGTTACGTGCGGTGCGTCGAGTACGTCGAGTTCGCTCACCCCGGCATTCAAGCACCTCGGCGCCCCGGTAGGGTTCGGACCGTCGTTGGCGCGAAGGAGCAGAAGAGTACGCATGAGCAGGCTGAGGCGGCTGGCCGGACTGACGGCCGCGGTGACGGTGCTGACAGGGACCGCGAGCGGGTGCGTGACGGTGCACGGCGAGCTGGAGGTCGTTCCGGCGGCGACGAAGGCTGAGGCCGCGCAGGCCCTGAAGGACTTCACCGACGCGTACAACAAGGCGGACCGGGCCTTCGATCCGGCCCTCGACGCGGGGCGGGTCACCGGCGCGCTCGGCGCCATCAACCAGGCGGGCCTGAAGGCCAAGGGCATCAACAACCCGAACGGCAACCCGCAGCACGTGCCCCTGGAGCTGACCGACGCCGCCTTCACGATCCCCAAGAAGGCGGGCTGGCCGCGCTGGTTCGTCGCGGACACCGACAGCAACCGCGACACCGACCAGGGCGCGCAGGACAACCGCTGGATGCTCGTCTTCGTCCGGGGCGGTGCCGACCAGTTGTGGGAGGTCGCCTATCTGTCGATCCTGACGCCGGACGAGATACCCGGGTTCAGGACGGACAAGGACGGCTTCGCGGAGCCCGTGGCGCCGGCCGACAGCGGCCTGGCGACGACACCGCAGGAGCTGAGCAAGCAGTACGCCGCGTACCTCCAGAGCGGCCGGCCCGCGGACTTCGTACCCGGGCAGCACACCACCCAGTGGCGGGCCGAACGCAGCAGGACCGCCAAGCGGCCGGGCATTTCCACCCAGTACGTCGACCAGGCGCTGGACACCGGGACGTTCGCGCCGCTCGGGCTGCGCACCGAGGACGGCGGGGCGCTGGTGTTCTTCGCCACCCGCCACTACGAGCAGCAGACGGCGGCCAAGGGCGTGCGCCTGCAGATCAGCCCCGATGTGAAGGCGCTGATGAGCGGCACGCTCACGAACACCGTCACCAAGGAGCGGGTCTCCAGCCAGGCCGTGTCCGTGCCGCCGATCGGCTCCGCCCGGCCCCAGGTGGCGTTCCTCAACCGTATCCAGGGACTCATCGGCGCGAAGGCCTCCTGACCGGCCGCGCTCTGGCCTTCCGTCAGCAGGCCGCCGCCGGCAGGCCGCCGCCGACGGGCTCCGTCAGCGGCCGAGCGGCCAGGCCACCGGGTGGTGCTCGTGGCCCTCGCCCGCGTACTGCGCGCAGGCGTCGGTCAGGGTCTCCAGCAGGGTGAGCGGGTCGGGCAGCGGATGCTCGGGCCCGCGCAGCCAGTCCACGCTCCGCTCGTCGGGCAACTGCGCCGGCGGTACGAGGACGTAGCTGCCGCGGCAGTGCCAGCGCAGCCCGGGGTGCTCGTCCATGGTCTCGGGATGGCAGTCCAGCTCACACGGCCACCACTCGTCCTCGTCCTCGGGCGTGCCGCGGGTGGCGGTGAAGAACAGCATCCGGCTCTGGCCGATGGCGGCACCCGATTCGGCGACCGGGCCCACCTCGATGCCGGCCTCCAGGAGGCGGGCCAGCGCCTTCCGCCCGGCCTCCAGCGGGACGTCGAGGACGTCGTGGACCAGGCCGGTCGCGGTGATGAAGTTGGCCTGCGGCTGATTGCGTGCCCAACGCTCGATCTGGGCACGATCGGTGGTGGACTGGGTCTGCCAGGCGAAGGAGACGGGATGCCGGGCTGGAGTGGGACAGCCGACACGGTCGCACGAACACCGGTAGCCCGCGGGGTGCGCGGCGGGGGCGAGCGGCAGACCTGCGGCGGCGGCGGACAGAAGCAGGCCCTCCCGTCCCGCGCCGGGATCGGCAGAGGGCTTCTGCCTGCGGCGCAGCCACTGGGAAATCCTGTTCTCCTCGCCGCGGTGGTAGCGGCCCGACTCAGCGCCCATGTATCCCCTTACCTCACCGTTGCACCGGCGGACCTTCACATGTTCCCACCATCCTGCGCCCCGGGTGACCGCACTCCCCAACCGGGGTACGTCCGATGAAGCCACGAGCCAGGTGTCATTGCTGCTCATATCCTGATTTCTCCGCCTAGCGTGATGCCCATGGTCACGAGGACTCTGCTGGCCGCCCTGATCGCCCTTTCCCTCGCGGGGCAGGCCAACACCCCGACACCGCTGCGCTGGAGCAGCCGCCCGGTGACATGGGACACGCTCCCCCGCATCGTGTACACGGCGCACCGCGGCGGAGCGCTGGAGGCGGTGGAGAACAGCATGTCCGCGCTGACCACCGCGTACGAACGGGGCACCGCGCAGGTCATCGACGCCGACACCCGGATGCTGCGGGACGGGACGCTCGTGGTGATGCACGACGCGACCCTGGACCGTACGACCACCTCCACCGGGCCGGTACGGGCACTTGACGCCCGGCAGTGGCGGGACGTACGGCTGCGGGTGGGCGGCGAGCGGCCGCCGACGGTCGACGAGGTGCTGGACCGTTTCGGCGGGCGGACCGTGATGATGCTGGAGGCCAAGGACCCGGACAGCCTCGGCAAGCTGGCCCGGGCCGTCCACCGCCGCGGGCTCGCCCGTTCGGTGCTGGTGAACACCAACCGGCCGGACGTCGCCCGGCGCGCGCACCACAAGGGGCTGACGGCTCAGCTGTGGCGCTCCGCGCGGCAGTTGCGGACCGACGACCCGCGCCGCTGGCGCAGCTTCGTGGACGTCCTCGACGTGGACCACCGGGCGCGCGACGCGGACCTGCGGCGGGCGGTGCGGTCCGGCATCCCGCGGGTGTGGGCGCACACGGTGAACACGCCGAAGGCGCGGGACCGGGCGTTGCGGCTCGGCTGCGACGGGATCATCACGGACGCTCCGGGTCTGCTGGCCCGTACGCCGATCGGCGAGCGCTAGGTGTTCTGTCCTGGGAGGTTGTGGACGGGTGAGCCAGGTCTCGGCTGAGGGATCTTGAACAGGTGAGGGC
>NZ_JBSOPZ010000066.1:0-17289 GCF_053763515.1 Streptomyces mabaensis
GTGTCCCTTCAAGGCATCAAGAACTGGGGACGTTCATCCGTACGCGGGTGGGGACGTTCACGTGTACGCCGACAATCACGCCAAGCTACGACTGGGGGAGGCCGTGGCCTCGGCCCTCTCCCGCAGGGCTGCCGAAGCCGGTCAGCGCGCCGTGCGCGAGCTGACGCCGCTGGCCGACGCGGTTGCCGCCGGACCGGAGGTCCAGGGATGCGCACTCAATGTGTCGTTCCTCGTGAACCGGGACGACAGCGAGAGCTTCCGCAGGACGGCCGAGAGGTTCGCCGACGCGCACCGCGAACGGGTCGAGCTCCGACTGGCCGGGCCACTGCCCTGCTACAGCTTCGTGCCCGTCGAGAGCCGGCTCGCGCCGGCGGCCGGAGTGTGACATGGGACTGATCACAGGACTGCTCACATGCCCGCTGGCTCCGGTCCGCGGAGTGATCTGGGTGGCGGAGAGACTTCAGGACGCCGCCGATCGCGAACTGCACGACCCGTGCGTGCTCCGCGCACAGTTGGCCGGGCTCAACCACGATCTTGAAGACGGGAACATCAGCCTGGAGGAGTTCGAACGCGAAGAGGAACGTCTGCTCGACCGACTGCATGAATCGGCCGCGCGGCGCTGAACAAGCGAAGGGTGACTCTCATGGACGAGCAAACCAAGGTGGCCCTCGCAGCCGCAGTCGTGGGCGGCTACGTGCTGGGACGTACGAAGAAGGGCCGGCTGGCCCTCTCGGTCGCCACCTACCTGGCAGGCAGGCGATTCGGCCTCGACCCGCGCCAGCTCGCTGCGGAGGGGGTGCGCAGGCTGGGAGAGCTTCCGCAGGTCGCCGAGCTGCAGGATCAGCTGAAGGGCGAGGTCCTCGAGGCGGGCCGCAAGGCGATGACCGCTGCCGCCAACCGAGGGATGAGCTCGCTGGCGGACGCCATCGGCGACCGTACGGCCCGACTCCGCAAGCCGGAGGCGGAGGAGGGGGAGGAAGAGGAGTACGAGGAGGAGCCGGAGGAAGAGGGCGAGGAAGAGCCCGAGGAGGAGTACGAGGAAGAGCCTGAGGAGGAAGAGGAGGAAGAGGAGGAAGAGGAGGAGGGCGAGGAAGAGCCCGAGGAGGAAGAGGAGGAAGAGGAGGAGGGCGAAGAACCGGCGGCAGAGGAAGAGGAAGAAGAGGAGGAGGAAGAAGAGGAGGAAGAGCCGGAAGAAGAGCCGGAAGAAGAGCCCGAAGAAGAGCCGGAGCCTGCGCGAGCACGGCGGCGCCGTGGTCCGAGCGAGGGCGCGCGGCCTTCGAGGCCGGCGGCGAGAAGGGCGGCACGCGGGAAGGCGGCCCCGGCACGGAAGGTGACGGCTGAGGGCAGGAAGGCGGCCCCGGCCAAGAAGACAGCAGCGAAGAAGGCGGCCCCGGCCAAGAAGACAGCCGCGAAGAAGGCGGCGCCGGCCAAGAAGACAGCCGCGAAGAAGACCGCGGCGAAGCGGGCTGCTCCGGCCAAGAAGACCGCGGCCAAGAAGACCGCGCCGGCCAAGAAGACGGCCTCGTCGAAGCGCGCGACGAAGCAGCCGGCCAAGCGCGGCGAGCGGCGGAGGTAGGCGGCCATGGCCAGGACTGATCGAGACGAGTCGGAGACGCCGGAGAAAGAGGAATCCGGTCTTGACCGGCTGCGCGACGAGCTGACGAACTACCTCAGTGCGCAGGCGGGAAACCTGGCCGACAAGGCCGGCGACAAGATGTCCGGCCTCACGGACAAGTTCACCGACGTGGCCGACAACGCCGGGTCGCTGCCCGCGATCGGCTCCCGCATTCTCGGCGGCGAATCTCCCCTGAAGGCATTCGTCTCCGAGAAGGCCAAGGGAGTCAAGGACAAGGTCATGGGCAAGGCCAAGGAGGTCTTGGGCGGCGGCAAGGGGAAGCGCAAGTCCAGTGGCAGCAAGGTCATGAACATCGTCGAGGTCCTTGATGTCGGAGTGCCTCTGCGCACGGCCTACGACCACTGGACTCAGTACGACAAGTTCAGCAGCTTCGCCAAGGGCGTTCGGGACGTCTCCAAGACGGATGAGATGTCCAGTAACTGGAAGGTCAAGATCGCCGTATCCTCGCGCAGCTACAAGGCGACCGTTCAGGAGCAGATCCCGGACGACCGCATCGTCTGGACCTCCGAAGGCGCCAAGGGTTCTACCCGCGGTGCCGTCAGTTTCCATGAGCTGGCCCCGACTCTGACCCGCATCGTCCTGCTGGTCGAGTACTACCCGTCCGGTTTCTTCGAGAAGACGGGCAACCTGTGGCGAGCCCAAGGCCGCCGGATGCGGCTCGACTTCAAGCACTTCCAGCGGTACGTCACCCTCACCCAGGAAGAGCCGGAAGGCTGGCGCGGAGAGATCAGGGACGGCGAGGTCGTCGTCTCGCACGAAGACGCCGTGGAAGAGGAGGAGGCGGCCGAGGCCGAGGGCCAGGAGGACGAGTACGAGGGCGAGGACGAGGGCGAGGGCTACGAAGACGAGGAAGGCGAGGAAGGCGAAGAGGAGGCCGAGGAGGAGGGCGGCGAAGAAGGCGGCGAAGAAGGCGAGGAGGACGAGGGCGAGTGGGAGGAAGAGGAGGAAGAAGAGGGTGAAGAGGGCGAAGAAGGCGACGAAGACGAGTCCGGTGACGATGAAAGACGCTGAGGTGTCCCAGTGACCGACGTCGACTTCAGACAGGTCTCCCAGCCGGTCGCCGGGCCGCAGACCACCAACCTCGCCGACATCCTCGAACGCGTCCTCGACAAGGGGATCGTCATCGCCGGTGACATCAAGATCGACCTCCTCGACATCGAGCTGCTGACCATCCGGCTTCGTCTGTTCGTGGCCTCGGTCGATACGGCCAAGAAGGCCGGCATCGACTGGTGGGAGACCGACCCGGCCCTCAGCTCGCGCGCGTACCGCAGTGAACTCCAGGAGGAGAACCGTCGGCTGCGCGCGCAGTTGGAGGCGCGTGAATCCGATCCGGACGAGCGTGACCCTGATGCGGGCGACAACCCGCCCCAGGAACGGGCCAAGGAGAAAAGAACCACATGACACAGCGGGTCCCCGGCTCCCCGGACGCCGTCGCCACCTATGTGTTCGCCGTCTGCCGCACGCTGGAACCGGCCGCGGTCGCCGGCCTGCCCGGCCTCGACACCGAAGCCCCCGTACGCGCGCTTCCGTTCGGGAGGCTCACCGCCGTGGTCCAGGCCGTACCAGCCGCCGACTCCACCGAACAGGCCTGGCAGGCGCGCCTCTCGGACCGCGATGAGCTGGAACGGTGTGCCCGCGCCCATCACGAAGTGGTCTCCGCGGCCGCCGCTCGCAGCTGCACGGTCCCCCTGCCGCTCGCCACCCTCTACCGCAGCGACGATGCGGCGCGGCAGGCTCTCAGCGCCGAGACGGACCGCTTCCTCGCCGCGATGACCCGCATTGAAGATCACGCGGAATGGGGGGTGAAGGTCTACGTGTCGAGTACGCCGGCCGAGCCCGGCAGCAAGCAGCCCGCCGATCGCACACCCGCCGCTCACACCCGCCCGGCCCCCGGTGCCGGCCTCGCCTACCTGGAGCGCAAGCGAGGCATCCAGCAGCAGCGCGAACGGCATCATGAAGCGGCTCTGCGGATTGCCGAGGAGGTCGACGCCGAGCTCCGGGGTCTCGCTGCCGCGTTCCGCCGGCTGCCCCCGCACAGTCAGGAAGTGTCGGGACGACAACGCGTTCAAGTGCTCAACGCCACCTACCTGGTGGCCGAGAAGCGCGCGCAGGAGCTTGCCGTACGGGCACAGACGCTGCGGCAGCGGACGGGCGCCGGCATCGAACTCTCGGGACCGTGGGTGCCGTACTCCTTCGTCGGCGAGGTGTGAGGTGGTGCGCGAGGCAGTGCCGTGGGACGCGCCGGAGCCCTTGTCCGGCCCGGTCGGGGTTCCGCTCGTCGACCTCCTGGACCGGGTCCTGGCCACGGGCGTGGTCATCAGCGGCGATCTGGTCATCGCGATCGCCGACGTCCCGTTGGTGCGGCTGTCGCTGCACGCACTTCTGTCGTCGGTCAGCGAACGCGTTCCCGCGCCCTGGGCCGATGGAGGCCCGCTATGACGAGCTCACGACTCGACCTGGACTCCGAGCAGATGGGTCGCGACCTGGTCGCGCTGGTCCTCACCGTGGTGGAGCTGCTGCGACAGCTGATGGAACGTCAAGCGATCCGCCGGGTGGAACAGGGCGACCTTTCCGACGAGCAGGTCGATGAGATCGGTACGACGCTCATGCTGCTCGATCAACGCATGACAGAACTCTGTGACCAGCACGGGCTGCGCCTGGAAGACCTCAACCTCGACCTCGGGCCACTGGGAACCCTGCTGCCCCCCGGATAGAAGACGCCCGACGCCCGACGCCCGACGCCCGACGGCCGACTGCCGGCCGCCGGGCGCCGTCGGGCCGGCGCTCAGTGCTTGAGGGTGTCCTTCGCCTTCGCTGCCGTCTGCTTCGCGTCGCTCTTGATCTGTTCGCGCTTGCCCTTCATCTCGAGGCTCTCGTTGCCGGTCGCCCTGCCGACCGCTTCCTTCGTCTTTCCCTGGGCGGTCTTTCCCGCGTTCTTGGCCTTCTTGCCCGCACCCATGGCTGTCCACCTTCCGGAGGGTCTCCGACCGCGGCACGGCCGGAGACACGGTGTGATTTTACTCCAATATGGACAAAAGCCTAGAAAGGGGGTGCGCGCGGGCCTACGCCAGACGGATCACGTCACCTTCTACGGTGATCTTCTTCGCCTCCAGCGGACGCGGGGCCGGGCCGCCCTCCACCGAGGCGTCCCTGACGCTGAACCTGCTCCTGTGACAGGAGCAGTCGATGGTGCCGTCCGCGACCTTGCTGACCGTGCAGCCCTGATGGGTGCAGACCGCCGAGAAGGCCTTGAAGTCGCCTGCCTCGGGCTGCGTCACCACGATCTTCTGGTCCGCGAACACTTTGCCGCCGCCCACCGGGATGTCCGCCGTCCTGGCCAGCTCCTCGCCGCCGGGCGGCTGGGCCTGCGCGGCCGAGGTCGCCGCCGGGGTGCTTTCCGTACCGCCGTCGCCCTTGTCGCCGGACTCGCCGCAGCCGACGAGCGCGCCGCTCGCCACCGCGGCGCCCGCCGCGAGTACCGTCCGCCGGCCCGTGGTTTCTCGCATGGCCGTCTCCCTCATGTCGTCGTGAAGAGAAGTCGTGCAGAGCAGGAGCATCTTGGCGCCGAACGCCCCGAAGACGAAGCACCCCACGAGGGCGTACCCCCCGCACGCGCGTGCCGTACGCCGAACAGACGCGGTTCAGGAGCCGGCCGGCCACGGTACGAGCGACAGTGCCCGGCCCGCGGCGTCCCGCCGCACCTCCAGCAGCCCGGTCACGGCGGCCCGGTCGACGGGCCCGTAGACATGCGGGTAGAGCGACTCCCCGGAGCCCTCCCGGCGGACCTCCACCTCCAGCAGCGTCTCGTCGATCAGCAGCACCAGCAGCGGGCCGGCGGTGTCCCGGTAGTGCGCATCGGCGATGGCCAGCGCCGATCCCTCGTCCGCCGAGCAGTGCACGAAGCCCTCGGCGGCGAGGGACGCAGGGGTGTAGGGGAGGCCGGGCGAGGCGACCCACTCGTCCAGGGGCACGACATGAAAGATCATGCCGCTCGTTCTACCGCAGGTGCGGCGCCGCACCGGCGGCCGCTGCCCACCGGCGGCGCGGCCGTCTCGCAGGACGGGCGCCGGGGCCTCGGGGCAGCTGCGCTGGCTACGCTGACCGCAGCAGGAACACCCGAGGTGCGGAGCAAGGAGCAGACGTGGCGGTACGAGCGGTCCGGGGAGCCGTCCAACTCGAACGGGACGAGGCCGGGCACATGGACGAGCAGGTCAGCGAGCTGCTCACCGCCGTCCTGGAGCGGAACGGCCTCACCGCCGACGACCTCATCAGCATCTGGTTCACGGCCACGCCCGATCTGCGCAGCGACTTCCCGGCCGCCGCCGCCCGTAAGCTCGGCATCGTCGACGTACCCCTGATCTGCGCCCAGGAGCTGGACATCGTCGGCGCCATGCCGCGCGTCGTCCGCATCCTCGCGCATGTCGAGACCGAGCTTCCCAAGGCCAGGATCGCGCACGTCTACCTCGGCGCCGCCGGCGCCCTCCGCAAGGACATCGCCCAGTGAGAACCGCACTCGTCATCGGCAGCGGCCTGATCGGCACCTCCGCCGCACTCGCGCTCGCCGGCCGCGGGGTCACGGTCCACCTGGCCGACCACGACCCGGCCCAGGCGCGCACCGCGGCGGCCCTCGGCGCCGGTACGGACGAGCCGCCGGAGGGCCCAGTGGACCTGGCGATCGTCGCCGTCCCGCCCGCGCACGTCGCGGCGACCCTGGCCGACGCGATGCGGCGCGGCATCGCCCGCGGCTACATCGACGTGGCCAGCGTCAAGGGCGGCCCGCGCCGCGAACTGGAGGCCCTGGGCCTCGACCTCACCCCGTACATCGGTACCCACCCGATGGCCGGCAAGGAGCGTTCCGGCCCGCTGGCCGCCACCGCCGACCTCTTCGAGGGCCGCCCCTGGGTGCTCACCCCGACCCGGGACACCGACACCGAGGTGCTCAACCTCGCCCTGGAGCTGGTCGCCCTGTGCCGGGCCGTGCCGGTGGTCATGGACGCGGACGCGCACGACCGGGCCGTGGCGCTCGTCTCGCACACCCCGCAGCTGATCTCCAGCATGGTCGCGGCCCGGCTGGAGAGCGCCGACGAGTCGGCGGTACGGCTGTGCGGCCAGGGCATCCGCGACGTCACCCGGATCGCCGCCTCCGACCCCCGGATGTGGGTCGAGATCCTCACCGCGAACCCGGGACCGGTCGCCGACGTGCTGGCCGGGGTCGCCGCCGACCTCGAAGAGACCGTCCAGGCGCTGCGCGCCCTGCAGTCCTCCGACGAGGACAAGCGCCGGGGCGGGGCCGAGGGCATCGAGGACGTCCTGCGCCGCGGCAACGCGGGCCGGGTACGGGTGCCCGGCAAGCACGGCGCGGCCCCCACGGCGTACGAGGTCGTGGCGGTCCTGATCAGCGACCGGCCGGGCGAGCTGGCCCGCATCTTCGCGGACACCGGCAGCGCGGGCGTCAACATCGAGGACGTCCGGATCGAGCACGCGACCGGCCAGCAGGCGGGCCTGGTGCAGCTGATGGTGGAACCGCGCGCGGTACCGGTCCTGACAGCGGCCCTGCGCGAACGTGGCTGGTCGATCCGACAGTAGGGCCGGCTGGTGCCGGGCGGTCCCGAATACTCGGTAACCTTGTGCGGGGGCGCTCACGCGTGCCCGCCCTCCGCCCGTCCTCCCGTCCCGTGTACCAGGAAGGTGTCCACCACCGTGGAAACCGCAGGAACCGCCGCCCGGACCGCCCCGGCAGCTGTGATTGTCGCCATCGACGGTCCCTCCGGCACGGGCAAGTCCAGCACCTCCAAGGCCGTCGCCGCCAAGCTCGGACTGCACTACCTGGACACCGGCGCCCAGTACCGCGCCATCACCTGGTGGATGATCACCAACGGTGTCGACGTGGGCGACGCGGGCGCCGTCGCCACCGCCGCCGGCAAGCCCTCCATCGAGTCCGGTACGGACCCGGCCGCCCCGACGATCACCGTCGACGGCCTGGACGCCTCGGGCCCGATCCGCTCCCAGGAGGTCACCTCCAAGGTCAGCGCGGTCAGCGCGGTGCCGGAGGTACGGGCCCGGATCACCGAGCTGCAGCGCTCCATCGCGGCCGGGGCCGAGGGCGGCATCGTCGTCGAGGGCCGTGACATCGGTACGACCGTCCTGCCGGACGCCGACCTGAAGGTCTTCCTCACCGCATCCCCGGAGGCGCGCGCCGCCCGGCGCAGCGGCGAGCTCAGGGGCAAGGAGGCCCTGGGGCTCGCGGCCACCCGGGATGCGCTGATCAAGCGGGACGCGGCCGACTCCGGCCGCCATCTCTCGCCGCTCGCGAAGGCGGACGACGCGGTCGAGGTGGACACCACCGAGCTGACGCTGGACCAGGTCATCGAGTGCGTCGTCACCCTCGTCGAGGGGAAGCGGGCGGCCGCGTGAGCACACCCACCCCGCGGGGTGCGGCGGTCGGCCGACGGATCGGCATCGGGCTGATGTACGGGCTGTGGAAGCCGCGCGTACTGGGCGCCTGGCGGGTCCCGGCGAGCGGACCGGTCATCCTGGCCGTCAACCACGCGCACATCATCGACGGCCCGATGCTGATGGGCACCGCACCGCGGCCCGTGCACTTCCTGATCAAGAAGGAGGCGTTCGTCGGTCCGCTCGACCCGTTCCTGCGCGGAATCGGTCAGCTGAAAGTGGACCGTACGACCGCAGACCGCGCCGCGATCACCCAGGCCCTCGGGGTACTGGAGGACGGTGGCGTGCTGGGGATCTTCCCCGAGGGCACCCGGGGCGAGGGCGACTTCGCCTCGCTGCGCGCGGGGCTCGCCTACTTCGCCGTACGCAGCGGGGCGCCGATCGTCCCGGTGGCGGTGCTGGGCAGCACCGGCAGGAACGGACGGCTGATACCGGCGCTGCCGCCGCTGCGCAGCCGCGTCGACGTGGTGTTCGGCGAGGCTTTCGCGGCGGGCGAACCGGGCGGCCCACGTACGCGCAAGGTGCTGGACGAAGCCACCGTGCGCATCCAGGAGCGGCTGACCGCCCACCTGGAAAACGCCAAGCGTCTCACCGGGCGCTGGGCGAGACTTGAGTCCTGAGTAGTGGGCCGCGGACCGCGGTCCATCGATGATGCAACGAACGAGGTACGGACTTCATGAACGACCAGATCCACTCCGGCGACGAGCACGGGGAGCTTGGCGACGCCGAGTACGCGGACTTCATGGAGCTCGCCGCGCAGGAGGGCTTCGACGCCGAGGACGTCGAGGGCGCGATCGGTGAGGCCGGTCACGGCCCGCTGCCCGTCCTCGCCGTCGTGGGCCGCCCGAATGTCGGCAAGTCGACCCTGGTGAACCGCATCATCGGCCGCCGCGAGGCCGTCGTCGAGGACAAGCCCGGCGTCACCCGCGACCGCGTCACCTACGAGGCCGAGTGGGCCGGCCGCCGCTTCAAGGTCGTCGACACCGGCGGCTGGGAGCAGGACGTGCTCGGCATCGACGCCTCCGTCGCCGCCCAGGCCGAGTACGCCATCGAGGCCGCCGACGCGGTCGTCTTCGTCGTCGACTCCACGGTCGGCGCGACCGACACCGACGAGGCCGTCGTCAAGCTGCTGCGCCGGGCCGGAAAGCCCGTCGTTCTGTGCGCCAACAAGGTCGACGGCCCGAGCGGCGAGGCGGACGCGACCGCGCTGTGGTCGCTCGGTCTGGGTGAGCCGCACCCCGTCTCCTCGCTGCACGGCCGCGGCACCGGCGACATGCTCGACGCCGTTCTCGAGGCGCTGCCCGAGGCGCCCGCCCAGACCTTCGGCACGGCCATCGGCGGCCCGCGCCGTATCGCGCTCATCGGCCGCCCGAACGTCGGCAAGTCGTCCCTGCTCAACAAGGTGGCCAGGGAGGAGCGGGTCGTCGTCCACGACACGGCCGGCACCACCCGTGACCCGGTCGACGAGCTGATCGAGCTCGGCGGCGTCACCTGGAAGTTCGTGGACACCGCCGGTATCCGGCGCCGGGTCCACCTCCAGGAGGGCGCGGACTACTACGCCTCGCTGCGTACCGCCGCCGCCGTGGAGAAGGCCGAGGTCGCGGTCGTACTGATCGACGCGAGCGAGTCCATCAGCGTCCAGGACCAGCGGATCATCACCATGGCCGTCGAGGCCGGTCGCGCGATGGTCGTCGCCTTCAACAAGTGGGACACCCTCGACGAGGAGCGCCGCTACTACCTGGAGCGCGAGATCGAGACCGAGCTCGCCCAGATCGCCTGGGCCCCCCGGGTCAATGTCTCGGCCCTGACCGGCCGCCACATGGAGCGGCTGGTCCCGGCGATCGAGACCGCTCTGGAGGGCTGGGAGACCCGTGTCCCGACGGGTCGGCTGAACGCCTTCCTGGGCGAGATCGTCGCCTCCCACCCGCACCCGATCCGGGGCGGCAAGCAGCCGCGCATCCTGTTCGGTACGCAGGCCGGCACCAAGCCGCCCCGCTTCGTGCTCTTCGCCTCGGGCTTCCTGGAGCACGGCTACCGGCGGTTCGTCGAGCGTCGGCTGCGCGAGGAGTTCGGCTTCGAGGGCACCCCGATCCACATCTCGGTGCGGGTGCGGGAGAAGCGCGGCGGCAAGAAGAAGTAGCGCCGGCCGTACGGCGTCACTGCCCCCTGCGGGGCGCGGGCGGCAGCGCCGCCGGGAGGTGATTCCCGGTGTGGTGCTGCCGCCCGCCGCTGTTTCCGTTCATGCCGTGGCCGCCGTGGCCGGCCGATCCGCCGTGGCCTGCTGGCCCGGTGTGGTTGCTGTGGCTGCCGGGGCTGCTGTGGCCCGCGCTGCCGCTGTGCCATGCGCCGCTGTGCCACGAGGCCCCGTGGCCGCCCGGACCGCCGTGCATCCCGCTGCCGAAAGCCGTGAACCCCAGATCCTCCTCGCCGCTGCGATCGCCCGGCAGGGCCCGGAAGGCCCGGCGGTACTCGGAGTACAGCGCGTCGTAGATCGGGGTGTGCGAGACGTGGCCTGCCTGAGGGTCCCGCGACGGTCGCATCGCAGGGATCTGGCTGGTGAACGGCTGGTGGCGGGAGGGGTCGTATGAATGCACGTATCTGCCAACGAACCGGGCGCCCGACGGATGCGGGCCGAGCGAGGAAATCGCAGATCGCCGGGGGTGCGGCGGACGCGTCCGGCACACCCCCGGCGTACACCGGACCCTCAGGTGCCCGCCAGCGGCATCGCGGCGGCGACCAGCAGTCCGGACGCGGCGGCCTTCTCCAGGGCGTCCCGGAGCAGGTCCTCGCGCGGCTGCTGGCCGATGGAGCCGACTGGAGCCGCGTACACCAGGACGGTGTGTGACCGGTTGGCCGCCGCGCGCCAGCCATCGGTGACCTGGAGCGGCTGGTGCGCCTGCCACCACGCGACCGGGCTGCCGCCGCCGGTGCCGGGCTGGAGTACGGCGTGCAGCTGGCCCATGGCGAGCAGGACGGACCAGCCGGGCAGGCCGGCCGGCCGCCTGGAGACGTCCGTGACCGGCAGGAAGCCCTGCTCGATGAGGAGCGGCAGGAAGTCGTCGCCGGGGCCGGAGGTGCCGGGGCGGGCGATCCGCGCGGTCGGCTCGACGACGAGGGCGGGATGCAGCTCCCCTTCGAGGAGTACGAGTCCGCTGGTCACGCCCAGCACCGCCTGCCCGCCGGGCTGTCCTGCCTGGGCGGGGACGCCGGACCGGTCCGCCGCTCCCTCCTCGGCGGTGATGCTGCGGACGGCGCCCTGGAGCTGCTCCTCGGGCACCGTCACCACCTGGGACGGGATGCAGGACGCGTGGGCGAAGGCGAGCACGGCCGTCTCGTTGCCGACGAACAGCACGGTGCTGGTGCGTTCCTGCTCGGCGTCGCCCGGGGTGCGGCACGAGGTGCAGTCGTAGTTGCCCGGCGCGGTCTCGCCGGCGAGCAGCAGGTCGGCTTCTTCGTCGCCGATCTCGGCGCGTACGTCCTCACTGACGTCGAGCATGCGCGGCACGGGGTGCTCCTCGGACTCGGTGCGGTGCCGGGTGGTTCCCGGCTCTCAGAGCACAACGGGCGATCCGCGGCGGGAGTCACGCAGGAAGGGGAACGGAATCGAACCGGCGGCCGCCCGAGGCCGACCGGGTGGGTCTTCCCGGCCGGCCGCGCGGCACCGGAAGAATGATCCGTAGAGCTGTTTAGCGTGACCGGATGTCAAAGTTCCGCTTCTGGCCGGTCGCCCTGCTCACCGCCGTTCTCGCGGCCGTGTCACCAAACGCCCGGGCCGACCCGCCGCCACCGGCCGCCGGGCCGACTGCAGCGACCCCCGGGGCCCCCGCCGCGTACACCTGCGCCGGCACCGGCTGGCCGTGGAACTGCCTCGCCGAGTGCGAGAGCGGCGGAGACTGGCACATCAACACCGGCAACGGTTTCTACGGCGGACTGCAGTTCTGGCAGCCGACCTGGGTGGCGTTCGGCGGGCTCCGCCACGCGGAGCGGGCCGACCTGGCCACCCGCAAGCAGCAGATCGAAGTGGCGGAGGAAGTGCTGCGTACGCAGGGCTTCGAGGCCTGGCCGGTCTGTTCCGAGCGGTACGGGCTGGCCGGCCGCGCGCACATCGTCGGCCGGGGTGAGACGCTGAGTTCCCTGGCCCGCCGGTACGGGGTCGCGGGCGGCTGGAGTGCGCTGTACCGGTCCAACGCGGCGGTGGTCGGTCCGTCCCCCGACCGGCTCGCCACCGGCGTCGTGCTGGCCCTGCCGTAGGACGCGGGCGCCGGATGCCGAGGTTGGGCCGCCTGCCCGGTGAACGCCATGGCGCCGTGGCGGAGTTCGGGCCCGGCCACCGGTGCCTCGGCGTGCTCCCGGCCGGCCTGCTCCCCCTGAAGTCCTGGCCGGTTGGTGAGATCCTTGACGTGCTATCAATGGCACAGCTGTTCGCCGACCACGAACGGCCGTTCACAACAGGGGGATCTGTCCGCGCATGCACATTTCGTTTTTGCTCCACAACGCGTATGGAATCGGCGGCACGATCCGGACGACGTTCAACCTCGCCGAAGCGCTCGCGGAGCACCACGACATCGAAATCGTCTCGGTCTTCCGGCACCGGGAGCAGCCGATGATGGGCGCGCCTGCGGGGGTGACCATGCGTCACCTGGTGGATCTGCGCAAGGACAGCGCCGAGTTCGCCGGCGAGCACCCCGACCGGGCCGTCCCGGCCAAGGTGTTCGCGAGCGGCGACGGCCGCCACAAGCAGTACAGCCGGCTCACCGACATCCGGATAGCCGAGCACCTGAAGTCCCTGGAGGCGGACGTCGTCGTCGGCACCCGCCCCGGCCTCAACGTGCACATCGCCCGGCAGGCCCGGCGCGGCCCGGTGCGGGTCGGTCAGGAGCACCTGACGCTCGACAGCCACAGCTACCGGCTGCGGCGCGAACTGGGCAGCCGGTACGCGCTGCTCGACGCGATCACCACGGTCACCGAGGCCGACGCCCGCGCGTACCGCACCAGGCTGCGGCTGCCCGGCGTACGCATAGACGCCGTGCCCAACAGCGTGCCCGCCTCCTCGGTCGGACCGGCCGACGGCTCGGCGAAGGTGATCGTCGCGGCCGGCCGGCTCACCCCGGTCAAGCGGTACGACCTGCTGGTGCGCGCTTTCGCCAAGGTGGTCGCGGCCCACCCCGACTGGCGGCTGCGGATATACGGCAGCGGCGACGCGACCGGCAACGAGAAGAACGCCCTGGGTACCCTCGTCAAGGACCTCGCCCTCGGCGGCCATGTCTCCCTGATGGGCTCGGTCAGTCCCCTGGAACCCGAGTGGGTCAAGGGCTCGATCGCGGCCTCCACCTCCCGGCTGGAGTCCTTCGGTATGACCATCGTCGAGGCGATGCGCTGCGGGCTGCCCGTCGTCTCGACCGACTGCCCGCACGGCCCGCGCGAGATCATCGCCGACGGTGTCGACGGCCGGCTGGTGCCCCCGGGCGATGTGGAGGCGATCGCGAGCGCGCTGCTGGAACTGGTCGAGAACGAGGAGCTGCGGCACCGGATGGGCCGGGCGGCCCTGGTGGCCGCGGCCCGCTTCGACCCGGCGCTGATAGCCGAGCGCCACGAGGCGATCTTCACCGAACTGCTCGCCGGTCACCGCGGCCGTTCGCGCAGCACGCTGCGCGACTCCGTGCTGCGTGGCCGTGGGGCGGCGCTGGGCGGGGTCTACGCCCTGCGGGACGTGGCCGCGGCCCAGGTCAGGAAGCGCCGCGCCGCCTGACGAGCCGGACCCTGCGGCGGGCGTGAGTTCTTGCGGACAGCCGCTGTCCGCAAGGACTGGCAGACTCGCACGCATGTTGGAGACCTCGGCACGACTGCTGCGCCTGCTGTCACTGCTCCAGGCCCACCGCGAGTGGTCCGGCGCCGACCTCGCGGACCGGCTCGGCGTCACGCCCCGCACCGTACGGCGTGACGTCGACCGGCTGCGCGAGCTCGGTTACCCCGTCAACGCCAGCCCCGGCACGGGCGGCGGCTATCAGCTCGGCGCGGGGGCCGAGCTGCCGCCGCTGCTGCTCGACGACGAAGAGGCCGTCGCCGTCGCCGTCGGCCTGCGCACCGCCGCCGGCCACGGCATCGAGGGCATCGGCGAGACCTCCGTACGCGCCCTGGCCAAGCTCGAACAGGTGCTGCCGAGCCGGCTGCGCCGGCGGGTCGGCGCGCTCCACGCCTTCACCGTCCCCATGCTGCGCGACGCGGGGAACACGTCGGTCGACCCGTCCGTACTCACGGAACTGGCCAACGCCTGCCGGGACAGCGAGCGGCTGCGCTTCGAGTACCGCGACCACGAAGGCTCCGCCACCCGGCGCACCGTCGAACCGCACCGCCTGGTGTGCAGCGAACGACGCTGGTATCTCGTCGCCTGGGACCTGGACCGCGGCGACTGGCGGACGTTCCGCGTGGACCGGATCGAGCCCAGGCCACCGCACGGGCCGCGCTTCGTGCCGCGCGAGCCGCCGGCCGACGACCTGGCCGCGTATGTCTCGCAGGGGGTCTCCACCCGCGCCTACGCCGCCCGGGCGACCATCCGCCTGCTGGTGCCGATGGAGGAGGCGGCCCGGACCGTCTCGCCGTCCGCCGGGGTGCTGGAGGCTGTGGACGAGCACAGCTGCCTGCTGCGCACCGGCGCCGCGAGCCTCGATGTGATGGTGATCCATGTGGTGCTGATGGGCTTCGAGTTCGAGGTGGTCGAGCCGGCCGAGCTTTCCGACCACATCACGGCGGTACGGGACCGGCTTTCCCGGGCTCTGAACTGACCTCCCGCCGCTCGGCGGCCAGCAACGCGTACTCGGGGTGGTGCAGGTCGAAGGCCGGTGACTCGGAGCGGATCCGGGGGATCGTCACGAAGTTGTGCCGGGGCGGCGGGCAGGACGTCGCCCACTCCAGGGAGCGCCCGAATCCCCACGGGTCGTCGACCTCGACCTTCTTGCCGTACTTCGCGGTCTTCCAGACGTTGTAGAGGAACGGCAGGGTGGACAGGCCCAGCAGGAAGGACCCGATGGTCGAGATCATGTTCAGTGCGGTGAAGCCGTCGGCCGCCAGATAGTCCGCGTAGCGGCGGGGCATGCCTTCCGCACCCAGCCAGTGGTGCACCAGGAACGTGGTGTGGAAGCCGACGAAGAGTGTCCAGAAGTGGATCTTTCCGAGCCGCTCGTCAAGCATCTTGCCGGTGAACTTGGGCCACCAGAAGTGGAAGCCGGCGAAGGTCGCGAAGGCCACGGTTCCGAAGACGACGTAGTGGAAATGCCCCACCACGAAGTACGAGTCGGTGACATGGAAGTCCATCGGCGGCGAGGCAAGGATCACTCCGGTCAGCCCGCCGAACAGGAAGCTCACCAGGAAGCCGACGGCCCAGAGCATCGGGGTCTCGAAGCTCAGCGAGCCCTTCAGCATCGTGCCCGCCCAGTTGAAGAACTTCACCCCGGTCGGGACCGCGATCAGGAAGGACAGGAGGGAGAAGAACGGCAGCAGCACCGCGCCGGTGACGAACATGTGGTGCGCCCAGACGACCACCGAGAGGCCGGTGATGGCCATGGTCGCGGCGACGAGCGTGACGTATCCGAAGATCGGCTTCCGGGAGAAGACCGGGATGATCTCGGTGATGATGCCGAAGAAGGGCAGAGCGATGATGTAGACCTCGGGATGCCCGAAGAACCAGAACAGATGCTGCCAGAGCAGCGCCCCGCCGAACTCCGGCTGGAACACCATCGATCCGAACCGCCGGTCGGACGCGAGCACCAGCAGCGCGGCGGCGAGCACGGGAAAGGCGAAGAGCACCAGGATCGAGGTGAAGAGCACGTTCCAGGTGAAGATCGGCAACCGGAACATGGTCATACCGGGCGCGCGCATCGCGATGATCGTGGTGATGAAGTTGACCGCGCCGAGGATCGTGCCGAAGCCGGAGAGCGCGAGTCCCATGATCCACATATCGGCGCCGATACCGGGGCTGCGCTCCAGACTGTTGAGCGGGGCGTAGGCGGTCCACCCGAAGTTCGGCGGCCCGCTCTGGGGGGTCAGCAGAGAGCCGAGCACGATCACGCCGCCGAAGAGGTAGAGCCAGTACGCCAGCATGTTCAGCCGGGGGAACGCCACGTCGGGCGAGCCGATCTGCAGCGGCATGATCGCGTTGGCGAAGCCGGCGAAGGCCGGGGTGGCGAAGAGCAGCAGCATGATCGTGCCGTGCAGGGTGAACGCCTGGTTGAACTGGTTGTTCGACATCAGCTGCAGGCCCGGGCGGGCCAGCTCGGCCCGCATCATCAGGGCCATCACACCGGCGATCAGGAAGAACAGGAACGACGTGATCAGGTAGAGATGCCCGATCTTCTTGTGGTCGGTGGTGGTCAGCCAGTCCACGACGATCCGGCCGGGATGGCTGGCCCGTTCCGGTCCCGGTCCCGCAATGGCCTCGGCGGTCTCCGTCCCCATCGCTGTCCCCTCGGTGGTCCGTCCTGTCTGCGGATCGGGCTTCAGGCTCAAGCCATGATGCTCGCAGGCAGCGGTGGGCAACAGGGCGCGGACGCGCCAGGACACATCTGTCGTGTGGAACGGCTGGGGACGGTGTGAGGGGCAAATGGCCCGTCAACTCGCAGGCGCGCCGAAGGCCGTCCGGGAATTCACGGGCGGGCGTTCGGCGGAGCCGTCCGGGCGGTAATTCGGCGGGTAATTCGGCGCGGTGCGCGCGGGCCGCGGAATTGCGGCGAGTGAACTGCGGAACTGTCCGTTCGAGTCAGTCCGTTCGAGGGAAACGGGTGTCGGGATCCTGTGACAGAAGCGTGACCCGTGAGGGACGAAAGGCGGGGCGCCCGGCTGACGGGCCCGACTACCGCCGCTGCCGTCCGGCGCCTACGGTGAGGGGCATGGCACCCATACCGACCCCCTCCCAGGATCCCGCCGACAGCCCCGAGTCGTACGTCGGCCTGGACGCCGCCGCCGCCGAGCGGCTGGCCCGCAGCCGCGGCTGGAGCACCGTCAGATCGCTGCCGCCCGGCGCGATCATCACGCTGGAGTACCTGGCCGGACGGCTGAACTTCGAGGTCGACGGCGGCGTCGTCCGCCGCTGCTGGAAGGGCTGAGCCCCGGCTTACGAACCGGTCTGTTACGGCAGAGGGGGGGGGGGGGGGGGGGGGGGGGGGGGGGGGGGGGGGGGGGGGGGGGGGGGGGGGGGGGGGGGGGGG
>NZ_JBSOPZ010000067.1:0-17099 GCF_053763515.1 Streptomyces mabaensis
GAGACCGAAGTGGCCTGACGTCTGGGGACGTTCGTCTGTACACAACTGGGGAGCTAAGGCCGTACGCCGACACCTGCTGCTCACCGGCGTGTTCGTCATGGTGAACAGCCAGGTCGTGTATGCGGCAAGCAGCGACAGCGAGGCCGGTGACCTCCTCACACCGTTGAACATCACCTCCTCCGAGGGGGTGCCGATCAACGGCTACGAGCTGAACTCCGAGGGCGGCTCCATCGTCAGCTTCAAGACGCAGTCCCTTGCCCTCGCCCTGTCCGGCCTTTTCACCCTCATCCGGCTGCTGGTCGGACTGGCCGGGTGGGCGATCGAGGTCGCCTTCCGGTTCCCGCTGCTCAAGATCCTGATCCGTCCGGCGCAGAAGGTCGCCGACGCCTACGACAACGTGGTCGTCGACACGCTCGGGCTGAAGGGGCTGCTGCTGGCCTGGGCGTTCGTGTTCGCCGGGTTCATGATCGTGCGCGGCCGCGTCGGCCGCGGTCTGGGCGAAATCTTCCTGACCCTGCTGATCGCTGCGTTCGCCGCGTCCGCGTTCGTCCGCCCCGACTACCTGCTCACCCAGGACGGCCCGCTGGGGCAGTCCCAGCAGGTGGCCGCCGAGGTCGCCAAGGAGAGCGTCAACTCCTACAACTGGGGCGGCAAGCTCGCCAGCCGTGGCCCCTGCGACGGCATGGCCGGCATGCAGGAGGTCAAGTGCCTGGAGCGGGAGAACGAAGCCCCTGTCTCCTCGACGGACGTGGCCCGCCCCCTCCAGGACTCGATCACCAACGCACTGATCGTCAAGCCCTACATGCTGCTGCAATACGGGCGCATCCTCGACCCGGCCAAGGACTCCGACCGCAAGGCGTACGCGATCCACCTGAAGTGGGTTGTTGGTGGCTACAAGGCGGATGCCGAGCCCTCGGAAGACCGCAAGGACGCTTGCAGCCTGATCATCGGCCCGGCCAAGAAGTACTGCGAGCGCGGCAGGAGTGACGACCTTCCCTCCCTCACCCCTGGCGGCGAACTGCTGGACGCCGTCACTCCGGTCGTCAGCGAAGAGGACCAGGAATTCGCCGCGTTCCTCGCCGACTTGAAGAAGGCGGGCCCGGTCGGCAAGTCGTGCGCCGCCTACGCGGAGAAGCCCACCTGGTGGCGGGTCGGCGGCACCGCCCTGCTGCTGATCGCCGCTCTGTTCATCTGCGGCATGCTCCTGTCCTCCGCGATCGTCCTGCTCGGCACCCAGGGCATCTGCGCGGCGGCCGCGGCCGCCGGCGGGGTCACCTTCATCGCCGGGATGCTGCCCGGGCCCGCCCGGCAGTCGGTGTGGAAGTGGCTGTCGGTGTGGGGGATCTCGATCCTGACGCTGGTCGGGGTCTGTGCCTTCGTGCCGTTCTTCGGCATCGCTGTGGACGCCACCATCACCAACGGCCCCGACCTGATGGTGGAACGGATCCTGCTAATCGACGTGCTGGCCATCGCGGGCGCGGCCGGGCACCGCAAACTGCTGACTGGCATCACCTCCTTCGGGCGGCGCATGGCCATGCGGATGCGCTACGCCAAGGTCGGCGGCACCCACATGCCGGGCGACACCAGCGAGCTCGGCGCCGCGCTTGCGATGAACTCCCCCGCCGCGATGGGCGGATACGGCGGCGGGCTGCGCGCCTTCACCGGAAGTGGTGGCCGGTACGGGATGCTCGGCACCCGCCAGCGGCTGATGGGCGCGCTCACCTCCTTGTTCGACGGCGCGGGCATGCCCGTGGACACCGGCGGAATCCTCGCCGATGCCACCGCCGAAGCCGGACGCGGTCTCGCCCCGCTCACCGCGGCCGCGGCCGTGGGCGGGCTGGGCGCACGGCTCGGCGGGAAGGGGGCGCACTGGCTGCTGATCGGCCGCCGGCCGGACAAGGAGCAGTTGGCCAAGTGGCGCAAGCCCACCGCCGAAGGCGACCCGCACACTGGCGGATCGGACGACGGTCAGGGCGGTGCGGGCGGCGGCGGGCCGCGCAGGCCCGGAGGCCCGCCCGACCGGTACCGCAACGACGACGGCCAGATCGTCGACCGCAACTCCGGTCAGGTGCTGCACGACCAGAACACCGACCGCACCCTGCTGTCCACGCGCGCCCACAACCGGCTGGTCCGCTTCCGCGGCTACCGCATCCTCAACCGGGGCGGTCGGGCCGCCTACGGGACCACGGTCGGTCTGCCGGCCAACGTCCGCCGGGCCCGGCCGGGGGGCTCGCGCTACTCCCAGGACGCCCGTCAGCAGGTGCGGGTGTGGGGCAACACCGTGCGCGAAGACGGCCGGGCCTGGGGTGGCACGGGCCGTCACGTCTCCCGTGTCCTGCGGGAGCACACCGCCGACAGCGGCGGGACGGGTCCGTTCGTCAGCCGCCGCCTGCCGACCGCCACATCGGCGGCCGCGACCACCCGTCCGGCTGCTCCGCCACGCCCTGCCAGGTCCGGCGGCTCCTCGGGCCGTACGGGCCCGACCTCCGCGCGGCCCAGTGCACCAGTCTCTGGCACCGGGGGCCCCGCAGTAGCGCCGCCTGCTCCGGCACCGCCCCCGCGGCGGGGAGGCGGTGCACCGCGGCCTCCGGCGAGCGGCAGGCCTGACGGGCCGGTACTTCCCGGGGTCGGGAGCGCGCGCAGCAGGACGCGCGACGAGGCGCGGGCCCGGATGCAGGAGCTGATGCGGCGGACCGCGCCCGAGGCCGAGCGGCTGCGCCAGGAGCGTGCCCGGCGGCGGGACGAGGACGGTGAGGACGAGTGAGGCCGTCCGGGCGCCGCGTCCGGCGGTGGGGATGCATGGTGGCGCTGCTGATGTTCGCCGCCGTGTGCTGTGCAGCGCCGGTGTCGAACGCGATCAGCGCGTATGTGGCGCTGCAGACGGGTGCGAGTGACGACGGCGGGATCGCCGAGGGCGGCACCGCCGCGGACATCCCGCCGCGCATGTTCACCGCCTACAAGAAGGCGGTCCAGCAGGTCGGCCGGCATGTGCCCAAGTGCCGGGGCATGCGCTGGCTGATCCTGGCCGGGATCGCCAAGGTCGAGTCCAACCACGCCGTGGGCCGGAACATCGCCGACAACGGCGACATCCGCCCGAAGATCTATGGGGTGCTCCTCAACGGCTCCGGGGCGGGCGGCAACACCAGCGTCTTCCCGGACACCGACAACGGCCGCTGGGACGGCACCGCGAACGGGGAGCGCGCCGTCGGCCCGTTACAGTTCTTGCCCTCCACCTGGGAGGGCGTCGGGAAAGACCTCAACGGGGACAAGGCTGCCGACCCGCACAACGCCGACGACGCCGCCCTCGGCGCCGGCATCTACCTGTGCGGCAACGGCCGTGATCTGACGAAGCGTTCCCAGCTCAAGGCCGCGATCCTGCAGTACAACCACTCAAACGAATACGTCTCGAACGTGCTGGGCTGGATCGACCAGTACACGGCGGCCGCCAAGGACCCGGACCTGAAAAACGTGTCGGGGAAGGTGCGCGCCGTGATCGAGGCGGCGCTCTCCCAGCGAGGTGTGCCCTATTCCTGGGGCGGCGGCAACGCGAGCGGCAGGTCCTATGGGATCTGCTGCTCCCCCAGTGGCAAGAGCGGCGCGACCATCAAGGGCTTCGACTGCTCGGGGCTGACCACCTACGCGTACGCCAAGGCCGGCATCCGCCTGCCGCGCACCGCGGCGGCCCAGGCCCGTGTCGGGCAGCGGATCCCCGCCAGTCTCGGCACCAGCGCACTCAAGGCGGGTGACCTCGTCTTCTACGCCTACGCCCCGGGTCGGGATTCGACGATCTATCACGTCGGCATCTACGTCGGCAGCGGGCAGATGATCAACGCTGCCCGCCCGGGCACCGTCGTACGGCTGGACGCGGTCAACGCGATGTCCGGTTTTGCGGGAGGGGCGCGGCTGCTATGACGACGCCTTCGCCGCGCTCGCCGCGCCTGCTGCTGATCGCCACCCTGGTCCTGGCCGTGGCCGGGGTCGTACTGCTGGCTCTGCCACCCCGGCCCAGCGCATCCGCTTCCCCAACGCCGCCGCCCGGGGCCGCGTCCGCAGCCCGCGCCTCAGACTCTCTCGCCAGCGGGCACCGTGCGGCAAGCCGCGCGCCCACATCGGACACGTCGGCCGCTACGCCGACCAAGTCGGCCATCGCTTCAGCGCTGCCGCCGCACGGCGAGGGCGTGGCCGGTGATCGGTTCATCCAACAGGCCCTGGAAGCCGCCTGGCCCGCGGACCTTGCCGCCGAAGACGAGCGGCATCTGCGCGCCGTCGGCCGTGAGCTGCTGCGAGCGGACGCCACCGGTATCGGCCGCGAAACGTGGCCGACAGTCTTCGGCGACCGGGATCAGGCGGTCGCCCCGGCGTTCGCCACCGCCCGCTTCCGCGTCCAGGCCATCATCGCCCGCCGCGACGGTGCGGCTGACCGGGCGGTGGTGCACCTGGTGTGGGCGGGCACCGACCGCGGCGGCACCTACACCGACGGCCGCATCACCGACCTCCACTTCACCCGTACGACTTCTAAGAAGGAAGGAGAACCCACGTGGACTCCGCAGCCCCGCACGTGACCGACCGGGCCGATGACACGGCGGCCGGTCAGGTACTCGGCCTACTGGCCAACCTGGTCAACGCCGCCGACTGGCTCTACGACCACTGGTACCTGCTCGCCCTGGCCATTGCTGTGACCTGGGGCGTCGGCGAGATCATCGTACGTCGGCTCGCAGCACACGCCTCGGCCGAGCGGATGGCCCTGGAGCTGGTGTCCAACCGGCACTTCGCCCCGAGCATGGAGGAGATCTTCCGCCGCGGCGTACAGCTCGCCCGCGCGTCCACGTCCATGCCCTGGTGGGCGCCCCGCAGGGCGAAGGCCGTGCAGATCCGGCTGCGCGCGGACGGCTCCAGCCCGCTGCGCTACCGCATCGAAGGCCCGGCCGGCGGCCAACGCCTTTTGTCTATCACCCCGTTCGGGCCGGACGTCACCGTCAACCGTGCCCGGCCGATCGTCGACGAGCCGCGCCAGCACACCGTGCGGGCTGAGTTCATCCTGCGTGGCAAGCCCACCGCTCCCTTGCGGGAGGTGCCCCTCACCCCCGACCCGCTCCAGCCGCTCGTCGACGCCGTGTCCGACCTGCGCGCCGAGGTCGGCGACCTCGCCGAGATCCGGCTCGACATCCAGCGGGCCCCCAAATGGGCGCTGCGGGCGCGCCGCCTGCAACTGATGGGTGCCGCCCGCCGGTCCGAACGTCGGGAGGCCCAGCGGGCCGCCCGCTGGCTGCGGCAGGACGCCAGCGGCATCGAGGACTCGATGGGCTGGCAGCTGCAGCAGATGCTCAGCGACAAGCCCAGCTCGGGCGCCGGACGGCGGCTGCTCATGCCGCCAGTACCCCGCCGGGTCGAGCCGGCCGAGGCGCTGGGCAAGCTCGCCGACGACGACCACCTCGTCCGGGTCCAGCTGCTCGTGATGTGTGCCTCGAACACCGAGGGCCGCGCCCAGGCACGGCTCGCCCAACTCCAGGCCGCCTTCGACGTGTTCGGCGGCCGCTCACGGTGGGCCATGCGCGGATGGCGCCTGGGACCGTGGCGGGTGGGCGCCGACCACTGGCCGACGCGTCACGGCTTCGAGCGCCGCTGGAATCTGGGGCACTGCCAGCCGCCCCGCGCCAACTGGGTCCGGCTGGAGGAACTGACCGGCCTGCTCAAGCCCCCCACTACGCACTGCCGTTTGCCCGTGCTCGCCAGTGACCTGCCGACCTTCGTATTCGGTGAGCCGGAGCTGCTGCTGCAGGGCATCTACCGGGGCCCGGACGGCCGGGAACGCCTGGTCGCCACCTACGCCGAGGAGACCCTGTTCGAAGTCGGGGTGGGCAAGGCCGGCGGCGGCAAGACGGAACGCGCGCTGGCACAGGCGATCGGCTGGGCGCATGCCGGTGGCGGGCTGCTGTTCCTCGACCCGCACCGTGACTCCTGGCCGCGCGCCACCACGTTCCTCGCGCACGAGACCCTCATGCGGCGCATCGCGCTGATCGACCTCAACGGCCTCGGCCCCTCCCCGCGGGTGAGTTCGTGGAATCCGCTCGGCATGCACCAGGGCCAGGCGGCCCACGAGGTCGTCGAGGCAATCACCGACGCCTACGCCTCCGCACTGGGCTGGGACGACATGACCGCGCCGCGCGCGATCACCATCCTGACCGCCGCTCTGGCCGTCCTGGTCGCCATCAACGAGGCCGCCTGCCAGGCCGGCCGTCCCGAGGACCAGTCCACGATCTTCCACATGCGGGCACTGCTCTCCGATGCAACGTTCCGCCGGTCGGCGCTCGCCGCGGTGACGGGCCGCCTGGATGAGGAGACCCGCGCCTGGTGGCAGGTGGTGTTCCCAACTTTGCCGCCCGACGCGTTCGCTGTAGTCCTCAACCCGATCGCCCGGCTGGCCGCCAACCCGGTCACCCGTGCATTCCTCGGCCAGCCGGTCGGCGTCTACAACATCCGCGCGGCGATGGACTCCCGGATGATCGTGTGGGTGTGCCCGGGCGGCAACGGTCCCACCGACCGGCTAGTGACCGCGCTGCTCGCCCGCGATCTGCTGCGGGCTGTGCGCTCGCGCCGCGATACCCCGGAGGAGAAGCGGGTGCCGTTCCGCCCGTACTTCGACGAGCTGATCACGCTGACGGGTGCCGCGCCGGAGACTATCGCCGCCATGTTCGAGGACTTCCGTAAGTACAAGTGCCAGGTCCACGGCATGACGCAGCTGTTGGCCCGCCTTCCCACGCCGGTGCGGCTGTCCCTGGTGCAGAACGCGTCCACGCTGGCCACCACGGCAGGGTCGAAGTCCGCGATCGCGCCGATCACCGCGGAGTGGGGCGACAACCCCAGCCCTGACCGGGTCGCCACCATGGAGCGGTTCGAGCACTACGTCTCCATGAACGTGCACGGGCGTCGGGTCGGCCCGGTGCAGCTGCGCGGGCCCCATCTCGACGCGGTCTTCGCCGGTCAGGCACGCCCTCGGCAGGTCCCCGCGCTGGAGCAGGCCGCCCTCGCGAACGCCGGAGCACTCCCCCTTGACCAGCTCACCGACCGCGCCGCCGAACAGTTCGGCCGCGTCGCCGCGTTCCTCGCCGAGCACTCCTCTGCCGGCGCCGCCCCGGTACCTCTGTCGAAGGAGGTGTACGAGTGACTGCTTGCCCAGCCGCAGGACCGATCGAGCTGCGCCGCGACCGGCGAGCCCGGCCCTGGACCGAGCTGTGACTCCCCCTGCCCCCGAGAACGCTTGATATTTGCTCACGCGAACCAGTAACTTGCTACTGCATAATGGGGCGCGAGACCGAATACGCCCTGCGTGCACAGAACTTAGGGGATGCCAGATGACACTAGCTACTGGCGAAGTTCGCAGCACCGAAGAGTTCACCGAAGGCGTGTGGCCCGTCCGCACGCGGGCCGTCTCGTACGTCGGGAGCGCCTGCGTGGTCGAGGGGATCGAAGACTTCGACTTGGACGACCTGAACCTGGTGCGCCGTCAGTTCCCGGGCCGGCACGTGACGCTCGACGGCGATGTGATCACCGTATGGCCGAAACCCCTCCCGCCTGAGCGGCGAGAGGACTCCTTCTCCATGGCCGGGATGAGCCATTCCGTCACACCCGACTCACGGAGGCCGGCCGCCGGAGGTGCCGACGGTCGAGATCTCGCCGCCTCACAGAGCGGACTCACAGGGTCCGTGCGGCGCGACGAACAAGCCGGATCGTGTACTGGCGGGACGAGCGAATACACACAACTACAAATCGACATCCGGTTCCGAAAGTGACCGGATGCATCCCGAGTTGTAAGAGTGAACTCGATTATCAAGCTGGGAAGTTGACTGGCATATGCGTAATCTTGCGGCTACGCAAACGGATCACCGCACCTGGACCAGGCCGCGGAAGCTGGACCGCCGTCCGTCGGCGGCTCAGGCAACGGTCATGTCACACCGCGCCGTACGGGGAGGCATCGTGAAACGCCGCGCACACCATTCCACTGTTCACTTCCGAAAGGCCGCCGCCGTGTCCCTCACGCTGTGCGCCGCGCTCGCCCTGACCGCGTGCAGCTCATCCGACGGGAAGGATGAGCCGAGCGACGAGTCCCCGACGGTCACCAAGTCTCCGACGGCTTCTGCCACTACAGATCCGAAGGAGATTGCGAAGAAGGAAGCGATCACAGCGTACCGGGCCTATTGGCAGGAGATGGAAAAGCTCTACGCCGACCCTACGGGCAAGAGCGCCCATCTTGATCAGTACGCCGCATCCGCCGCCTTGAAGAACGCTGAGGCAGACGCCAAGAGCACCCATGACCGCGGCCTCATCAACACCGGCGAGGTCGCCGTCACCGACCAGGCCGTCACCAAGGTCGACACCTCGGGCAAGATCCCGAATGCGACCGTCTCCAGCTGCCTGGACATCTCACGTTGGCAGACCCTCCATGCCGAAACCAAGAAGCCGGTGACCCTCCCGGACAACCGGCTGACGAAGTACGTGATCGTCAGCACTGTCGAGAAGTATCCGGAAGGGTGGCGCGTCACCCGCGACGAGCCCCAGGGGAAGTCGTGCTGACCCGCCGCATCGTCGTCACCGCGGCGACCGTTCTGGCCGCGCTCGCCGCCCCTGTCAACAGCTACGCGGAAGATGACCCCAAGGGGGGTGGCGGCATCCATTGCGGCCGGTACACCTGCGAGGTCGAGGTCGACGTCCCCGGGCAGGCCGGTGGACAAGAAAGCGGCAACGGCAGCACCGGCGGATCGGGCGGAGGCGGTGGCTCGGCCGGCGGTGACGGCGAGTCCGCGGATGTCTGCACCTACAAGCTCGCAGACCCGCAGCCGCCCGCCGGGAGCCTGGACTGGGAAGGCCACACGCCCGGCGACGGGGCCGTGTACGAACAGAGCTGCACGCGGGACGGAGGGGACTTCACCATTACTCGGATGGTGTGGCTGGCCGACCCTCCCGAGCAAGAGACCGTCGACCCGGCTGTCTTGGCGCAGCGCGCGGTCGATTCCATGACGCTGCTCGGCCCGGACATCGCCAGCCCGAAGGCGGCCGGGAAGTACACCGTGGGTGTCCCGATGTGGATGTGGGTCAACCAGAGCGCCACGACCTTCGGACCCAACACCGCGTCGGCCTCGGCGGGCGGGATAACCGTCACCGCGACCGCGAAGGTCTCCAAGATCGTGTGGCAGATGGGCGACGGATCCACCGTGACGTGCAACGGCCCGGGCACGCCGTACCAGGCGTCCGAGGGCATGGTCCAGTCACCGACCTGCGGACACGTGTATTCCAAGACCTCAGCTGGTGCCCAGAGCGGCAAGTACCTGGTCACCGCGACCTCGACGTGGACGATCGACTGGCAGGGCGGCGGAGCGGCTGGCCAGCTCACCGAGATCCGGCAGACCAACGTGCAGGTGGCGATCGGCGAGCTGCAGGTCGTCAGGTAACGCCGCCGGAAGGACAGAACGTTGAGCAAGACTCAAGAACGTGTAGACGCAGCCAGCCCCAACGGAGTCCCCCAGCAGGGACGTGTAGCCGGACCGGTGGCTCCCCCACGGGTGTCGGCCCGCAGGCGCCGGCCGGGTGTCATTGCCCTGTCGCTAGCACTGATCGCCGCTGGAGGAGCCGGTGTTGCCGTGCTGCTGCTGCAGGTCGGTAACCGCACCGACGTGGTGACCGTGGTCCGCGACGTCCAGGTCGGTCAGGTCCTCACCGAGGACGACCTGGGCAAGGCCTCCATCGCCCTGGACCCGGCCGTCAAGGCGGTGCGCAGCGACGACCTGGACTCGGTGGTGGGCAAGCGGGCCGCCGTGGAGCTCAAGCCCGGATCGCTCCTCGCCCCGTCGCAGGTGACGAAGGACTCGCTGGTCAAGGCTGGCGAGCACTTGGTGCCGATCGGGCTTGAGCCCAAGCAGATCCCGGCCACCGCGCTGGTGCCGGGCCAGAAGGTACAGCTGGTCCACGTCCCGGCCCAGGGTGCGACGGACACCGGCAAGACGTCCGACGCCGCGCCGCAGACCATCGACGGACGGGTCGTGAAGGCCTCCAGCGCCGCCCCCGGCACCGGGATCGTGGTCGTCGACGTCGCCACATCCGCCGCTGACGGCCCCACCGCCGCCGCCTGGGTGTCGGCCGGCACCTTGCGCCTGGTCCTCGCCGCTCCGGACGGTAACTGATGGCTGTCATCGCGCTGGCCGGCTGCAGTGGCGCGCCCGGTGTGACCACGAGCGCGCTCGTTTTGCTGCTGTCGTGGCCGCTGGAGCCGGGCCGGAGGATGGTCCTGGCCGAGTGCGACCCGGACGGCGGGGCTGTGCTGCACGGGCTGTTGCAGGGCACGCTCGGCGACCGGTACGGGCTGCGGAACCTCTCGGTCGCCGCCCGCCAGGGTGACCTCGGCGACGCGTTTTGGCGTCAGCTGATCGACCTGGGCAGCGAGGAGGGCAAGAAGGAGTCGCCGCGCGACCGGCTCCTTCTGCCGGGCATCACGGACCCCGCGCAGGCGGCGAGCCTGGGGTCGGTGTGGAAGGCCCTGGGTGTCATCTTCCGCGGCATCGAGGCCGAGCACGGCCACGACGTCCTGATCGACCTCGGCCGCCGGGGGGCCTTCGGTCCGTCCGGTGTGCTGGCCGAGCAGGCCGACGCCGTGTTCGTGGTGGTGCGCAACACGCTGCGCTGCCTGCAGGCGGCCGAGGGCCGGGTGCGCGCGCTGGAGGAGCGGGTCGGTGACGTAGGCGTGCTGATGATCAACGAGGGTCCGTACCCCGCGGGCGAGGTGCAGCGGGTGCTGCAGGTGCCGGTGGTGGCGACACTGCCGTACGCGCCGAAGGACGCCCGCGTGCTGTCCGACGGTACCGAGCAGCCGCGCCACTTCACCAAGTCCGCGCTGATGAAGGCAGCCAGGACGGGCAGCACCCTGCTGGTCCAGCGGGCCGCGATGCGCCGGGCCCGCCTCGATCCGAGCACGTTTGCCGCAGGCGGGGAGGTAACCCGTGCGCGGTAGGCCCTTGCATACCGATCCCATCGTGGCTTCGCCGCCCGGCCGCCCCCGGCAGGCGTGGCCCCACCAGGCGAACGGCGCACCTGCCCCTGCCGGTGCTGCCTCGAGTACGCACGCGCTCGGCACCGCCACGCCTCAGGTCACCGTCGATTACAAGGTGGCCCGGCACATCGCCGGCCAGGTCGCCAAGCAGCGCGAGGAGTTGCTGAAGACGACGCCTGAGATGGATCGGGCCAGCGAAGAGCAGCGCTGCCTGGACTGGATCAACGAGGCGGTCGCGCTGTGGTCGGACGCAGCGGCGATGGCGCCGCAGGAAGACGAAGCACTGCGGCGTGCCGTCTATGACCTTCTCTTTCGGGCCGGCAGGTTGCAGCCGTACCTGGACGATGAGCGGGTCGAGGACATCATTATCCAGGGCCCGGACGAGGTGTGGCTCGACTACGGCGACGGCGAGCGCCGGATGGTCGGGCCGATCGCGGAGTCGGAAGAGGAACTGCTGGAGCTGCTGCGGGAGTTAGCCCGGGGGTCCGGGCATAACGAGCGCACCATCTCCACCGCGAACCCGACTCTCGCCCTGTCCCTGCAGGACGGCTCCCGCCTTCAGGCGATCACTGGGCTGGGTCCGATGACCTATGCGGTCATCCGTCGGCACCGAGTCTCTCACGCCGATCTCGACGACCTCGTGCGGCTGGGCACGATCGACCCGATCCTGCGCGACTTCCTCGGTGCGTGCGTGCGCGCGGAGAAGAACATCATGATCGCGGGGAAGCAGAAGGCCGGGAAGACCACACTGCTGCGGGCGATGCTCAAGGAGTTCGACCCGGAGTGCCGGTTCGCGACCATCCAGACCGAGGACGAACTGTTCGCCCACGCCAACGGCTACCACCGGCAGGTCGTCTCCCTGGTGGGCCGTGAGTCCAACGGGGAGAAGGACGTCACAGGACGGGGCGCCGGCGAGGTCACGCTGCTGGACCTGATGCATCCGGCGCTGCGGATGTCGCTGGAGCGGATCGTGGTCGGCGAGGTCCGCGGCCCGGAAGTCGTCGCCATGATGCAGGCGTTGACGAACGGCTCGGGCGGCAACCTGTGCACGATCCACGCTAGAAGGCCCGACATCATCTTCGACCGGATCGCCGAGCTGTACGCGCTCGCTCAGGACAACCTGTCCGAGCAGCTCGCCTACCGGCAGACCGCCAACGGCCTGGACTTCATCGTGTACGTCGACATGACCGATGAGACGCAGATCGGCGGCCGCCGTCACCGCTACGTCTCCCACGTCCTGGAGCTGACCGGGATCGGCGAGAACGGCCGTCCCGCCACCAATACGGTCTTCTCCCCCGGTGCCGAGTTCGGCAATCTGCGCGCGGTGCCGCGGATGGACCCGGGCTGTATCGACGACCTGCGTCGCGTCGGCTTCGACTCCGCCCTGCTGCAGCAGCCCTACGGGGCTTGGCAGGCGCCGCTGCCGCTGAAGGTGGGGGTGAGCCGATGACCCTGTTGTGGGGGTTCTTGAGCGGCATGGCCGTCATCGGCGGGCTGATCGGCGTCGTGACAGGTCTCGTTGGCACGACGGCGCCGCGCCGGGCCCCGCTGCGGCAGCGGTGGCAGGCCCTGCGCGCCCAGAAGGACCAGGGCGAGGACGTCCGGCTGCGCCGGCGGACCCTCGCGGCCTTGGCTGTCGTGGTCTTCGCGGGTGTGTGGCTGGTCTCGGGGAACTTCGTGGGCGGTGCGCTGCTGGGCGCGGCCGTGATCGGCGTGCCCTGGCTGATCAGCCCGGCGCAGTTGGCGCAGGAACGCATCGGCCAGCTGGAGGCCCTCAGCGAGTGGACTCAGCGGCTGGCCGGTCTGCTCCGGCTGGGCATGGGTCTGGAACAGGCGATGGTCACCAGCCGTCAGGGGGCCCCGGAGGAGCTTGCCCCGCAGATCATCAATCTGTCCGACCGGCTGCGTCTGGGCTGGCGGCCGGAGGGAGCGCTCCGCGCGTTCGCGGATGAACTGGACGATGTGACCGCGGACAAGGTGGTTGCCGCGCTCATCCTGTCCGTCAACGACCGCGGCCCGGGCCTGGCCCAGGCGCTGGAGGACCTGGCGGGAACGGTCCGCGACGAGGTCGCCAAGAAGCGCGCCATCGAGGCGGACCGGGCGAAGCCGCGGACCACAGTGCGGTGGATGACCATCATCACGGTGGGCGTCGTGGTGGCCGGGTTCTTCGTGCCGTCCTACACCAAGCCCTACTCCACGCTGCTGGGTCAGCTCGTGCTCGCCTTCCTGACGGCCGGGTTCATCGGAGTGCTCGCCCTGATGCGTCAGCTGGGTGCCTTCCGCCGCATCCCGCGCTTCCTGACCACCGACCCGTCCAGCACAGTCCGGCTGCCCGCGCCCGCGACGGAGCCGAACATGCCGGTCGCCGGCCGTGAGCCGGAAGGAGTCACCTCGTGAACCTGTTTCCCGTGGTCCTGACCGGTGGCACGGTAGGCGCCGGCCTCGCGCTGCTGGTGCGGGAACTGCTACGCCCTCAACCCGCGTTGGGGCCAGCCCTGCAGCGCAGTGCCCCGGCCACCTTGACCATGCCCGAGCCGGAGTTGGACCGCGAGGAGGTGTGGGGCCGGTGGCTGCTGGCCCGCCTCGAGCGCCTGCCCGGGGTGCGGATCCCCACCACCAACCTGGCCCTGCTCGGGCAGGGGCCGGGCCAGTTCATGCTGAAGAAGACCGCGCTCGCCGCGCTGGGCCTGCTCTGCCCGGTGATCGCGACGATTCCGTGGATCATCGCGGGCGTCTCCCTGCCGTTCTACGTGCCCGCCGGCGTCGGACTCCTCATCGCGGGACTGCTGTTCATCACACCGGATCTCGCCGTGCGCGACCAGGCCAAGCGGGCCCGGGAGGAGTTCGCGCACGCCCTGTCCGCCTACCTGGACCTGGTCGCGCTCAAGCGGGCCGCCGACGCCGGCCCCGCCGAGGCACTGGAGAAGGCCGCCGAGGTCGGCCGCGGCTGGCCCTTCCTGTTTCTGCAGGGCGCCCTGCGCCGGGCCCGGATGGAAAAGATCCCGCCCTATCAAGCGCTGACCGAACTCGCCGCCGAGTACGACCTGCCCGTCCTGGACGACGTCGCCGACATCATGCGGGGCTCGGCCACCGACGGCGCCGCCGTCTACAAGGCGCTACGTGCCCGTACCACAGCGCTCAACTCCGAACTGCTGGCCGATCAGGCCGCGGAGGCCAATGCCGCCAGCGAGAAGATGACCGCCCCCGGCGCCTTGTTGGCCGTCTTGGTGATGCTGCTGATGGCGTTCCCCGCGGTCATCCGCATGTTCACCGTCTAAGCCCATCCCGAGTCGCTGAACCTCTGAAGGAGCAAGGAGCATCATGAAGCACACCGCAGCCCGCACCTACCGTGCGGTGCACTGGGCGACCACGCGTCTGCAGGAGGGCCTGGAGGAGGCCAAGCGCCGGCCGGACCGCGGCGACATCAGCACCACCACCGTCATCATCTGGGTGGCTGCCGTCACCGGCGCCGTACTGATCGCCGGGACCATCGCCGTCGTGGTCGCCAAGTACAACGGAAGGCTCTCCGGCCTGTGATGTCTTCTCCGGAGCGGCTGAAGGACTGGTGGCAGGGGCGAAGATGGCGCGGCGACCGCGGTGACACCTCCATCCAGATGGCGATCATCTTCCCGTTCGTGCTGCTCGCCACGGTGGCCGTCATCCAGGCCTCCATGTGGTACTACGCACGGCAGATCGCGCTGACCGCTGCCCGCGAGGGCCTCACCGCGGCCCGCGCCTACCAGTCGAGCCCGGCCGACGGTTCGGCCCAGGCCCGGGACGTGCTGGGGCGCGTCGCGGGTGACAGCCTGCGCGGCTACAGCGTCGTGGCCAGCAGCGACGGGCAGCGTGTGCGGGTGCAGGTCTCCGGTACGGCCATGTCGATGATTCCGGGGGTGTCGGGCCTGCAGGTCACCCAGTCGGCGTCCGGCCCGGTGGAGCGCTGGACGGTTCCGGGAGGGTGAACCACGTGCGATACATGGTCCGTTGGGCTCGCAGACTTCGCAGCGATGACGGCAGTGCCGCGATCGAGGCGGCCATTGTCGTCCCGTCGCTGATCATGTTCCTGTGTCTGGCGATCGCCGGCGGCCGGATCGTCACCTCTGGCTCGAAGATCGACTCTGCGGCCGAGGATGCGGCCCGGGAGGCCTCCATTCACCGCACTGCAGGCGCCGCCCAGGGCGCCGCGCACGCGGCGGCCGCCGAGTCCCTGAACGACCAGGGCATCACGTGCGCCTCCACCAGCGTCAGCGTCAACACCGGCGGCCTGAGCGTGCCGGTGGGCCAGGTCGGCACGGTCACGGTGACCGTGACCTGCACGGTCAACTTGTCGGACCTGCTGCTGCCGGGCGTGCCAGGCGCCCGGACACTCACGTCGACGGCGACCTCGGTAGTGGATCAGTACAGACAGCGAGGCGACTGATGATCTTCCGGCAGATGCGGCTGAGCCGGGCACGGTGGGATGACCGGGGAGGCGTCACCGTGTTCGTCGCCGTGTGCGTCATCGCGCTGATCGGCATCATCGGCGTCGCAGTGGACGGCGGCAGCAAGATGCGCGCCACCGAGCGCGCCGACTACATCGCCGGCGAGGCCGCCCGGGCAGGCGGGCAGGCCATCGACCCCGCCGAGGCCATCAGCGGCAACGCGATCGTCGTCAATCCACAGGACGCCCAGACCGCAGCCCAGGCCTACCTGCGCTCCGCCGGCGCCACCGGCACGGTCAGCGTGTCCGGCGACGGCAAAACCCTCACCGTCACCGTCACCGGCACCTACGACACGAAATTCCTGTCGGCCGTCGGGATCGGCACGTTGTCCGTGACCGGCCCGCGCTGTTCGAGGCCAGCGAGGGCAAGCCGCAGCCGGACGGCCTGCCCGAGATCACCGACCCGGATGTGATCTACGCCGGGCAGCAGGTCACTGTGCCCGGCGCTCAGCCCGACCAGCACACGCCGCCACAAGACAGCGACCACGGCGACGAGACGGACAACCAGGAGACCAGTCCCCCGGCCACGCAGAAGCCAGATGGGGAGCAGAAGCCGGGCAATGACACGGGGGATGCGCAGGCGCCGGGCCAGAGCACGGCGCCCGCGCCACAATCGTCGGCCCCCAGCACACCGAGCAGCCGCCCCGCCCAGCAGCCCGGGCAGGAGCAGGGCTCTCCTTCCGCGACGGCCTCCGCGACGCCCCAGCCCAGCACCAGCGCTTCCCCCTCTGCCGCCTCGCCGTCGGCGGAGCCGTCCGGTTCCGCTGCCTCCTCCCCCGCCGTCACGGCGTCCGAGACGCCGGCGTCGGCTCCAGCTGGCAGCCCGCTGAACCTGCGCACCGTTCTGGGCGCCGGCGCGCTGCTAGCCGCCGCCATCACCGGTGCTCTCGCGCTGCGCAGGACGCTGCAGCGCCGGCGCCGCAAGCCGGGCGAGAAGATCGCCATCTCGCCTGAGACCTCTCCGGCAGAGGCCCAGTTGGCGGCGGCCGCCGAACCGGGCGGTGCAGTCCGCCTGGACGTGGCCCTGCGGACCATGGCCCACCAGATGGCCCAGCAAGAGGACACTGCGGACCTGCCGCCGCTGCGGGCCGCACGAATCAGTGCCCGCACCGTGGAGGTGCTTCCCGAGGACCTCGCCCAGGGTCCGCAGGCGCCCTTCGACTCCGGGAAGGGCGGATGGTGGGTCCTGGCCGCCGACGCCGCCCTCCTGGACGAGGAGACCGCCCGCGAGGTACCGGCACCGTATCCGGGGCTGGTCACGATCGGCAGCGCGGAAGGGGGTGACCTGCTGCTGCTCAACCTCGCCCGCGTGCCCGCTGTGCTGCTGGACGGCAACCCGGTCCACATCACCGAAATGTGCACCTCGCTCGCCCTGGAGCTCGGGATGAGCCCGTGGGCGAGCGAAGTCGAAGTCGTCACGGTGGGCTTCGGTGAGGACCTGCCGCAACTGCTGCCCACCGCACGGATCGCCCACATGCGCCACGCCACCCACGCGCTGCGTGATCTGTCGGCGTACGGCCTTAGCTCCCCAGTTGTGTACAGACGAACGTCCCCAGACGTCAGGCCACTTCGGTCTCTCGC
>NZ_JBSOPZ010000068.1:0-15571 GCF_053763515.1 Streptomyces mabaensis
AGGCCCTCACCTGTTCAAGATCCCTCAGCCGAGACCTGGCTCACCCGTCCACAACCTCCCAGGACAGAACACCTAGCACGTGTCTCCCGCCTCGCCCTCTTGCGCGATGTCACGTGCTAGTACATGCTGGTACGTGCCAGCCGAGTTCGGAAAGGGCTCAGCTGCTGTGCATCTGCTTGACCTGTGCAAACGCCTGGAGGGCCCCGTGAGACGGGTCCGAAGGAAGCGTCTGTTCCTTGACAACTGAATGGGGATCACGCCGCCTCTCCTCGGCCAAGTAGGCGGTCACGCGGTCTTCCGCGTGATGAACAGCGCAACCCCGACTTTCCGCAGCGCTCTGGGCGCTGCGGCCGGTTGCCTCCCCCGCCCGTCCGGCTCTGGGCCGTACGGGCGGGGCTGAGGGGAGCCGGACATAACAGGGCTCTACTCCGAGGCCGGTCACCTCTCTCCAAAGACCGCGACCGCCCCGGTTCCTCCGTCCCTTCGATTCAGGAGAGTTCCGCATGCGTACGTACATCGGAAGCCACGAAGCCGTGAACGCCGCAGAGTTCGCAGAGCTGGCGCTCGGCCTTGACGAGCTGCCCGCCGGACTCGACATCGACCTGTTCCGCGGCCCGCTGACGCACGAGACGCCTGAGGAGCGGGCGGCCCGACTGGAGGTGGCCCGCGAGGTCATCGCCGACCTGGTCGCGCAGGGCGAGAGCGGTGACGAGGTCGCCGCGTGGGACGCGCTGTACGCCGACGCGCTGACCCGCACCGTGCCGTTCCTGCGCTCCGCTCGCGGTGCCGGCGGTTTCTCCGGAACCGGAGAAGCGGCATGACGACGACCGCAGAGACAACGCAGCGCGCGGCGCCGCCACTGACGAAGCCTGAGACGTGGCTGTTGGGCGCGGTCGCCGTGCTCGCGGCCGGAGTCGGCGGTCTGGGCCTGGCCTCTTCGTTCGAGGCGGTGTCCGCCGCAGCGGCTCGCTGGGGCTTCGCCTCCCCGTGGATGCTGCCGGTCGGCATCGACATCGCCATCCCGGTGTTCACCGCCGCGTTTCTCTTGCTGATCCGCACGGACATGCCGCTGGGCTGGGTGCGGTTCGTGCCGTGGGCGCTGACCGGGGTGACGTGTTGGCTGAACGTCGCGGCCGGGCATTCGCTATCCGCGAAGCTCGCGCACGGCACGATGCCCCTGCTGTGGGTAGTCCTCTCCGAGGTCGCCGCCCACGTCTATGCCTCCCGGATTGGCGCCGTCACCGGCCGCCGAATGGAGAAGATCCGCCGCTCCCGCTGGCTGCTCGCCCCGGTGTCGACGTTCGCCCTGTGGCGCCGGATGACGCTGTGGGAGATCACCTCCTACTCCGATGCTCTCGGACGGGAGCGGGAGCGGCAGCTCGCCCGCGCTGAACTGCGGGAGCGGCACGGGCGCCGGTGGCGTTCGCAGACCCCGCGCCCGGAGCGGGTGCTCCTCAAGCTTGGCGAACTGACCCCGGCGGGCGAGGAACCGCAGCCCGTCCCGCCTGTGGTCTCTCAGCCGACCGCCTCCCCCGTCAGCGAGTCGCCGAAGCCGCCGCGCAAGCGCGCCACCAAGGCCAAGGCTGCGGCGGGCAAGGGGCAGCGGACTGCGGAACAACTGCTCGCCGAAGCCCGCGAGGCCACGGCCGGATGGGCGGATGACGCGATCAACGCCGAAGCCATCCGCACCACGCTGCACTGCTCGGCCGCCAACTCCCGCGTGCTGCGGGACGCGCTGCTGACCGAGCGAGCCGACGGCCGGCGCCTTCACCCGGTCGAGGGTGACGAGCCGGACGCGGTGGCCGCCTGATGTCCCCCGCATTCGGTAAGTGCTACGACCCGAGCGGTGCCACGTGGGGGATACCGACCTTCCCGTGGCGGTTCGCCCCGGACGGCTACGCCACCCGCCGACAGCTTCGGGCCCGCGGCTTACGGCCCGGCGGTCAGCCGGTCGTGGCGCAGGTGATGCGCCGCTCCCGCCGCCGCAAGGCCGGGGTGCTGGTCGCCTACCTGTACCGGATCGATCGGGCCAAGCCGGTCCGGCCGATGACGCCGGGGAAGTCGGCCGCGCTCGCCAAGGCGATGCGTGCCCGACGCACCTGCCCGGCCTGCCGGACGGACGCCGGATACGTCATCCCGACCTCGCTCGGCATGTGCGTCCCGTGCGCCTACCCCGAGGAACAGCGCGCCGCCTGACCCACCTCTACGGGCCCGACCGCCCACCTCTCACAGCGTCGGCCGGGCCCACCCTCCCTTGGAAGGACAACCAGTGAAACACCCCGATGACGAGAACGAATTCTTCAACCGACTCGAAGCCGAGATCAGTGCCGACTCCGACGCGAACGTGGTCGACCTGGAGTCGGCCCGGGCCGCGCGCTTCGAGTCGGCCGACCCGACCCCCGGCCCGTCGGCCGACTCTGCGGCCGCGGGGTCGGGCGGTTCCGGTCCCGACCGGTCGGCCGACTCCGACGATGCGGAGTCGGCTGCGATGGTCGACGGCCCCGCGCCGACCGGTCCGGGCCTGATGGACAAGGTCCGCGGCGGCAAGCGGCGCGAGGTCATCCCCCCGTGGGCGCGTTCGAAGCCGGAGTTCCTGGATGCGCTGGGCTGGCTGGGCGGGTACGCCTGGCACACCACGGCGTATCACGCGGTGCGCCTGCCCTGGTACAGCGTCCGCCTCGCCTTCCAAGCCCCGGCAGGGGCCGCGAAGTTCGTCAGCGGTGCGATGCGCTGGGTTGCCGACGCAGAGGGCGAGCCGCTGCGGCAGGTCGCCGCACGGCGCGAGGACGTGGAGCAGTACCTCAAGCTTTCCCGGCAGCGTGACAACCGGGTGAAGCTGCGCGCCATCCTCATGGTGCTGTCGCTCATCCTCGGCCCGGTCCTTGCGCTGCTGCTCTTCGTACTGGCCCCGACGTGGCTGACGGTCATCGCGCTCGCGGTACTCACCGCCGGACTCGGCTTCCTCGGTGCACCCGCGGACAAGCCCGTGATCTCCCGCGCGGTGGTGACGACCGAGGTGGAGCGGCTGACGTCCGGCATTGTGGAGCGCGCGCTCGGTGCGCTCGGCATCGCCGAGATCAACAAGGCGCTGGCGAAGGGTGGGGAAGGCATCAAGTTCCCTGCTCCGATCACCCGCGACGGCCCGGGCTGGCGCGCCGACGTCGACCTGCCGTACGGGGTGACGGTGCCGGACATCCTGGACCGGCGAGAGAAGCTTGCGTCCGGCCTGCGCCGCCCGCTCGGGTGCGTGTGGCCGGAACCGGTCGCAGATGAGCACGCCGGCCGGATGATGCTGTGGGTCGGCGACAAGGCGCTGAACAAGGTGAAGCCGCCCGCGTGGCCGCTGGTCAAGGGCGGGTCGGCGTCGCTGTTCAAGCCGCTGCCGTTCGGCACAGACCAGCGAGGCCGGAACGTCGACATCACGCTGATGTACGACAACGTCCTGATCGGGGCGATGCCGGGCATGGGCAAGACGTTCTCGCTGCGCACGCCGCTGCTGGCCGCGGCTCTGGACCCGACCGCGGAACTGCTGATCTGGGAGCTCAAGGGCACTGGTGACCTGGACGCGCTCGGGCAGAAGGTTGCCGCCGACTACGGTTCGGGCCCGGACGACGACACGTGCGCCGCCGCGCTGGACTCGATCCGGTACGTGCACAAGGACCTTGAGCGGCGGGCGAAGGTGATCGCCTCGCTGCCCAAGGACAAGTGCCCGGAGAACAAGGTCATCCCGTCCCTGGCAGGCAGCCGCTCGCTCGGGCTGCACCCGCTCGTGCTCGCGATCGATGAGTGCCAGGAGCTGTTCTCGCACGAGACGTACGGCAAGGAGGCCGGCGCCCTGTGCACGGCCATCATCAAGCGCGGCCGCGCCCTCGGGGTGATCCTGCTGCTTGCGACGCAGCGGCCGGACAAGGACTCGCTGCCCCCGGCGATCAGCGCGAACGTGGGGACGCGGTTCTGCCTGCGGGTGATGGGCCAGATCGAGAACGACATGATCCTCGGCACGTCGACCTACAAGAACGGCATCCGGGCCACGTCGTTCACCAAGTCCGACAAGGGCATCGGCTACCTGGTCGGTGCCGCGGACGATCCGCAGATCGTGCGCACGTACTACATCGACGGGCCCACCGCCGACCGGATCTGTGACCGGGCGCGGAAGGCGCGTATCGAGGCGGGCACCCTGACCGGCTTCGCCGCCGGCGTCGAGCCAGAGCGCCGGGCCGCGGCGGACACGCTGCTGGAGGACATCCTTGCGGTCATCCCCGCCGGTGAGGCGAAGCCGTGGAACGACGTCACGGTGGATCGCCTGGCCGAACTGCGGCCGGAGACCTACGGGCGGTGGGCGGAGATGGAGCCCGCCGACAAGGCGCGCCAGCTCACCACAGCGCTCAAGCCCTATGGCATCGCCACCGGGCAGGTGGGCCGCCGGGTCAAGGGCAAGACCGTCAACCGGACCGGCTTCGAGCGCGCCCACATCGCTACGGCGATTGCGGAGCGTGACAGGAAGCGGGACGCGGGCTGACTCCGTGGGGCTTCTAGCGCTAGAGGGCTGACCCCCTAGCGCTAGAGGTCCCGCTAGCGGCCCACATAGCACCTGATCAGGTCGCTAGCAGTTAGCGGCCCACCCGCGACAGCCCTGGAAACCGCCCTGGGAGGGCCCGTCATGACCCCTGCCCTGCTCGCTATCGCCTGCCTACTGTTCGTCACCCTCGGTTACGCGTCTGTGTGTGCCGCGTCGCCGTTCGGGACGTGCCGCAAGTGCAACGGCTTCGGCTTCGCCACCACCACCGACCGCAAGGGACGTCCCAAGCGCGGCAAGACCTGCCGCCGCTGCAAGGGCCACGGCAAACGGATACGCATCGGCCGCTGGCTCTACAACCGCGCCTCGCACACCTACCGCCAAGGCACCCGCTGACCCCGGACGTGACGCGGCCGACGGTGCCCGTCATGAGACGTACCCCGCTCCGAGCAGGAGCTAGGCGGGCGCAACCGTCGGCCAATCCCCTGAGCTTGCCAGCACCCGAGGGGTGCCCCGCAGCTTAGCCAGCCGCCCCAACTCACCGTCAAAGGAGTTTCCAGCATGGCCGTCACCGTCTCCCTGGTCCTGCTCTTCGGACTCGTCCTGTTCTTCCTCCTGCGCTCCAAGACCCTCGGCTACGGCTCCGCGTTCGTCGCCGTGATGTTCGGCTTCTTCCTCGCCTCCACCGGAGCGTCCGGGCCCATCAACGAACTCACCACAGCCGTCATCAGCGCCATCCCCGACCTGTAGGGAGCCCGTGATGAACGAACCGATCCTCGCCCGCAGCACGCTCGCCCTCGCCCTGCCCAAGGCAGCGCCGGCCCTCGCCACCTCAACGGTGCTCATCCTCGGCCGGATCTGGAACGCCAACGGGGCCGAACACTCCGTCGGCAACGCCGCCTTGATGGTCGTGCTCGCCACCGGAGCCGCGGCGGCCGGCGCCTTCGCGTCGGCCGGCCGCCGCGGTGACAGCGTCATCGCCGGAACCGCATTCGCCGCTTCCGGCGGGCTCGCTCTCGCAGGCGTCGCCGGATACGCCGACGGCCTCTCGCTGCCGCTGCTGCTGTGGGCGCTGGCGACCGCCGTGGCGTACGGGCTGGCGGCCCGCTACTGGCGCACCGACCGGCGCGAGAGCGTCGCGTACGAGCGGCGCACCACCGAGCGCCGCGAGGACCACGCCCACGTAGAGCGTGTGGAAGCGCTGCGCGCCGGGACGCAGATCGAGGTGGCCCGCGAGGGCGCCGCCTACGCCACCGCCCTCGCACAGGCCCTCACCCAGCGCGCCACCCTGCCCGGCTTCGACCCCGCGGCACTCACCCGCGCCGGACTGCCCGCCATCGAGATCGCCAAGGAGAACTGACTCATGGACGACGACAACGAGTTCTTCGACTGCGAGCTGTGCGCCCCCTCGGACGGCTCCGAGCCCTACCCGTACGCGCACTGCTGCGGCTGCGGCGCGGACGGTTCCAGCGCTCATCCCGACTGCACCTGCGCCTAACTACACCCGGGGCGGTCGCCTCTCTCCAAAGACCGCGACCGCCCCGGCTCTCCGTCCCTTCGCAGAAACAGGAGAAATCCCAGCATGGCACCAGACCTCACTACCGCGCTGCTGTGCGCGGCACAGTCCGCCGCCGGTCGCGGCTGGCCCGTCTTCCCCCTGCGGCCCGGCGGCAAGCGGCCCGCGCTGCACGGGGAAGCGTCCTGCCCCCGTACCGGCGTATGCATGGCCGGGCACCACAAGTGGGAGCAGCGCGCCACCACGAACCTAGCTCTCATCCGCACGGCGTGGGAGCAGCGTCCGTTCAATGTCGGTATCGCGACCGGTCCGGCCGGGTTGGTCGTCGTCGACCTCGACATGCCCAAAGACAAGGGCAGTTCGGACACGCCTAGCGGCGTCACGACCTTCAAGGCGCTCTCCGAGCGCGCCGGGCGGCCCGTCCCCACCACCCGCACGATCCGGACCGCCCGCGGTGGACAGCATCTGTGCTTCCTCGCCCCGGACGGCATCCGGCTGCACAACACGCAGAACCTGCTTGGGCCGAACATCGACACCCGCGCGTGGGGCGGCTACGTCGTCGCCCCCGGCAGCATCACCCCGCAGGGCGCCTACGAGGTGACCACCGACGCTCCGGTCGCGCCGCTGCCCGCATGGCTGCTCGACGCCCTCACGCCTGCTCCAGCCCCCGCGCAGCCGGTACGGCTCGCCGTACCGCGCTACGGCAACCGGCTCGCTGACGCCGTGTTCGAGCGCGAGACAGCAGCAGTGGCCGCCGCGCAGGAAGGCGGGCGCAACACCCAGCTCCTCGCAAGCGCCCGCGCCGTGGGTCGCTTCGTCGCGTGGGGCGACCTTCCCCGGCATGAGGTTGAGGAGGCTTTTCAGGGGGCTGGCGAAGCGGCCGGCCTCAAGTCACACGAGTGCCGCGCCACCATCCGCAGCGCCCTGAACTGGTCCATCCGCACCGCTCGACCGCGGGAGACGGCATGACCACCCCGCCCAACGCCCCCCTGAAAAGCCTCACCGGCCGCCCCACCGACACGGCAGCCGCCGAACCGGCCGCCCCCGCACCCGGGCGTGGTGCGCCGAAGGTCGTCGCCCGTCAGGGCGTCCTTTCTGCTGTTCGCTCTGACCCGCACCGTGCTGCCCCGGCGGCCGGAAGGAGGAACGCCGCGTGATTAGTCCCGAGACGAACGCGCCCGCCATCGACGGTGCCGCGCTGCTGGACGAGGTGGAAGCGTTCCATCGACGCTTCAACGTCTTCCCCACCCAAGCCGCCTACGTCGCCGTCGCCCTGTGGGACGCACACGCCCACCTGCTCGACTGCTTCGACTCCACCCCGCGCATGGCGTTCCTGTCGCCCGAGCCCGGCAGCGGCAAGTCCCGTGCGCTGGAGATCGTGGAAACCCTCGTGCCGCACCCCATGGTCGCGGTCAACGCATCCGCCGCCGCGCTGTTCCGAGCGGTGTCCGGCACCGACGGTCGGCCGACGATCCTCTTTGACGAGATCGACACCGTGTTCGGCCCCAAGGCCGGAGACAACGAAGAGCTGCGCGGCTTCCTCAACGCCGGACACCGACGCTCCGGGGTCACCTACCGGTGCGTGGGCGACGGCTCCAACCAGACAGTGCAGCCCTTCCCGTCCTACTGCGCCGTGGCCATGGCCGGGCTCGGCTCGCTGCCAGACACGATCCTGACCCGCTCGGTCATCATCCGCATGCGGCGCCGCGCGAGGAATGAGCGGGTGGAGCCGTTCCGCCAGCGCATCCACGAGAAGGAAGGCCACAAGCTGCGCGACCTGCTCGCCAGCTGGGCCGACACCGTTCGCAGCGTGGTTGAGGGCTCGTGGCCCGCCATGCCCGAGGGCATCACGGACCGGCCGGCCGACGTCTGGGAGCCGCTGCTCGCGGTCGCCGACGCGGCCGGGGGAGCCTGGCCTGCTCGTGCCCGCGCTGCCTGTGTGGAGCTGGTCGCCGCCGCCACGGAGGACGACGAAGCATCCCTCGGCATCCGGCTGCTCACCGACCTGCGCGACGCCGTGTTCTGCGGAGTCGACCGCATGCCGACCGCGGCGATCCTCGAATGCCTCAACGCCATGGATGACGCCCCGTGGGTCGACATGGGAGGCAAACCGCTGACCCCGCGAGGGCTGGCCCGGATGCTCAGCCTCTACGTCACCGGGGCCAACAAGCCCATCAAGCCGCGGCCGATCCGCACCGCGGCCGGCGCCATCCCGCGCGGCTACTACGCCGAAGACCTCGCTGACGCCTGGGCCCGCTACTGCCCCCCACCCCCCGGAAAGTCCGCTACATCCGCTACATCCGCTACAGGCCAGGTCAGCGGGGGTGAGTCCGTAGCGGAAGAGCTTCCCGGCATCCGCTACACCCCGGCAGAAGCCGCTACGCCCAAGCACGCAGCCGCCGCCCTGTAGCGGCACCAATCCGCTACATCCCGCGCATCCGCTACACAAAACAGGCCCCTGACCTGCGGTGTAGCGGATGTAGCGGATGTAGCGGACCCGGGAGAAGGGGGCAGAGCCCCCGCCCTGCCGTGTCACGAAGGAGAGAACGCCACATGGCAACGGCCCCTGCCACCTCGACACCTCAGCGCCGCCTCCATCGAGTCGAAGCCGCCGCCGAACTGCTCGGGGTGAAGCGCTCCCTCGCCTACGAAGAGATCCGCCTCGGACGACTTCAGACCGTTCGCATCGGCCGCCGGCGCCTCGTCCCGACCGAGTACATCGACAAGTACGTCGAACTCCTCAAGCGCGAAGCCGAAACCGCCGCCTGACCTACCCACACCCACCGCAACGGGCCGCGCCCTCCAGGGCGCGGCCCCGCCGTTTGGAGAGGCACGAACAGCATGACCGAGACCCCGAATCGCGCTCGCAGAGCGGGACACGGCGAAGACACGATCTATTGGGACGCGGCGAAGAACCGCTACGTGGGTGCCGTATCTCTTGGGTACGCCCCGAACGGTAAGCGTCGTCGGCCCAAGGTGTACGGCAAGACGAAGACCGAGGTGCGCGCAAAGATCCGCGACTTGAAGAAGGAAGTGCAGACCGGGGTCAAGTCGCCGGCCAACTACACCGTGGCTGACGCCGTGAATGACTGGCTGGAGCGCGGTTTGAAGGGCCGGGACGAGAAGACCGTCAGCAAGAATCGCACGTTGGCGGACAAGCACCTCATCCCCTTCATCGGCAAAGCCAAGCTGAGGGATCTCAGCGCCGATGACGTCGACGACTGGCTGGACGACCGGGCCGAGGTGCTCGCGACCCGCAGCCTTCGCGACCTGCTCGCAGTGCTTCGCCGATCCATCGCCCACGCTCAGCGCCGGGACAAAGCGGTGCGCAACGTGGCCGTTCTCGTGACAGCGCCGGAAGGGCGACCGGGCCGACCGAGCAAGGCCCTGAACCTGGAGCAGGCGAAGTCTGTGCTGGCCGCAGCGCGCGGTTCGCGGCTCTACGCCTACCTCGTGCTCTCGCTACTGAGCGGCGTCCGCACGGAGGAGGCACGGCCCCTCACGTGGGACCACGTCTGCCTGTCGATCCAGGACGGCATCCCGCCCCACGTCGCGGTGTGGCGCTCGGTGCGCAGGCACGGCGACACCAAGACCAGGAAGAGTCGCCGGACCATCGCCCTGCCGAAGCAGGTGGTCGACGTACTCGAAGCGCACCTGAGGTGGCAGAAGCAGGAACGCACCTCGCAGGGGAGGGAGTGGAGCCCGGTCGGCCGTGTGTTCACTACCCGGAGCGGGGAACCGCTGGACGCGGCGAACGTCCGGCGCGACTTCCGGGCGATCGTAAAGAAGGCGGGGCTGGAGCCGGAGTGGACACCGCGGGAGCTCCGCCACAGCTTCGTGTCCCTGCTCTCCGATCACGGCATCCCGCTGGAGAGGATCGCGCTCTTGGTCGGCCACAGCAGCCAGGCCACCACGGAGGCTGTCTACCGCAAGCAGCTCCGCCCCGTGATCACGGAGGGGGCCGAAGCGATGGATGAGATCTTCGCCAGTGATCATGAGGGAGTCCCGCGCGGGGCTTGATCAATTTCGCTTGGCCCCCTGTTTGGCCCCCTGGACACGCAGAAGGCCCATTCGCGATCAAGCGAATGGGCCTCTGACCAGTGTCGGGGTGGCGGGATTTGAACCCACGACCTCTTCGTCCCGAACGAAGCGCGCTGCCAAGCTGCGCTACACCCCGATTGTCCCGCTCGTCGCGGCGACATCGATTACTTTAGCGGACCGGTGGCCGGAGACGAAATCCGGTTTTCGCGGGACCCCAGGGCCGCGCGGATCCCGGTCCAGCCGCCCGCCGCGCCGGGGCCGGCGCGGGGATTACCGGTCGGGGGCCGTCAGCGTGAGCAGGGTCGCCTCCGGTGGGCAGGCGAAGCGGACGGGGGTGTAGCGGTTGGTGCCGCAGCCCGCGGAGACGTGGAGGTACGCGCGGTTGCCGCCGGCCTGGTGGGCGGAGAGGCCCTTGACCCGGTCCGTGTCGAGGTCGCAGTTGGTGACGAGCGCCCCGTAGAAGGGGATGCACAGCTGTCCGCCGTGGGTGTGGCCCGCCAGGATCAGCGGGTAGCCGTCCGCGGTGAACGCGTCGAGCGTGCGCAGATACGGCGCGTGGACCACGGCGATGGACAGGTCGGCCCCGCGCTCCGGACCGCCGGCGACCCGGTCGTACCGGTCCCGCTTGATGTGGGGGTCGTCGAGGCCGGTGAACGCGATCTCGTACCCGTCGATCTTGAGGGTGCCGCGGGTGTTGCTGAGGCCGAGCCAGCCCGCGGCGTCGAAGGCGTCGCGCAGCTCCTCCCACGGGTTGTGCACGACGCCGACGGCGGGGGCGTTGCCGTTCAGACCGTGGCGGCCCTGGGCCTTCTCGATGAGGTAGCGGGCAGGGTTGCGCAGCTTGGGGCCGTAGTAGTCGTTGGAGCCGAAGACGTACACACCGGGGAACTCCATCAGCGGCCCCAGCGCGTCCAGCACCTCCGGCACGCCCTCCGGGTCGGAGAGGTTGTCGCCGGTGTTGACGACGAAGTCCGGGCGCAGGCCGGCCAGCGACTGCAGCCAGCGCCGCTTCTTGTGCTGCCCGCTGACCATGTGGATGTCGGAGACCTGGAGGACGCGCAGCGGCCGCATGCCCTGCGGCAGCACCGGGAGGGTGATGCGCCTGAGCCTGAAGGACCGGGCCTCGAAGCCGGCGGCGTAGGCGAGGCCTGCCGCGCCGACTGCCGTGATTCCTGCGGTGATTGTCAGGGGGAGTCCGTAGCGTGCGCGCATGCGTCCATCGTCGCAGACGGCTGTCCGCGCGGTCCGCGCCCCGGAGGAACCGGTCGGAAACCCTTGCGGAGCCCGGCGAAACTGACAGGCGTGCGTCCGTCGCCACCTGCCACACTGGGCCCATGACCACGCTCAAGTCCAAGCTGCAGGAAGACCTCACCGCGTCGATCAGGGCCCGCGACGAGCTGCGCTCCGCGACGCTCCGGCTGACCCTCTCCGCGATCACCAAGGAGGAGGTCGCGGGGACGTCGGCGCGTGAGCTGTCCGACGACGAGGTGCAGAAGGTGATCGCCCGCGAGGCGAAGAAGCGTCGCGAGGCGGCCGAGGCCTTCGCCCAGGGCGGCCGTGCGGAGCAGGCCGAGCGGGAGAAGGCGGAGGGCGTGATCCTCGCCGAGTACCTGCCGAAGCAGTTGTCGGACGACGAGCTGGCCGCGATCGTCACGCAGGCCGTCGAGGAGGCGAAGGCGGCGGGTGCGGAGGGGCCGCGCGCGATGGGGGCGGTTATGAAGATCGTGAACCCGAAGGTGGCAGGCCTGGCGGAGGGCGGCCGGGTGGCCGCGGCGGTGAAGAAGCTCCTCGCAGGCTGAGCCCGCCCCCGGCCCGCGGCCGCCGTCTGGCTGAGTCCGCCCCCCGGCCCGCGGCCGCCGTCCGGCTGAGCCCGGCCCCCAGCCAGCCCGGGGGGCACGGGACGGGCCGGCGGGTCCCCGAAGCTCGTAGCTCTCGGTCCCGGCAAGCGCGTACGGAAGCGGGGCCCGCCCGGCGCGTGCCGGGCGGGCCCCCCTTCCGTACGTACGTACGTACGGCTCGGCCTATCGGCCGTTGCCTCCGCCGTTGCCCTGGCCGCGGTTCTGGCCGCCACCCAGCAGGTCCGGCGGGAAGGAGATCCCCGGCCAGGGGTTCTGGCCACCGCTGTCGCGGCCCGGCCTGCCCGGCTTGTCGTCCTCCCGATCGTCCCGCTCGTCGTCCCGCCTGTCCCGCCGCCTGTCGCGGTCCTCGTCCCTCTCCGCATCGGGGATGGACACGGTGTTGAAGGACGGCGCGGGCTTGCCGTCCAGCGCACCCGTCACCGCGTCCTTCCAGATCGGTCCGGGGACCTGACCGCCGAAGACCTTGCCGTGGTACCGGCCGCCGATGGTGATGTTCTCCATCTTCACCTGCTGGCTGGCGCTGCCGACCCAGACCGCTCCCGACATGTTCGGGGTGTAGCCGACGAACCAGGCGTTCTTGCGCTCGTCCGTCGTACCCGTCTTGCCCGCGCTGTCCCGGCTGCCCAGGCCGGCCTGCTCACCGGTACCGGAGTCGACCACACCCCGCAGCAGGGTGTTGACGATGTCGGCGGTCTGCTCCGACATGGCACGGGAGCAGTTGGACTTCGGGACTGCGAGGCTCTTGCCGGTCGCCGTCGTGATCGACTGGATGGCGATCGGCGTGCAGTACATCCCGCGGTTGGCGAAGGCCGCGTACGCGTTGGCCATCGTCAGCGGCGAGATGCCCGTCGAGCCGAGCGAGAGCGAGGAGGGCACCTCGGGCAGCTTGCTGCCGTCGCCCTGGACCACGCCCAGCCTGTCGGTCATCTCGATCACCGGGCACATGCCGGTGTCCTCGAGCATCTGCACGAAGTAGGTGTTGACGGACTTGGCCGTCGCCTCCTTCATGGCGTACGGCCCGACCTCGGACTCGTTCTCGTTCTCGACGGTGAAGTTGCCGTCGTTGACCCATGGCCTGCCGCTGCACGTCTGGACCGAGCTCGGATACCGCATCTTGTACGGCGCCGGGTAGCTCTGCGTCGGCGCCATGCCGCCCTCGACGGCCGCCGCGGCCAGGAAGGGCTTGAAGGTCGAACCGGTCGGGAAGCCGTAGTTCGAGCCGCCCACCCGCTTGTTGACGGAGTAGTTGATCTGGGTCTCATGGGGTCCGAAGCCGTACGGCTTGGACTGGCCCATCCCGAGAATCCGGCCCGTGCCCGGCTCGACCAGCGTCACCGCCGCGGCGACCTTGTCCTTCTGGTTGACGTGGTCCTTCAGCGACGCCTGGACCGACTTCTGCGCCTGCGGGTCGAGCGTCGTACGGACCGTCAGGCCGCCCTTGTTCCAGATCTTCGCCCGCTCCTCCCTCGTCTTGCCGAAGACGGAGTCGTTGAGGAAGACCTCGCGCACGTAGTCGCAGAAGAACCCGGCCCCGTCGACCGCGGTGATGCAGCCGACCTTGGGCTTGCTCACCTTGAGCCTGATCGGGGTTTCCTTCGCCTGGTCGGCCTCGCCCTGCGAGATGTCGCCGGTTTCGGCCATGCGCTGCAGCACGATGTTGCGCCGCTTCGTGGCCTCTTCGGTGTCGTTGACCGGGTCGTAGCGGCTCGGCGACTGGACGATGCCGGCCAGCAGTGCGGCCTCCTCCAGCTTCAGGTCCTTGGCGGGCTTGCTGAAGTAGCGCTGCGCGGCGGACTGGATTCCGTACGCCTGCTGCCCGAAGAAGGTGATGTTGAGGTAGTTCTCGAGGATCTTCTTCTTGCCGAGTTCTTCCTCGACCTGGATCGCGTACTTGAGCTCGCGGATCTTGCGGCCGAGGCTCTTCTGCTGTGCTTCCGCGACCTTGGTCGGGTCGTCACCCGCCTCCTCGACGAAGACGTTCTTGACGTACTGCTGAGTGAGTGTGGAGGCGCCCTGTGCAGCGACACCCGACTGGGCATTGCGGTTGAGCGCGCGCAGGATGCCCTTGAGGTCGATCGCCCCGTGCTCGTAGAAGCGCGCGTCCTCGATCGCGACGATCGCCTTCTGCATGTACGGCGAGATGTCCTTGAGCTCAACGACCTGACGGTCGCGCGAGTAATCCGTCGCGATCAGACCGCCGTCGGCGTCGAGGATGGTGGTGCGCTGACTCAGCGGCGGTGTCTTGAGGTTGGCCGGGATTTCGTCGAACCCCTCGACCGTCCCCTTGGCCGCGAGGCCGAGCGCCCCGGCCGCCGGCAGTGCGATTCCGGCCAGCACCGCTCCGGAGAGCACGGAGACACCGAGGAACTTTGCGGCCTGCTGGGTCCCGGTGAGACCCCCGCCCGAGCGCGTCTTTGCCATGGAGGCAGCCTAATCCGTAGTTATGAGCGTTCCGTAGGAGCATGGGCTTCTCGGAGCGTTCGAGTACCAGACCGTGACATCCAAAGGCAGCCGGGCCGTGGAGGCCTCACGTAGATCGGTGCGCGGTCTGGTGCGAATGGTGGTGGCGGTCACGTGGGCGCCGGGCGGACGTTTCGTACGCGCCCGGCCCGAGAGGCCTTTGGCTAGACAATGCGCTGTCCGGCGTCTCCGTGGCCGCCACCACGAGCGGTGTTGGCGCCCGTCGGCGCTGGACGGATGCCCTGAAACTCACCCGGCATCGATGCCTATTAAGAGATCGGCGGCGTCCAGGGCCGTCGCGCGTCAACACCTATCGACTTGATCACGCGTTTGTGTTGGTGGTGCGAGCCCATCGCACGGTGACCTCTTGATACGCCCGAGCCGCCCGAGCTCCCGCATAGACCGAGGCCCGTGGGATGCGCTGGTGCCACGAACGGCTAGTGAGGTGGCGGCCCGACCGCGATGCGGTCGAGGCCTGGGATTAGGTCGCTGCGTGGCCCGCATGTGCTCGTGACCAGCGCAAACGCCGAACTCTAGGGAGGGGAACCTTGATCTACTGCGGAATCGACTGGGCGGAACGAACCCACGACGTCGCCCTGGTCGACGACACCGGCCAGCTGCTCGCCAAGCGGCACATCACCGACGACGCGGCGGGCTACAAGATCCTGCTGGAGCTGCTCGCCGAGTACGGCGACACCGCGGACAACCCGATCCCGATCGCGATCGAGACCTCCCGCGGCCTACTGGTCGCGGTGCTGCGGACTGGCAAGCGCAAGGTGTTTGCGATCAACCCGATGGCCGCCGCCCGCTACCGCGACCGGCACAGCGTCTCCCGCAAGAAGTCCGACCCCGGCGACGCCCTGGTCCTGGCCAACATCCTCCGCACCGACATGCACGCCCACCGGCCCCTACCTGACGACAGCGATCTCGGCCGCGCGATTGCCGTCCTGGCCCGCGCACAGCAAGACTCTCTGTGGAACCGGCAGCAGCTCGCCAACCAACTCCGCTCCCTGCTCCGCGAGTACTACCCCGCCGCCCTGGCCGCCTTCGGGGCCTGGACCAACGGCCTGTGTCGGCCCGAGGCCCGCGAACTCCTCAAGACGGTGTCGGCGTACGGCCTTAGCTCCCCAGTTGTGTACAGACGAACGTCCCCAGACGTCAGGCCACTTCGGTCTCTCG
>NZ_JBSOPZ010000069.1:0-15373 GCF_053763515.1 Streptomyces mabaensis
CCGAATAGCTCCGCTATTAGGGCACTCCGGCGCCTTGCGATGCACCGCACCAGACGCCGCGTCCTGTCCGGCCCTGACCCGCCGGACAGCCCCTAGCCCGCCGGAGCCCTCACGCCCGCAACTCCGCCGGAGCCCTCACGCCCGCGACAGCGGGCGCGGGGTCCGCTCCCGTATACCGGCGGTGCGGCGTGCCTGCCGCCGCTCCCCGCGGATCCGCCGGGCCGTACTGCTCGGGGCGGACACCACTCCGTTGCGCTGGTTCCACACCTGGCGGGTCACCCAGACGTCCAGCACGCCCCACGTGGCCACCACGGTGCTGGCGACGCTGCTGAGCACCATCGGAAACGCAAGCCAGGACCCAGCGAGGGTGCACAGGAACGCGGTCACCGCCTGCATCAGCGTCAGCGCCACTATGAGCACGGCGCGCACCGCGGCCGTCCGCACAGGATCCGGCAGACGCCTCCGTGCTACCGGCTCATCCACCCACAACGATCCGCTGACGTCCGCGTAGTCCCTGCTCTCACCCGTGCCCATGGATCTCTCCCCACCGTGCGTTCTTCTGCTCCACTCCTACCTGGCTGCCCGGATTGCGCATGTGTACGCCGCACTCCGCGTCGCAAGCGACGCATCCGGCGCATTTACTCCCCCGTGCCCCGTACAGGTAGACGAACGGCCACCAGGGAAGATTCCCGCGGAGCGTAGAATTCCAGCCATCCGTCCGCAGGCAAGTTCTGACGCCGCACCAGGTGCCATACGTCGCATTCAGGACGGTGCCATCCCGGAACTAACGGACAAGTCGTGATCATCGTTCCGTGCGGCGGCCGAAAACGTCCGGACGTGCCTTCGAGTTGTCTGTGAGGCAGTAGTAGGCTCACGCCGTTTATTGACGGAACACCTACCCCGCACGGCGGGGTTGAGCTGGGGGAGGCCATGCGCTTTCGCGGGAAGTCCATCCGCCGGAAGATCGTGGCGTTGCTGCTGGTACCGCTCGTCTCGCTGACCGCGTTGTGGGGCTTCGCCACCGTCCTCACCGGCCGCGAGGCCGGCCAACTGCTCGACGTGGCGTATGTCGTCGAGAAAGTCGGCTACCCCGTCGAGGACGTGGTCCGGGTCATCCAGAAGGAGCGCCGCCAGACACTCGTCCACCTCGGCGACCCCAGAACCGCCGACTCCCTCTCCGAGCTGAGCAGCCGCCGGGCCGCCACCGACCAGGCCGTTGCGGACATCAGGGCGAACGCACAGGACCCCGACGTCCGTGAGGAGATGCGCCCCGACGCCGAGCGCCGCCTCACCTCCATGCTCGAAGCCTTCGACGACATCACGGCCCTCCGCGTCTCCGTGGACAAGAGCGTGGTCGACCGCGAGCAGGCACTCGAGCTCTACAACCGCCTGATCGACCCCTGTTACGACTTCCTGATGAATCTCCACGCCTTGGACAACGTGGAGATGGACAAGCAGGGCCGCGCGCTCGTCGGCATCACCCGCGCCCGGGAACTGCTGTCCCGCGAGGACGCCGTACTCGCCTCGGCGCTCGCCGCGAAACGATTCACCGAGCAGGACGTACGGCTCATCTCCGATCTCGTCGCGAACCGCACCCTGCTCTACGAGTTCGACCTGGCCAACCTCCCGGCCCGTGAACGCGAGGACTTCGAGCAGTACTGGCGCAGCCCCGAGACCAGGCCGCTGCGCGAGGCCGAGGAGCGGGTGATCGCCGCCGGCGCCACCAAGAAACCGCGCGCGGTCGGACTCGCCCGCTGGGAGGCGGCCGCCGATCCCGTACTCGACGACCTCGCCGACATGGGCACCGCCGCGGGAAACCGCTACCAGGAACGTGTCGAGCCCGTCGCCGTCAACGTCATCGTCAAGGCGGGCATGGCCGGCGTCCTCGGTTTCCTCGCCCTCGTGGTGTCGCTGATCCTCTCCGTACGGATCGGCCGGGACCTGATCCGCGACCTGTCGCGGCTGCGCAAGGACGCGCACGAAGTGTCCGGCGTCCGGCTGCCCAGCGTGATGCGCAGGCTCGCCGCCGGCGAACAGGTCGACGTCGAGACCGAGGCGCCCCGCCTCGAATTCGAGAAGGACGAGGTCGGCCAGGTCGGCCAGGCCCTCAACACGCTTCAGCGCGCCGCCGTCGAAGCTGCCGTCAAGCAGGCCGACATGCGGCGCGGAGTCTCCGAGGTCTTCGTCAACCTGGCCCGCCGCAACCAGGTGCTGCTGCACCGCCAGCTCACGCTCCTGGACACCATGGAGCGCCGTACCGAGGACACCGACGAGCTCGCGGACCTGTTCCGCCTCGACCACCTCACCACGCGTATGCGCCGGCACGCCGAGGGGCTGGTGATCCTCTCCGGCGCTGCCCCCTCCCGGCAGTGGCGCAAGCCGGTCCAGCTGATGGACGTCGTACGGGCCGCGGTCGCCGAGGTCGAGGACTACGAGCGCATCGAGGTCCGCAGGCTGCCGCGGCTGGGCGTCGGCGGTCCCGCCGTCGCCGACCTCACCCACCTGATCGCCGAACTGCTCGAGAACGCAACGGTGTTCTCGCCCCCGCACACCGCGGTCCAGGTTCATGGCGAGCGGGTGGCCAACGGCTTCACGCTGGAGATCCACGACCGCGGCCTCGGCATGACCGCCGATGCCCTCCTCGACGCGAACCTCCGCCTCGCCGAGACCCCCGAGTTCGAACTGTCCGACACCGACAGGCTGGGCCTCTTCGTGGTCAGCCGCCTCGCCCAGCGACAGAACGTCCGGGTCTCGCTGCAGCCGTCCCCGTACGGAGGCACCACCGCGGTGGTGTTCATTCCGGCGGCTCTGCTGACCGACGCCCCGGAGACGGACGGCATCGGATTCCGGCTCGACCGCACCCCGTCGGGGACCGCCGCGGCCGGCGGCCGGCGGAACGGTTCCGCGGTCCGGCTGGCCGGCCTCGCCGAGGTCCCGGCGGGCGGACTCACCGGCTCCGCCGCCCTGCTGGACGGGCCGGTCGAACTCGAAGCCCCGCTCGGCGCGCTGGGCCCGGAGGACGACGCGAGCGCCCTCGCCGGCGTGGCGGACCTGGGGGCTCTGGGCCATCTGGAGGACACCGAGAGCGAGCGCGGCGGGAGCTTCCGCGCCAGGGGCCGGGGCCGTGGGCCCGGCCCGGTCGGTGAGCAGCACCAGCAGGCCTCGGAGGCCGGTACGAGCGCCGGCCGGCCCGGTGCCGATCCGGCGCGGCCGGCGACGGCCGTCCCGCTGCCCCGGCGCAGGCCGCCCACGCTGGTGGCCGAGCACGGCCGCCGTGTGGCGCCCCATCGCCCGGTCTCGGCGGCGGCTCCGGCAGACGGCGCCCAGGAACACGGCACCACGGCCCATGGCTCCCCGCCGCCCGGCGCCACGGCCCATGGCTCCCCGCCACCCGGCGACACGGAACTCGGCTCCCCGCCCCACGGCACACCGGAACCGGTCGTGCCCGAACCAGCCGCACCGGCACACGAGGCCGGCCGGCCCGCCGCGCCGGCACGCACGGCCGGCGGACTGCCCCGCCGCGTCCGCCAGGCCAGCCTCGCACCCCAGCTCAAGGCAGGACCGGCACCCCGGACCGAGCCGGACGGCGACGAAGCCGTGTCCGACGCCGACCGGGACGCCGACGAAGTACGCAGCCGAATGGCCTCGCTCCAACGCGGCTGGCAACGCGGCCGGCAGCAGAACGCCGAAGGCGAAACCAGCCCGGGCGAGACCGTACAACGAACGACATCGGAGGGGGACGGTCGATGACCGCACCACAGACCGCAGCTCAGGACGCCACGACCCGGGGCGCCGGCGAACTCAACTGGCTGCTCGACGAGCTGGTCGACCGCGTCCGCAGCATCCGCAAGGCGGTGGTGCTCTCCGGCGACGGGCTCCCCACCGGCACCTCCAAGGAACTGACCCGCGAGGACGGCGAGCACCTGGCCGCGGTCGCCTCCGGATTCCACAGTCTCGCCAAGGGGGTCGGCCGGCACTTCGAGGCCGGCAAGGTCCGGCAGACCGTCGTGGAGCTGGACGACGCGTTCCTCTTCGTCACCGCCGCCGGTGACGGCAGCTGCCTCGCCGTCCTCTCGGACGCGGACTCCGACGTCGGCCAGGTCGCGTACGAGATGACGCTGATGGTCAAGCGGGTGGGCGCCCACCTGGCCACCGCTCCACGCACCGGGCTGTCCGCCGGACGGTGAGTGTGCCCGTATGAGCGAATCAGGTCAGCAGCCGTCCCACTGGTTCGACGACGACGCCGGTCCCGTCGTCCGCCCGTACGCCATGACGCGGGGCCGGACCAGCAGCGCCGGCCAGCACCGCCTCGACCTGATCGCGGTCGTCGTCGCCGAACCGGCCGCCGATGATCCCGACCGGGATCAGACGCTGTCCCCCGAGCACGTGGACATCGTCGGCCTCTGCCGAGGCGCGCCGCAGTCCGTGGCGGAGCTCGCCGCGGAACTCGACGTGCCCATCGGAGTCGTCCGGGTCCTGATCGGGGACCTGGTCGAGGACCAGTTGGTCCATGTAACCCGTCCTGTACCGCCGGCCGAGCTGCCGGACGAATCCATCCTGCGTGAGGTGATCAATGGGCTTCGGGCGCTTTAGCCGCAGCAAGCCGCCTGTGGAGCCGGTGACCCTCAAGATCCTGGTCGCGGGCGGCTTCGGCGTGGGCAAGACGACCCTGGTGGGCGCGGTCAGTGAGATCAAGCCGCTGCGCACCGAGGAGATGCTCACCGAGGCCGGCCGTCCCGTGGACGACACCGAGGGCGTCGAGGCCAAGACGACCACCACGGTCGCCATGGACTTCGGCCGCATCACACTCCGCGAGGACCTGGTGCTCTACCTGTTCGGCACCCCCGGACAGGACCGCTTCTGGTTCCTCTGGGACGAGCTCGCCCAGGGGGCACTGGGCGCGGTCGTCCTCGCCGACACCCGCCGGCTGGAGGACTGCTTCGCCGCCGTCGACTACTTCGAGCGGCGTTCCATCCCCTTCACGGTGGCCGTCAACTGCTTCGACGGCGCGGACCGTTACCCCGGGGACACCGTACGCTCGGCGCTCGACCTCGACCCGGAGGTCCCGGTGCTGATGTGCGACGCGCGGGACCGCGAGTCCGTCAAGGAGGTCCTGGTGGCCGTTGTCCAGCACGCCATGACCCTCGCGAGCGCCCAGCGCCAGCCCGCCGCCGCCACCTGACCCGGCGGTCAGCGGGGCAGGGGTCAAGGGAGTCAGCGATTCTCGGCGAGCCACTTGGCGGCGGTCTCGGCCAGCTCCGCGTCCCGGCCGGCCAGCATCATCCGGATCATCTGCATGTCGCCTCGCAGCGACCAGGCCGGATGCCCGAAGGTGGCCGGGTTGTTCTTCTCGATGAAGAAGTGCGCGGGCCAGGCGGTGCCGTAGCCGATGAGCGGCAGCGCCGCCACGTACCGCTTCCGGCCGCGGGCCAGTCCGTACGCCGTCACCGCGAGACCGGTCAGGGTCCCGGTCAGATGGACCCAGCGGGTGGCGGCCCGGGAGTGCATCGCCACGTAGTAGGGCCAGAACTCCTCGTACGACTCAAAGGTCCGTTGCTCCATACGGGCAACGGTATTCGCTGACGCGAGAACCGGATACGGCTGATGCGCGTCCGATAGGGAGAACGGGCGGCCGGAACCCACGGGGGTGGTCCCGGCCGCCCGTTGTCTCACTGCCCGGCGACCGAGCGGCGAGAGACCGGGAAGTCGAAGTACGTGCTCGGGAACGGCTCCGGTTTGTACGTGAAGTGCCACCATTCCTCGGCCAGGTTCACGAAACCGAGCTCCGCGAGAGTGCTCCTCAGCAGCTGCCGGTTGGCGCGCTGCTCGCCCTGGATCCGCGGGTCGTCGGTGTGCGAGCGCGTGTCGAAGCAGTCGTAGCCGGTGCCCATGTCCACGGAGTTGTCCGGGAAACGCTCGGCCTGCGGGGCGTAGCAGGGGACCAGCGGCTCCCCGGGGACGTACGGACGCGTCGGCGCCGCCGGCAGTTTCACCAGCGTGAGATCGACCGTGCTGCCCCGGCTGTGCCCTGACTTCTCGGCGATATAGCCGTCCGCGAACAACCGCGACTTGTCGACATGGGGATAGAACTCCGCCTTCATCGCCTCGTCCTGAAGGTCCTGCGCCCAGCGCACGAAGTGGTCGACGGCACGCTGCGGCCGGTAGCAGTCGTACACCTTGAGGGAGTACCCCTGGCTCAGCAGCTTCGTCTGGGCCCTGTGCAGCGCCTGAGCCGCCGGCCGGGTGAGGATGCAGACGGGCTGCCGGTAGCCGTCCACCCGCTCACCGACGAAGTTGTGCGCGGTGGTGTAGCGCATCTCCTGCATGATCGTGAGGTCCACGGAACGCAGCGCGACAAACTCCTTGGGCGCCTTGGGCTCGGGCTTCGCCTCGGCCGACGACGGCAGCGCCGTCGCGGCGAACAGCGTGGCGGCGCCCACGGCGAGCGTGCGCAGTACAACCGAGAGTCGGGTCATGGTTCCTCCATCTATCACTCCAACTGCCCGCACGGAAAGGGGACCCGACGGGGCATCGGATACAGTCCGCGCGTGCCAGTGATTCCGGTGAAGAACTCCCACTGCTCCAGCTGCGGAGCACTGTACCGGGCCGACAGCGGCTGGCCCCGGGCCTGCTCCACCTGCGGTGACATGGTCTACCGCAATCCGCTCCCGGTCGCCGTCGCCCTGCTGCCCGTGCGCGACGAAAAGGGCGTCGCGCTCGTGGTCATCACCCGCACCATCGAGCCGCAGCTCGGCGGTGTCGCCCTGCCGGGCGGCTTCATCGACCACGGCGAGGACTGGCGGCACGCCGTCGTGCGCGAGCTCAGGGAAGAGACCGGCATCGACGCCGGGGGAGACCCGGTGCGGCTCGCCGACGCCATGAGCTCACCGGCGGGTCACCTTCTCCTCTTCGGCCTGCTCCCCGAACGCGACGCAGCCGACCTGCCGGCCACCGCCCCCACCGACGAGACCACCGGCTGGCACCTCCTGCGCGAGCCGGCCGAACTGGCCTTCCCGCTGCACACAGAGGCGGTACGCGAGTGGTTCCGCGGCCGGTACGCCGTACACGCACAGGACCCGGCCTGAACCCCTCGGCAGCGCCCGCTACCCGCCCCGCACCCGCACCGGAATACCGACCTCCGCGCCGCCCTCCCGCTCCACCGACACCCCGGCCGGCCCCACCCGCGTCGTGAACCGCTCGACCTCCGGCTGCTCCCAGCCCTCACCCGCGTCCCTGACCAGCAGCCCGCCCCCCGTGCGCCCCGGCGCGGGCGCCCACACCTCCAGTTGGAGCCCACCGTCCGCCCCGCGCACCGGCAGGACCGCGCCGGCCCGCGCCAGCACCGGCACGCGCGACAGCGGAGCGTCCAGCAGCACCTGCCCGGGCCCCTGGTGCGCCTCACCGGTCGCCGTGTCGTACCACCGTCCGCGCGGCAGGCGGACCGCGCGCCGATCGGTACCGCTCTCCAGCACCGGCGCCACCAGCAGCGCGTCCCCCAGCAGAAACGCGTCCTCGCAGTCGCGCAGCGCCCGGTCCTCCGGCGCGCCCCACCACAGGGGCCGTACGTAGGGAGCGCCCGTGCGCCGGGCCAGATGAGACAGCGTCACGAAGTACGGCAGCAGTCGCTCCCTCTCCACCAGCGCCGCCCGCGCGTACTCCAGCACCTGCGGCCCGAACTCCCACGGCTCCCTGCGCCCGGCCCAGATCGCCGCGTGGGTCCGGAACAGCGGCAGGTACGCGCCCAGCTGGAACCAGCGCAGATACAGCTCGGGCGACGGACTCCCGCTGAACCCGCCCACATCCGGCCCCGAATACGGCACGCCGCACAGGCCCAGCCCCAGCACCAGCGACAGCGACGCCCGCAGCCCCGGCCACCCCGTCGTCACATCACCGGACCAGGTACCGCCGTACCGCTGCATGCCCGCCCACCCGGAGCGCGAGAACAGGAACGGCCGTTCCTGCGGACGCAGCCGGCGCAGCCCCTCGTACCCCGCCCCGGCCATGGTCAGCCCGTACACGTTGTGCGCCTCCCGGTGGTCCCCGCCTGCGCCGTCCAGGACATGGCGGGCCGACCGCGGCAGGGTCATGTCGCCGAACGGAGTGAAGGACACCGGCTCGTTCATGTCGTGCCAGATCCCGGCGAAGCCCTGGGCGAGCCGCTCCTCGTACAGCCGGCCCCACCACTGACGCACCTCCGGATCCGTGAAGTCCGGATAGACGCACTCGCCCGGCCAGACGGCGCCCCGCACCTCCCGGCCACGGGCGTCCCGGACGAACGCCCCGGCCGCCACCCCACTGTCGTACACCGCCCGGCCCGGCTCCGCCTTGACCGCCGGATCCACGATCGACACCAGCCGCACGCCCTGCGCGCGCAGCTCCCCGGCCAGCCCCGGGAGGTCCGGAAACCGCTCGCGGTCGACGGTGAACACCTGGTGCTCGTCGTAGTGGTCGATGTCCAGATGTACGGCCGACAGCGGCAGCCCACGCTCCCGGTAGCCCGCGGCTACCCGGCGGACCTCCCGCTCGCTCCCGAACCCCCACCGCGCATGGTGGTGTCCCAGTGCCCAGGACGGAGGGAGCGCCGGCGCACCGGTGAGCGCCGTCCAGCCCCGCAGCACCCGGGCCGGAGTCCCCGCCACCACCCAGCAGCGCAGTGGCCCCCCGTCCATCCGCAGCTCGCTGGTGCCGGGCCGGTCGGGTCCGGAGCCCGCGCCTTCCTCCCCCTCGCGCAACGTCACCCAGCCGTCCCACGTGTTGTCGTGGAACATGAGGTGGCACCCCGCGTCGGAGACCACAAGCTCCACCGGCATCGTGATGTAGAGCGGGTCGTCGCCCGGCTCGAACCCGCCGCGCGGGTCCGTGTTCCACAGCCGGTACGTGCCGTCCCGCAGCCGGGGCCCGCCGGCCCGTCCGCCGAGCCCGAAGAAGCGGGCATCGGCCGGCACCTCGGACCGCTGCACCCAGCGCGCGGGACCGCCGGCCGCCGGCTCCCACCAGCGCGGCGGCAGCTCACGCCGGAGCACCACCCCGCCCGGCGTACGCACCTCGACCGCCCCGTGCCGGGAGACGACCACGGTCAGCCGCTCCGACACCACCTGCCAGCCGCCGTTCTTGTCCGGCTCCAGCACGGCCCGCGGATCCGGCTCCGGCCGGTCGCCCGCCAGCGCGCCCGCCAGCGCGTACGAGGGCACCGGGCCGGCCCCGTCCCACCCCCAGAAGACGGATCCCCCCGCCGCGACGAGCACCTCCAGCTCCGACCGTGCGAAGCGCACCACCCCACCTCCGGGGCGAGGCTCGGCACCGGTCGCCGGACCCGGCACCCGGGCCCGCTCGGCGCCCCGGGGCGGCAGCACGGACGCGTCCGTGCGGTGGTTCCGCCAGGCCGCCCGTACCGCCCGCAGCCCGCGTAACGAGCCGACCTCTCTCACCGAACGCACCAGCTCACGACCGTCCATACCGCTCACCCTGCCATTCGTTCCCCGGCGCGGGGGGCGCGTTCAACTGGCGTTCACCCGTGGTGGCAGCACACCTCCGGGCGGCCGACCAGCGGCCGGCCGTGGGTGGGCCGCCCTGGTGCGTAAGTCGATCACGTGGCATCGTCCGTGTCAGCCGCGCGGCGCGCACACCCCTTCGCGTGCGCGGGAGACACAGCACACGACGCGTAGAGCCGTACCAGCCGGGAGCCGACCCATGACCTCAGCGACACCGACGAACCCTCCGCAGGACGAGGGCGTGCCGCAGCCCGGACCCCTGTGGCAGCCGGGCCCCGACCGCATCGCCGAAGCCAGGATCACCCGCTTCCAGAGCTGGGCCGCCGAGCGGTACGGAGCACCGGCCGACGGCGGCTACCCGGCCCTCCACCGCTGGTCGGTCGATGAACTGGACACGTTCTGGAAGGCCGTCGCCGACTGGTTCGACGTCCGGTTCTCCACCCCGTACGACTCGGTCCTCGCCGACCGTTCCATGCCCGGCGCCCAGTGGTTCCCCGGCGCCACCCTCAACTACGCCGAGCACGCCCTGCGCGCCGCCGAGGACCCCGCGCGGGCGAACGATGCCGCCCTCCTCCATGTGGACGAGACCCATGATCCGCAGCCGGTCACCTGGTCCGAGCTGCGCCGCCAGGTCGGGGCGCTCGCCGCCGAGCTGCGCGCCCTCGGCGTACGCCCCGGCGACCGGATCAGCGGCTACCTCCCCAACATCCCGCAGGCCGTCACCGCGCTGCTCGCCACCGCCGCCGTCGGCGCGGTGTGGACCTCCTGCGCCCCCGACTTCGGCGCCCGCAGCGTGCTGGACCGCTTCCAGCAGGTCGAACCCGTCGTCCTGTTCACCGTCGACGGCTACCGCTACGGCGGCAAGGAGCACGACCGCACCGACACCGTCGCCGAACTGCGCCGCGAACTGCCGACCCTCCGGGCCGTCGTCCACATCCCCCTCCTCGGCACGCCGGCCCCCGAAGGCACCCTCGAATGGTCCGCGCTCACCGCCCCCACCGAGGCGGGCGAGCAGGAACCGGTCTTCGAACAGGTCCCCTTCGACCACCCGCTCTGGGTGCTGTACTCCTCCGGCACCACCGGCCTGCCCAAGGCCATCGTCCAGTCCCAGGGCGGCATCCTGCTCGAACACCTCAAGCAGCTCGGCCTGCACTGCGACCTCGGTTCCGAGGACCGCTTCTTCTGGTACACCTCGACCGGCTGGATGATGTGGAACTTCCTCGTCTCCGGCCTGCTCACCGGCACCACCGTGGTCCTGTACGACGGCAGTCCCGGCCACCCCGACACCGCCGCCCAGTGGCGCATCGCCGAACGCACCGGCGCCACCCTCTACGGGACCTCCGCCGCGTACGTCATGGCCTGTCGGAAGGCGGGCGTCCACCCCGCCCGCGACTTCGACCTCTCCCGGGTGAAGTGCGTCGCGACCACCGGCTCACCGCTGCCGCCCGACGGCTTCCGCTGGCTGCGCGACGAGGTGGCCGACGACCTCTGGATCGCCTCCGTCAGCGGCGGCACCGACGTCTGCAGCTGCTTCGCCGGCGCCGTGCCCACCCTGCCGGTCCACATCGGCGAACTCCAGGCCGCCTGCCTCGGCACCGACCTCCAGTCCTGGGACCCGCACGGCAAACCCGTCATCGGCGAGGTCGGCGAACTGGTCGTCACCAACCCACTGCCCTCCATGCCGATCCGCTTCTGGAACGACCCCGACGGCAGCCGCTACCGCGACAGCTACTTCGAGATGTTCCCGGGCGTCTGGCGGCACGGCGACTGGATCACGATCACCGACCACGGTTCCGTCGTCATCCACGGCCGCTCGGACTCCACCCTGAACCGCCAGGGGGTCCGCATGGGGTCGGCCGACATCTACGAGGCCGTCGAGCGTCTCCCCGAGATCAAGGAGTCCCTCGTCATCGGCCTCGAAGAGCCGGACGGCGGTTACTGGATGCCGCTCTTCGTCCACCTCGCCGAGGGCGCCACCCTCGACGACGGCCTCCGCGCGCGGATCAAGCAGACGATCCGTGAACAGCTCTCCCCGCGCCATGTACCCGACGAGATCATCGAGGTCCCGGGCGTCCCGCACACCCTCACCGGCAAGCGCATCGAGGTCCCGGTCAAGCGCCTTCTCCAGGGCACGGCCCTCGCCAAGGCGGTCAACCCGGGCTCGGTCGACAACCTCGAACTCCTGCGCTTCTACGAGGATCTGGCGCGCACCCGGAAGTAGCGGGAACCAGCAGAACTGCCGATGTCAGTCCCCCTGATTACGCTGAGTGAGCATCGATCAATCGCGCTCAGGGGGAGTCATGGCGCACCACAAGCAAACCACCAGCATGCGACGCACGCTGCGCCGCGAAGTGCCCAGCACCGTAGGCCTCCTGGCCGACGAGCAGGACTTCGCGGCCATGACGCGCTACCGCACCTTCACCTTCGACGACCACGCGGCCTACCTCCACCAGGTGGACGGCCTCCTCCGGTCACTCGCCGCCCAAGGGGTGCACACCACCGTCGCCCTCTTCGACCCGGATGAGTTCGAGGAGTTCTGTACGGACGCGGGGCTCGACCCCGACGCCGCCGCAAGCCGCACCCGGTTCACCGCCGAGATCGCGGCCGGCGGAGCCGCCCTGCCCTACACCGGCCAGCCCATCGACAACCTCGTGCCCCTCCTGGTCAACGAGGCGGTCCGCAAGTCCACCTGGGAGTACGCGACGATGCTGCTGGCCCGCCTGGGCAACTGCGCGGACTGCGGCGAGGACATCGGCCGGTCCGCCTTCCAGCGGGCGTCCCTGTTCCTCCTGCGCCTGCTCGAAGCGGCCGGACCCGGCACCCACCACCTCGTCTGCAGCGTCCCGGCCGAAGACGGACAACTCCTCGCCGTCCTCCACGCCGAACGGCCGGGGGACGGTCCGGTGCGCCTCGACGATGCCGACGGCCTGGACTTCGTGACCGTCCTCGCCGCCGGAATCGCCGTGGAAAGCCCGGGAGGGGTGGTGCTGCGCACCAGCGGTCCCGGCACCGCGGACCAGGTCCGCGGCTGGAAGCTCGACCGCGGCGTTCTCCAACCCCTGACCGCCGGGGAGGTCTTCGCCGCTTACTGCACCGACGCGGACACGGGCGAGCCCGTCTCTCCGGAGCCGGGCGTGGAGTACTGCGCGGGATTCACCATCGACGAACCCGACCGCCACCACTGACCGCCGGAAGGACCGAACGACCAAGGGGCCTTCCACCAGAATCCACGTTCCGGCGGAAGGCCCCTCACGAACAACACTCAGCCGGTTACTCGCCGGACAGCACCGCCTGCGCGGCCATCCGCGCCTCCTCCGCGCTGTCCGTCGCCCGGGCCGCCGCAGCGGCACGCTCGCACTGGGCCAGCGTGTGCTTCGCCAGTGTCGCGCGCACGTAGGGAATCGACGCCGCCCCCATGGAAAGGCTGGTGACGCCCAGACCGGTCAGCACACACGCCAGCAGCGGGTCCGAAGCGGCCTCGCCGCAGACACCACAGCTCTTCCCCTCGGCCTTGGCCGCCTCGGCCGAAGCCGCGACGAGGTCGAGCAGCGCCGGCTGCCACGGATCCTGCAGCCGCGAGACCGCACCGACCTGACGGTCGGCCGCGAAGGTGTACTGCGCCAGGTCGTTGGTGCCCAGCGACAGGAACTCCACCTCCTGAAGGATGGAACGCGCACGCAGCGCGGCCGACGGAATCTCCACCATCGCGCCGAACTTCGCCCGCAGCCCGGCCGCGCGGCACGCGTCCGCGAACGCCTTGGCATCGGTCCGGTCGGCCACCATCGGGGCCATGACCTCGAGATAGACCGGCAGGCCCTCGGAAGCCCTGGCCAGCGCGGTCAGCTGCGTACGCAGCACCTCGGGGTGGTCCAGCAGCGTACGCAAGCCCCGTACGCCCAGAGCCGGATTCGGCTCGTCCGCGGGCGTCAGGAACTCCAGCGGCTTGTCCGCACCCGCGTCGAGCACCCGCACGACGACCCGGCCCTCGGGAAACGCCTCAAGAACCTTGCGGTAGGCCTCGACCTGCTTGTCCTCGGACGGAGCCTGCTTGCTGTCGTCCAGGAACAGGAACTCCGTACGGAACAGACCGACGCCCTCGGCCCCCGCCTCGACCGCCGCCGGCACATCACCGGGACCGCCGACATTGGCGAGCAGCGGCACCTTGTGCCCGTCCGACGTCGCGCCGGGACCGGAGGACGCGGCCAGCGCGGCCCTGCGCGCCGCGGCCGCCGACTCCAGCTCGGCACGCTTCTCGGGGCTCGGGTCGACAAAGATGTCACCGGTGCTGCCGTCGACGGCGATGACCGTGCCCTCGGCCAGCTCGCCGGCGCCGGGCAGCGCCACCACGGCAGGTACCCCCAGCGCCCGCGCGAGAATCGCGCTGTGACTGGTCGGCCCGCCCTCCTCGGTGACGAAGCCGAGCACCAGCGTGGGGTCGAGCAGAGCGGTGTCCGCGGGAGCGAGATCCCGGGCGATCAGGACGTACGGCTCGTCGCTGTCCGGAACACCCGGCATAGGGACGCCCAGCAGTCGGGCGACGATACGGTTCCGTACGTCGTCCAGGTCCGCCACCCGCCCGGCCAGGTACTCACCGGCACCCGCCAGCAGCGCCCGGTACGCGGCGAAGGCGTCATAGACCGCCCGCTCCGCGGTGCTGCCGACCGCGATGCGCCGATCCACATCCGCCATCAGCTCCGGGTCCTGCGCCATCATGGCCTGCGCTTCCAGCACATGCTGCGCCTCACCACCGGCCAGATTGCCGCGAGCGATCAGATCGGCCGCGACTGCTTCGACGGCCTGCCGGGCGCGCCCCTGTTCACGCCCTGCCTCCTCCGGCGGAATCTGCTTGGCCGGCGGCTCCAGGACCGCCGTACCCATGTGCCGGACCTCGCCGATCGCCACACCGTGGCTCACGCCGACGCCTCGCAGCGTTGTCTCCATTTCACCCGTCTCCGATAGTGCGGCGGGCCCGGCCGCCGCGATGGATTCCGACCAGCCGTTACGCCGGGGTCACTGCCAGCTGAAGAGAACGTCTCCGGTCTTCACGTCACCGTTCTCGCGAAGGTCGCCGAGCGCCTCGGCCGTGGCCTCGAGGGCGACGACGGGGCAGATCGCGGACTTGCCCGCCGCCTCGACGGCGGCCGGGTCCCACCGCACTACGGCGTCGCCGCGCTGCACGGTGTCCCCCTTGTTGACGAGGAGCTCGAAGCCTTCGCCGTTCAGCTGCACGGTGTCGATGCCCAGGTGTGTCAGGACACCGTGACCCTCTCCGTCGACGACAACGAACGCGTGTGGGTGCAGAGAGACAATGACGCCGTCGACGGGGGCCACCGCCTCCGAGGGCTCACGTACCGGGTCGACAGCGGTGCCCGGCCCGACCATTGCGCCGGAGAAGACCGGATCGGGCACAGTCGCGAGTCCGATCACGCGCCCGGCGATAGGGGACGTCACGGTGGTCATGGGGCCTCCCAGGGGTGGAGCTTCACGTGTCGCCGCCACTGCTCGTCCCGGGCGGCGTACTGTTCGAAGAGTAAGTCATAGGATGTCCTAGTTCCGCACGAGAGCTGACAGTTGGCGGACCTAGGGGTGTACCGGAAGCGGTTTGCCTCAACTCCCGGCGGAGAGTACGGTCGTACACCTGCCTGACCCCAACGCGACATCGAGTCGGGGGTTGGCAGCACCGTCAAGCTAGCCGAGATCCTAACTGGTCTAAACCTCTGCGTGCCCGCAGGGAGGTGGTCAGGAGGAGCGGAAAAGCCTGATAGAGTTTGGAAACACCGAAGGGAACGCCCGGAGGGCCCGATAAAAAGGGACCAAAGGAAGCGTCCGTTCCTTGAGAACTCAACAGCGTGCCAAAAGTCAACGCCAGATATGTTGATACC
>NZ_JBSOPZ010000070.1:0-13862 GCF_053763515.1 Streptomyces mabaensis
ACACCACCCCCAAACCCCTCCCACAGACCCCTTGACCATCCATAGGAGCTTCTGTCCGCCCCGTCCCGCTGGTGCAGGTGAGTGTCGGGCGGCCCCGGGGAGCGGGGCCCCACCTGAGCTCCGGGAGTGGCCCGGCTTTCGTCGGTGGCCTCAGCCCGGTGGGTAGGGGCAAGACACGCGGCCACTTCGGGGACGGCTGGCCTCGGCATAGCGGCCGACGGCCGCCTGTTGCACCGGGACAACGCCCAATCCGAGGTGGATTGACACCAAGCGGCCGAGGGGGCCCGCAAGCAGGCCACAAACCCCGGCAAATCGGGCAGGATTGAGGCTCGGCGGACCCCGGCATGCGGACTGATGTCGCCATACCTCGGCTCCAACGGCCTGACGGCCGCCCAGAGCCCTGTCCGGGCACTTCCGGGCCTGCCACACTCGCCAACGCCCCACCGGCCTGCGGGCATTGGGCCGGATCGGGCGCACGACGAGTCTGCCGCATCCACACCACCCGGCGGCCGCTGAGCCGGGGCCGGGCCCCCGCGAGAAGATGGCGCCCTGCCCACCGGCCTGCGGCCGCTTGGCCGAGCCGGGCCCATCCCGGGCCTGTCGCGCCGCCTGGCCACCCACCACGTAACAGCCGCTTGGCCGGGGCCGGGCCCATCCCGGGCCTGTCGCGCCGCCTGGCCACCCACCACCTAGCAGCCGCTTGGCCGGGGCCGGACCTCTCCCGGACCGACCGCGCACCACCCACCACCTGGTGGCCGCTGAGCCGGGGCCGGACCCATCCCGGACCGACCGCGCACCACCCACCACCTGGTGGCCGTTTGGCCGGGGCCGGGCTCATCCCGGAGTGACCGGGTCCCGTAACCGCCCACCGGCCTGCGGCCGGCAGCGGGCCGGGACCAACCGATCAGCAGCCCCGGGGCCCCGCTCCGGGGGCCGCCCCCTCAACAAGCAGTAGCGGTGGAGGGACGGGAGTCCAGGGTGGGCGCAGCCCATCGCGCAGCGACGCGACCGCAGGGAGCGCCCTTGACGCCCGGCACGGAGCCGCCATCATCACAACCGGGCGGCCCCCTCCCCGCGCGACTCGCCCCCGGGCGCGGGTCTGTCCTTCCCGCACGACCCGCCCCCGGCCACGGTGCACCCCCGGCCCCACCCGCTACGTGCTCAGCAGGTCCAGTTCCGTTGTGAGGTTCCGGCGGGCCCTTTCCTCCCACTGCTCCTGTCCGTACGGTGTACGGAACAGCGCCGGCAGCTCCAGCAGCTGACGCAGTACGGCCGCCCGGCCCTCGCGGAACGCGTCGTCCGGTACGAAGCCGTACTCCTCCCGGACGGCGGCCGCGTAAGCGGCGTACGTCTTCGGGTCCGCCGCCAGGACCGCCAAGTCCGCGTCGCACAGCACCTCGCCGTTCGCGTCGCCGGGCTGCGGATCGTGGGTGACGGTCAGCCGTACGAGCCGGGCGACCTCGGCCGTGCGGGCTTCGTCGAGCCCGAGCTCGGGCAGGGCGCGCTCGGCGAGGGCCGCGCTGCGCTCCTCGTTCTCCGAGCGGTCGGGGCGGTAGACCGCGTCGTGGAACCAGGCCGCCAGCCGGACGAGGTCCGCGTCCGCCGCGTACGGCGCGAGTTCGTCGACGCGGTCGAGGACGGCCAGGAGGTGGTCGGTGGTGTGGTACTTCCGCTGCGGCTCGGCCCAGCGGGCGAGCAGGTTGTCGGCGTACCGCTCCGCGTCGGCATGCGGGACGGCGGCCGCCCAGCGGTGTCGGAGGTCGTTGTGGGCGGGGTGCTCGGCCATGTCGGTCATTGTGGCGTGGGTGATGCGGCGGTGGGGAGGCGGCCCTTAGGGTGGTCGTGGCCATTGGACTAGACCTATAAGTGTGATGAGCGGTCGAAAGTACGTCGGTCGAAGGTATGTCGAAGGAATCTCGAAGGAATGGGGTCACATGAGCAACCGTGCAGTGCTGGAGGTGATCGCCCTCAACGCGGAGGACGCGATCGCTGCCCAGGCCGGGGGTGCGGACCGCCTCGAACTGGTCACCGACATCGCCGCCGACGGGCTCACGCCGTCGCGGGAGACCTTCGCCGCGATCCGCGCCGCCGTCGACATCCCGCTGCGCGTGATGCTGCGAGCGACGGACGGGTTCGCCGCCGGGGACGTCGACGCGCTCGTACGGGATGCGCAGGCCCTGCGGGGCGAGGGCGCGGAGGAGTTCGTGCTCGGCTTCCTGGACCCGGACGGTACTCCGGACCTGGTCGCGGTGGAGCGGCTGGCCGTGGTGCTGGAGGGGTGCCGGTGGACGTTCCACCGGGCGATCGACCAGGCGCGGGACCGCGATGAGCTGCGCAAGCAGCTCGCGGAGGTGCCGGGCCTCGACACGTACCTCACCGCCGGCGCGGCGGAGGGCGTGGACGCCGGGCTGCCGGTCCTCCTCGCGGAGGCGGCGCGCCGGGGTGAGCCGGGGTACGAGCCGCGGCTCCTGGTCGGGGGCGGCCTCCGCCTGGACCACGTGCCGGTGCTGCGGGCGGCGGGAGTGGACGCGTTCCACATCGGCGGCGCGGCGCGGCCGGGCGGGTGGTCGACGGGGGTCGACGCGGCGGCGGTGGCGGAATGGCGGGAGGCGGTGGGCTGACGCGGCCGGGCCGGCTTCCCGGCCCCCGCCCCCGCCCCCGGGGCGGGGCCGCCGCAGGCGATGAGGCTTGGGGCCGCCCGTATGTTGCCGCCGGCGCGAGCGGAGGTACGGCAGCGCCTGATCGTCCGGACAGGACCTACGCGAGGGCGGCCGGGGGCAGTACCGCTGCGGCGCCCAGCACCTCGATGCCGAGCAGCGAGCCGTTGGCGTCGAAGTCCAGGGTGATTTCCGCATTGCCATGGGGCGGTTCGACGGAGACCTGGGAGGCGGCCGCGCCGTCTGGAATGCCGTCCACCAGGTAGATGTACGCGTGTCGTTGTCCCGGTCGTATGCGATACGCATCAGTGCCTCACATCCCGGGGTTGATCGTCAGCCAGCTCCGCTGGGAGGGGGGCGGCGTGCAGGACGGTCAGGCCCGATACCGCTCGGGTCAGGGCCACGTACAGCCGGCGCAGGCCCGTGCGTTCGTCCGGTTCGCCGTCCACCACCGCCGACGGCTCGTCCAGTACCACGTAGTCGTACTCCAGGCCCTTCGCCAGCGACGCCGGGACCAGCGTGAGCCGGGACGCCGCCGTCGTCTCCTCGCCCGGCGAGAGGTACGCGTGACCCGCCGCCGTCAGCGCCTCCGCCAGAGCCGGCACCCGCGCGTCGGCCGCGATCAGGCCGATCGAACCCTCGTGGCGCAGCGACTCCTCGCACGCGGCGACCACCGCCGCGTCCAGGTCCGCGATCGCCGCGTCCAGGCCCGTGACCTGGCGTACCTCCAGCGAGCCCGGCGTCTCGCGCACCGAGGACACCGCCGCCAGGCCGGGCGAGATCGACGGCAGCAGACGTGACGCGTACGCGATGACCTCGCGCGGCACCCGGAAGCCCGCCGTGAGTTCCTCGACGGCCGCGTCCGGCTTGCCCAGGTGCGCCAGGGCCTCCGCCCAGCTCCGGGTCGCCCACGGCGTCGTACCCTGCGCCAGGTCGCCGAGCACCGTCGCGGAGCCGGTCGTGCAGCGTCGGCCCACCGCCCGGTACTGCATGGGCGACAGGTCCTGCGCCTCGTCGAGGACGACATGGCCGAGGGAGTGCGTGCGCGAGACGAGATCCTGCGCCTCGTCGATCAGCACGGCGTCCGCCGCCGACCACGCGGCCGCCCGCACACTGCGGGCCGGCTTGGTGAAGAGGATCGCCTTCTGCTCGTCGGGCGACAGGACACCCTCCGCGTGGGCGGCCAGGAAGTCCGGGTCCGAGAGCAGCCGCAGGACCAGCTTCGCCGGTTCCACCGGCGGCCAGATCGCCTTCACCGCCGCCTTGACCGCCGGGTTGCGGGCCACCGCGTCTTGCACCCGGTCGTCCGGCGCCTCGCCCGCCTGCTCCATCCGCACCAGTACCGGGTGCGCGATGCGCTGCGGGAGCGCGTCGCGCGCGGCGCCGTAGCGGATGTCGCGGGCGAGCAGCTCGGCGACGATCTCCTCGACCTCGTACGCCGGGACGCGCCACCGGCGCGAGCCGCGCACGACCACGACCGGCTCGGTGGGCGTCGTGACGTGCGAACGGACCGCCCGGCGCAGGACCTCGGCCATCCGCGCGTCGCCCTTGATCACCGCCGCCCGCGCGTCGTCCGTACCGCGCACCTCCGCGTGCGTCGCGACGAGATCGTCCACCGTCGCCTGCTTGACCTCCAACTCACCAAGCGCGGGCAGCACTTGCTCGATGTAGTGGAGGAAGGACCGGTTCGGTCCGATGACGAGCGTGCCGGTACGGGCCAGCCGCTCCCGGTGGGCGTAGAGCAGGTACGCGACCCGGTGCAGGCCCACCGCCGTCTTTCCGGTGCCGGGGCCGCCCTGCACGCAGACGCTGCCGGACAGGCCCGACCGTACGATCTCGTCCTGTTCGGGCTGGATCGTCGCGACGATGTCACGCATCGGGCCGACGCGGGGGCGTTCGATCTCGGCCTGGAGCAGCCTGCTGGTCCGCGCGGTCTGCTCGGTCTCCACCGGGTCGGTGAGGTGCTCGTCCTCGTACGCGGTGAGGTCGCCGCCCGTGTAACCGAAGCGGCGGCGCAGCGCCACGTCCAGCGGGTCCTTCTTCGAGGCGCGGTAGAAGGGCTGGGAGACGGGCGCGCGCCAGTCGATGACCATCGGGTCGCCGTCGGCGTCGTGGACGTGCCGGCGGCCGATGTAGAACTGCTCGCCGCCCGCCCCTTCGGCCAACTCCACGCCGGGCGCGTGCAGATAGTCGAGGCGGCCGAAGAAGAGCGGGGTGTGGGTCAGGTCGGCGAGGGCCTTGACTCGGTCCTCGATCTGGGCCCGCAGGACAGCGGCATTCACCCAGTTCGCGGTGACGTCGCGGATGTCGAGCGACTCCACGTCCTCGCGCATCGCGCGGAGCGCGGCGCGGGAGGCGGCGAGGTGGGCGCGCTCGCGGGCGAGGGGGCCGGGCGCGTCCTCGGCGTCGTCGGGGGGAACGGGTGCGTGCGCGGGCACGATGCTGCCTCCGGGCGTGAGCATGGGAGCGGGCGGAACGGCGGAACGGGCGGAACGGCGGGAACGGGGGCCGGCCGGTTTCCGTCCGGGCGGCGGCGCTCCCCCGGCTGCTGACGGCAGCACGGTTCGGGAGGCGGCAAGACGGGCGATTCTAGCCAGCACGCGCGGACCGGGCGAACGAATAAATGAGGGCGGAGGCGCTTCCCCCTAAGGGCCCTGGGGGACGGCACAGGTCCTGCGGCGTATGCGCGCGGGCGGCAGGTTGCGACCTCGGATCGATGCTTTTCGAGAAGCGGAATCCCATGATGGAAGCATGAGTAGTGCAGCCTTCCACCCCTCCCAGAGCGTTCCGCACCGCGGCGCGACCGCAGCCTCCGGGACGCACCACCCTCACCGCCTGGGCGATGCCCTGCGGGCGCTCAAGGTCTTCGCCTCCGCCGCGTTCGGCGTGATCGTCCTCGGCGAGTACGCGGAAGAGGCGGGCGTCGTCGTCCGCCACTGACCCCGCCCGGCCCAAGCCGGCCCGGCCCAGCCCGAACCGGCCCGAGCTGGCGGCGCCCCGGCCCATCGACGCCCCGGCCCACCGGCCCCCGGCGCCCCCGAGGCGTCGCGAGCGCGCCGGACGCGCGGGGATCCACTAGGGTCACGCGCGTGATCCGGAGCCGCTTCGCCAGCCGACCCCGACCCCTGCTCCTCGCCTCGGGCGTCCTGTTCGCCGGCTCCCTCGCCGCGCTGGCCGTGCTGTGCGTCGTCCAGCGCATTCCCATGGCCGACACCCTCGTCTACCGGGCCGAGGGCGCGGCAGTCGCCAACGGCACCGATCTGTACGGCTTCACCGTCACCCGGTGGAACCTGCCCGCCACCTATCCGCCGTTCGCCGCGATCCTCTTCGTACCGACCACCTGGCTGCCCGTCGCCACGCTCAAGATCGTCTTCGTGGCGGGGAACGCCGCGCTTCTCGCCCTCCTCGTCCACCTCTCCTGCCGCTTCGCCCGCATCCCCGCCCGCCCCGGCATCGTCCTCGCCGGGACCGCGGTCGGACTGTGGCTGGAGCCCGTCTTCCAGACCCTCCTCTTCGGCCAGATCAACCTCGCCCTGGCCTGCCTCGTGCTCTGGGACCTGGCCCGCGTGGACGGCGCGCTCGGGAAGGGCTTCGCGCTCGGCATCGCGGCCGGAGTCAAGCTCACCCCGGCCGTCTTCATCGTCTATCTCCTGCTGACCGGCCGGGTACGGGCCGGGCTGACCGCCCTCGCCTCCTTCACCGGCACCGTGCTGCTCGGAGCGCTCGTCCTGCCCGGGGCCAGCGTCGACTTCTGGACCCGGCGGATCTTCGAGACCGACCGGGTCGGGAAACCGTGGATCGTCGACAACCAGTCGCTCCAGGGCCTGCTCGCCCGCGTCCTGCACACGCCCGAGCCCGGTCTCGTCTGGCCGGCGGCCGCGGCGGTCACCGGGCTCGCCGGCCTGTGGCTCGCGCGGCGGTCGGCCGTCCGGGACGGCCGGGAGACCTGGGGTGTCCTGATCACCGCCTTCACGGCCCTGCTCGTCTCGCCGATCAGCTGGTCCCACCACTGGGTGTGGTGCGTGCCGCTGCTCGCGGTGCTGGTGGCGGAGGGGTACGTACGTACGGCGGCGGCGGTCGCCGTGGTCTTCACCGCCCGCACCTTCTGGCTCGTACCGCACCGGGGCGACCTGGACCTCCAGCTGCCCTGGTGGCAGCAGCCTCTCGCCTCGCCCTACCCGCTGATCGCCGCCGGTCTGCTGTTCCTCGCGGCCCGCGCGGCCCGCGACGCGGGCGGCCCGGCACGGCCGGTGCCGGGCCAGCGCGACACCGCGCCGGCGCCGGCGCCGGGCGGACCGGACCGCCGCACGCGGCGGCCCCGCGCCTACGCCGGTTCGACCGACGAGACGCGGTAGCGGCTCACCTCAGCGCTCACCTCAGCGCTCTCACCTCAGCGCTCGCCCGCCAGCAGCTCGTCCGCGTCGACGATCCGGTACGCGTAGCCCTGCTCGGCCAGGAACCGCTGGCGGTGCGCCGCGAAGTCCTGGTCGATCGTGTCGCGCGCGACCACCGAGTAGAACCGGGCCTCGTGGCCGTCCGCCTTCGGACGCAGCACCCGGCCCAGCCGCTGGGCCTCCTCCTGCCGGGACCCGAACGTGCCCGACACCTGGATCGCGACCGTCGCCTCCGGCAGGTCGATCGAGAAGTTCGCGACCTTCGAGACGACGAGCACCGAGATCTCGCCCTGCCGGAACGCCTCGAAGAGCTTCTCGCGCTGCGCGTTGCTCGTCTCGCCCTTGATGACCGGGGCGTCCAGGTGCTCGCCCAGCTCGTCCAGCTGGTCGATGTACTGCCCGATGACCAGCGTCTGCTCGCCCCGGTGCTTGGCGACCAGCGCCTCCGTCACCTTCCGCTTGGTCGCGGTCGTCGCGCAGAACCGGTACTTTTCCTCGGTCTCCGCCGTCGCGTACGCCAGCCGCTCGCCGTCCGTCAGGTTGACCCGGACCTCGACGCAGTCGGCGGGCGCGATGTAGCCCTGCGCCTCGATCTCCTTCCACGGCGCGTCGAACCGCTTTGGGCCGATGAGCGAGAAGACGTCCGACTCGCGCCCGTCCTCACGTACGAGCGTCGCGGTCAGCCCGAGCCGCCGCCGGGCCTGGAGGTCGGCCGTGAACTTGAAGACCGGCGCGGGCAGCAGATGCACCTCGTCGTACACGATCAGCCCCCAGTCGCGGGAGTCGAACAGCTCCAGGTGCGGATAGATGCCCTTCCGCTTCGTCGTCAGGACCTGGTACGTCGCGATCGTGACCGGCCGGATCTCCTTGCGCGTCCCGCTGTACTCGCCGATCTCGTCCTCGGTCAGCGAGGTCCGCTTCACCAGCTCGTGCTTCCACTGACGGGCGGAGACGGTGTTCGTGACGAGGATCAGCGTCGTCGCCTTGGCCTGCGCCATCGCCCCGGCGCCCACGAGCGTCTTCCCCGCGCCGCAGGGCAGCACCACGACCCCGGACCCGCCGTGCCAGAACCCCTCGACGGCCTGCTTCTGGTACGCGCGCAGCGCCCAGCCGTTCTCGGCCAGCTCGATGGGGTGCGCCTCACCGTCCACGTACCCGGCGAGGTCCTCGGCCGGCCAGCCCAGTTTCAGCAGCGTCTGCTTGATCTGGCCGCGCTCCGAGGGGTGCACGGCGACCGTGTCCTGGTCGATCCGTGTCCCGACCAGCGGCTGGACCTTCTTCGACCGCAGGATCTCCTCGAGGACGGGCCGGTCGGTGGTGGTCAGCACGAGACCGTGGGTGGGGTGCTTGGAGAGGGTGAGCCGCCCGTACCGGGCCATCGTCTCGGCGACGTCGACGAGCAGCGCGTGCGGCACGGGGTACCGGGAGAACTCCACCAGCGCGTCCACGACCTGCTCGGCGTCGTGCCCGGCGGCACGCGCGTTCCACAGCCCGAGGGGCGTCACCCGGTAGGTGTGGATGTGCTCGGGCGCGCGCTCCAGCTCCGCGAACGGGGCGATGGCACGGCGGCAGGCGTCGGCCTGCTCGTGGTCGACTTCCAGGAGCAGAGTCTTGTCACTCTGGACGATGAGGGGTCCGTTCAACGCTCAGCCCTTTCCCGCACTGATCGGCCGGTACGGCCAAACCTCCAGTGTGCCGCATGCGGCCGGGAGGCGTGGGCGGCCCGGCGTCCGGCGGGCGTTACGCCGCCCCGGTGGGCACGCGCAGGTGCGCCAGCAGGTCGTCGCCCGCCGGGTACGGGCGCTCCTCGGGCAGCAGGGCCCGGGCCTCGCTCTCCTTGCCGGCGCGCACCAGGGCGTGGATCTCGTGGGCCGACGCGGTGACGTCCGTGATCGACACCGTCCAGTCGTCGGCGTACGCGCGTGACGTCTCGCCCGCGAGACCCAGCTGCAGCGAGCGGTACGGCAGCGGGTTCAGGCGGAGGTCGCGTTCCGGGTCCCACTGGACGCGGGCCGGGGCGCGCTTCAGGGCGCGCTGCCAGGCGTCCCGGTCGGGGTGGAGGCCGGGGGCGTAGTGCGAGAGGCAGGCGTGGCGCAGGGCGTGGTCGAAGCCCTCGCGCGTGATCTCGACCGCCAGGACGGTCTCCTGGTCGGGCTTGGTGGCCCAGCCGCAGCGGTACATCATCCACAGGAACGAGGGCTTGATCCAGGTCATGCGCTCCCGCTTCCAGGCGGCGGGAAAGCGGCCGTCGCGGGCGGCCGGGAGGCCGAGGTGCGGGGCGTAAGCCTGGTAGACGGTGACCGTCGTGGCCGTGTGAAGCGCCCGGATCCGGTGTTTCGGTTCTTCTGGTTCGTCCATGGAGACAGCCTGCGCACCCGACTTCCTTCTGAGCCAGTCATTTTGGCCGGTCATTTTGCGGCGGGCCGCCGGGGGTAAGCGGGGTGCTATGGCGACTGACGCAAGTCTCAGACCTTCATGGGGCCGGACCGTGCTGCGGGTACTGGCCGTCGGCGCGGCGCTGGCCGGGCTCGTGGCCTTCTCGTGGGTACTGGCGAAGCTGACGCTCGTACCCTCCCCGGCCTCCGAGGACCTGGTCACCACCAACCTCCGCCCCGGCGCCTCGCTGCGGAAGTACGCCGAGGACTACACCTTCCTCGCCGCGGCGAAGCAGGTCGGCGGCAACCTGCTGCTGGGCGTGCCGTTCGGGGTGCTGCTGCCGGTGCTGGTGCCCCGTCAGCTGCGGCTGCTGCGCGTGGTGTTCCTCACCGTGGCGGTCATGGTGCTGGTGGAGCTCGCGCAGGGGGCGATCGTCCAGGGGCGGGCGTTCGACATCGACGACGTGATCCTCAATACGACCGGTGCGCTGATCGGGTACTACCTTTTCCTGGGCCGCCGGCTCGGGCGCGCGGTGCGCAGCAGGCGCCGCGCACCGGCGACTCGCTAGGGGGTACCCCGGCCGGGGGCCTGGGCCGGGTCGTCGGCCAGTTCCGCCACGCCCGTGATGCGGTGCAGCGGATACGTACGCACCTCGTCGGCGGTGTGGTCGTACGCCGTGACGAACCCGCCCTCCACCCGCACCGGCGCGATCACCCGCTGGCTGGCCGCGCCGTCCGCGTTGACGTAGCCGATCCAGACGGCGGAGCCGGTGAGGGCCGCGGCCTGGACGGTGGCGAGGGTCTCGGCGGAGGTGGTGCGCGGGAGGACACCGTTGCCGGGTGCGGCGACGGCGGGCTCCCTGCGGACCACGGTGGACGCGAGGTCGCCCGCCCGTATGGCCTTCACCGCCGCGCCCAGCAGCGTGGCGTCGGGCACCGGCGGGCCCTCCGGGACGGGGGCGGGCGCCGTGCGGGGCGGGGTGCGGCGGGCGTCGGGGCGGGTGATGAGTACGTCGCCCTCGGCGGATTCGGCGGCGGGCGCGTAGCCGAGCGCGCGCAGGCCGTCGAGCAGGGTGGCCGGGTCGGTCTGGGCGGCCAGCACGGTGGGCGCGAGGCGGCGCAGGCCGAGCGCCTGGGAACGCTTGTCGGCCAGGATCTCGTTCAGCAGCGCGTCGTCGTCGCAGCGGACGTACGCCGATGCGGCCCCGATGCGCAGATGGCCGTGCCGCCGGGCCACGTCGTCGATGAGGTACGCGAGGGGCTGCGGGACCGGGGTACGGCTGTGCGCGGCGAGGAAGGCGTGCAGGTCGGCGGCGGCGCGCCCGGCGTCGAGCGCGCGGCGCACGGACCCGGGGGTGAACCGGTAGACCGTCGCGCCGCCCTTCGACTCGACGTCGGCGAGTACGGACAGGGTGTCCGCGAGCGGCCGTTGCAGCGGGCCGGGGGCGACGGCGGTCAGGTCGGCCTGGAGCAGTACGTGGTCGAGCGGCTCGGGCAGGTGGGGCGCGAGCAGCGCGGCGACGGCGGTCTCGACGGGGGTGGCGGCGGGAAGCGGGCCGGATCCGGCGGCCGCGGGGCGGCGGCCGGGCGCCGTACCAGGCGCCGGGGCCGGGGTCAGCAGGGCGCGGCCGTGGGTGGAGAGCGCGCCGCGGCCGGTGACGCCGAGGAGTTCCGCCTCCGTCAGGGTCCAGCGGGCAAGCCGGGTGCGCAGCTCACCGGTGCTGCCGCGCGCGGGGCGCTCCCACCGCAGCCGTGCCAGCAGGCTGTCGGCGTCCGGCGCGGCGCCCTCGGGCAGGCCGGCCAGCAGGTCCAGTACGCGGCGCCGCACCTCGGGGGCGGAGCCGCGGTCCAGGTCGGGGCCGAGCGCGGACAGGGTGCGGCCCTTGGCGTCCTGGCCGCCGACCAGACCGGCGGTGCGGGTCGCGGAGAGCCAGGCGGTGGCGAGACGCGCCCAGCGGTCCTGGACGGGCAGGGCGAGCCAGTCGTCGTAGGCGGGCGTGGGCGCGTACCGCTCGTCGGCCTCACCGTCGGGCGCCAACAGGCCTGCCGCATAGGTGAGTTCGATCCAGAAGGCGACGGTCGTCTCCGGGATGTCGAGGGCGGTCGCGGTACGCCGCAGGTCGCGGACGCTGAGCCCGCCGGCGCGCAGCACGGCCGGGCCGCCGTGGTCCCACTCCTTCAGGAGATCCTCGACGGCGTCGAGCGCGCCGAGGGCCTGGCCCGCCGCATTGGCGTCCACCAGCTGGGGCCGGTGTTCCTTCGCCGGCGCGACGGCAGGCGGCAGGGGCTCGGGTGTGCGGTGCGCGCGCCCGGCGCGCAGATGCAGGGCGGCTTCCCGGGGGAGTACGACCGTACGCGTGGAGGCGGGCAGCAACAGCCCACGGTCGCGCAACCAGCGCACGGGCGGGGTGGGGCTGGCCGTCACCTCTCCATACGGCGGACCCCAGACCAGCCGGCCCAGCACGGTGAGGGCCTCCGCCGGGGCCTGGTCGAGGAGCGCCGACATCCGGGTGCGGTCCGTGAACAGGGCGGTGAGCGCGGCCACGGCCGACACCGGGTCGTGGGTGGGCGGCAGTCCGGCGGCCGCCACGATCTCCTGGATCCGGCCGGGCGACATACCGGCGGTCGCCTCGGCGACCGTCGGGCCGAGCCCGGTGGGAGAGGGGTGCGTGGGGGAGGGGGCGAGCAGCTCGCGGGCGGTGCGCACCAGGCGCAGCCGGTCGTCCGGGCCCCAGATCAGGGCCTGTTCGCGCAGACCGGCCACGGCGCGGGGCAGCGCGGCCGCGGTGTCCGGGTCGTCCTCGTCGCCGGTGAGCAGGGCGAGGAGCGTGGCGTACGGCGCGGGGTCCGGGGCCACAGCGAGGGCTTCGGCGGTCTGGAGCGCGAAGCGGTCCAGCCGTTCCAGGGCGCGTACGACGGAGGCGCGGGTGCCGGCGCGGGTGGCGAGCTGGGTGAGGTCGCCCGGGACGGGGGAGAGCAGGTCGGGGCGGGCGCGCAGCAGTGCGGACAGGGAGGCGTCGTCGCGGGCGCGCAGCGCCTCGGCGAGGGACCGCGGGGCGGTTGCCGTACCGCTCCGTCCCTCGCCCGTGCCGCCGCTCGCCGTGCGCGGACTGTCTTCGGGCACGTGCGCCTCCCGGTTGCGCTCGCCGGCCCCGTCCGAGGGGCCCATCCGACCCACCGTAGCCGCTGTGTACGGCGACTCCGCGCGCCAGGCGCTAACGTCGGAGGCACGCGGTCCGCAACTGGGCAGCACCGGAGGGGACTTCGTGGGGATCGAGAGCGACCACCTCGTCTACGACTATCTGAGCCGGGTCGGCGACCTGGCCCAGCAGCGCCAGCTGCCTTCCTGCGACCGGATGCGGCTGGTGTCGACGCTGCGCAGCGAGATCGACAAGCAGCGCGCCAAGCAGACCGCGGACAATCCGGCCGGGGTGCGGCGCATCCTGGGCCGGCTGGGCAGCCCCGAGGACGTCGTGGCGGCGGCCACGGACGGCACGGCGCCGGCCCCGGCCGCGCCGGAGCCGGACGGGGAGGACCCGCCGGTGCGCCGCCGGGTGCCGCGGCCGCGTCCGCCCCGGCCGGAGGTGCCGAGTACGGCGGCGTCACCGCCGCACCTGGCGGGCGAGGACGAACTGGGCCCGCAGGGCAGCGAACCGGACTGGTGGCGCATCGAGCCGGGGCCGTACAGCCTGGGGGACGACGTACCGGGCTTCGTGGGCGGCGTGGAGATCCCGGAACTCCTGCGCCCGCCGGAGCCCCGTACGCCTCCGGAGGCCCCGCCGGCGCCGCCGCCGGTCCCTCCGCCGGGCCGCTGGTCGCTGACCAAGCGCCGCGGCGCGGCCGGCGAGGCGGACGGCGCCGCGGGCGGGTGGCGGCGACGGCTCCGCCGTCGTCCCGCGCCCGCGCCGGGCGCGCCCGTGGTCGCGGCGCCGGCCGCGCGCGCCCCGCTCGCCAACCCCCTGCTCCTGCTGGCCGCCGCCCTGCTGGTCGCCGGCGCGATCCTCGGCTCCTGGCTGGCGCTGGGTGCGGGCTGGCTCCTCGTCTACGCCACGCGCACCTTGTCGCGCGCCGAGGCGAAGTGGGTGACGCTCGGCCTGCCGGGGCTGGTGGCGACGGGCGGGATCGTCTGGCTGTGGGGCCGGTCCGAAGGCCGCTGGGGCGAACCGCTGGCGCAGGGAGCGCTGGGCGAGGAGTTCTCGGCCACCTGGCCGGCAGTGGTCCGCACGGCGGCCGTGGCATCGGCGCTGTACCTGCTGTGGCGAGCGCGCAGACGGTAGGGGGGCGACGGTGCCCGGGGGTGGGTTGTGCGGCGAAACCCGGGGCCGCCCGCTTTGTGAGTATGGCGGGCCGGGTCGGACCGAAGCTCCTATGGATGGTCAAGGGGTCTGTGGGAGGGGTTTGGGGGTGGTGTGCCGGTGGGTGAGGTGTTTGTAGAC
>NZ_JBSOPZ010000071.1:0-12590 GCF_053763515.1 Streptomyces mabaensis
ATATTGTAGGGAAGAGAAGGGTGGGGGGGAAACAAAAAAAAAAACAAACCCCCCCCCCCCCCCCCCCCCCCCCCCCCCCCCCCCCCCCCGCGACCGGTACCGCGTGCTCGCGCGCCTGCTCGGGCCCGTACTCAGGGGCGTGCCCAGGTGCGGCTTCGTGCTCGCAGGCGGCGCCGTCGTCCAGCCCGTACGTCTCCCAGGCGGGGAACGGGTCGACCCACGGCTCGCGGTCGTCCTCCGCCAGCAGGCAGGCGCGCAGCGCCGCGTGCAGGGACTCGCGCCGCAGCCCGGTGCCGATGAAGACCAGTTCCTGGCCCTGCTCGGTCCCGGCGTCGCGGGCCCCCGAGGGCTCGAACCGGGCCACGGCACCGGCCTGGGACCACAACCCGGTCACGCGCGGGCGGCTGGCCAGCCAGAAGAACCCCTTCGAGCGCAGGATCGTGCCGAAGGTGCCGCTGTCGAGCCCCTTGGTGACGAACGTCCACAACCGGGCGGGATGGAACGGCCCGGTCCGCCCGGAACACCGTGCTGGAGATGCCGTACTCCTCGGTCTCCGGCATGTGGTCGCCGTTCAGCTCCCGCACCCAGCCCGGTGCCTGCTGCGCGCGTTCGAGGTCGAAGCGGCCGGTGCCCAGGATGTCCGCCGCGCGGATCCGGCCGAACCGGGCGGGCACGATCCGGGCCTCGGGGTTGAGGCGGGAGAGGGTGGCCCGGAGCCGTACGGCCTCGTCCGGCGCGACGAGGTCGATCTTGTTGAGGACGATGACGTCGGCGAACTCGATCTGGTCCATGAGCAGGTCGCTGACCGTGCGTTCGTCGTCCTCGTACTGGTCGAGGCCTCGCTCGGCCAGCCCGTCGCCGCGGTTCAGCTCGGGCAGGAAGCCCGCGGCGTCGACGACCGTGACCATGGTGTCCAGCCGGGCCAGATCGCCGAGGGTCGCCCCGTCGTCGCGCGGAAAGGCGAACGTCGCCGCCACCGGCATCGGTTCGGAGATCCCGCTGGACTCGATGAGCAGGTAGTCGAAGCGGCCCTCGCGGGCCAGCCGGTCCACCTCCTCCAGCAGGTCGTCGCGCAGGGTGCAGCAGATGCACCCGTTGGTCATCTCGACCAGGCGCTCCTCGGTCCGCGACAGAGCGGCCGCGCCGCCACGGACGAGCGCGGCGTCGATGTTGACCTCGCTCATGTCGTTGACGATCACGGCGACCCGCAGGCCCTCCCGGTTGCCCAGGACGTGGTTGAGGAGCGTGGTCTTGCCCGCCCCGAGGAAGCCGGACAGCACGGTCACCGGCAGCCGGTGGTCCGTCATGGCGGTCAGCCCTCCGGGCGCAGGAGGCCGCGTTCGTAGGCCTTCGCGAGCCTGCGCGGCACCCGGTAGACCGAGCCGTCGACGGTGACGGGCACCAGGTCGGGCACCGTGGCCTTCCACTGGGCGCGCCGGTGGCGGGTGTTGCTGCGGGACGTCTTCCGCTTGGGAACGGCCATGGAGGGTCCTCCTCGGTGGTGCGGTACAAGGCCACCCACGCTATATGAAGATGGAAACCATTTCCATCTAACGAGAGGGGTGATACAACGGAGCCGTGCAAGCGGATCACCACCACTCCGGCGCCGAGGATCTCGACTGGGATGCCCTCGGCCCCCACCTGGAACGTCAGGCCGAACTGCACCTGCCGTTCGTCGAACGGGCCACGGGCTGGCTCGCCGAGCAGCTCACCGGAGCCGACGTGAGCCGGGTCTTCGACCTCGGCAGCGGCCCCGGGGTCGTCTCCGGCGTGCTCGCCCGCACCTTCCCGCACGCCCGGATCGTGGCCGTCGACGCCGCGGCCGGACTTCTGGACCGGGTCAGGGTCCGCGCCGCGGGGGAGGGGCTGGCGGACCGGATCGTCACCCACCGGGCCGACCTGCCCGACGGTCTGGACGACCTCGGCGCGGCTGACCTGATCTGGACCAGCAAGGTGGTCCACCACCTCGGCGACCAGCAGGCCGCCCTGCGCACGCTCGCCGCTTCGCTGCGGCCCGGCGGTCTGCTCGCCGTCGCGGAGGGCGGGCTCGGCACGCGCTGCCTGCCGCGCGACTTCGGCCTGGGCCGCCCCGGTCTCGAGGCCCGGCTGGAGGCGGCGGAGGACGACTGGTTCGCCGGTATGCGGGCCGGACTGCCCGGTCACACCCGCGTCGTGGAGGACTGGCCGGCCCTGCTCGCGGCCGCCGGCCTGGTCTCCACCGGGTCGCGGAGCTTCCTCACGGACCTCCCCGCGCCGCTGGGCGCCGACGCCCGCACGTACCTCCAAGACCGGCTGGCCCGGCTGCGGGAACACGCGGCGGACGGCCTCGCCCCCGAGGACCGGCACACGCTCGACACCCTGCTGGACGCGGACGCACCGGAGGGCATCCTGCGCCGCCCGGACGCGTTCCTGCTGACCGCGACCACCGTCCACACCGCCCGAGCGCGGCCCTGAAGCGGCCCCGATTTCCCGGACAGGATCTAGAGTCGAGGCATGGCTTCAGACGAGGGGACCGTACGCGTCGACAGCTGGATCTGGTCCGTCCGGCTCACCAAGACACGTTCGCAGGCCGCCGCGGCCTGCCGGGCCGGCCACGTCCGCGTCAACGGCGACCGGGCGAAGCCGGCCCAGCCGGTGCGTACGGGCGACGAGGTGCGGCTGTACCACGCGGGGCGCGAGCGCGTCGTGGTCGTCTCGCGCCTGATCTCCAAGCGCGTCGGCCCGCCCGTTGCGGTGGAGTGCTTCGTCGACAACAGCCCGCCGGCGCCGACGCGCGAGGAGGCCGCCGCCGTTGGACACCGCGACCGCGGGACCGGCCGTCCGACCAAGCGGGACCGGCGCGAACTGGAACAGCTGCGCGGCCGCTGACCGCCGCGGACACGCATCCGACCACTCACCGGACGATCCGACTGTGCGATTTGACTGCGGGGCGCGCTCCGGGATGTGATCGTTGCGACATGGGGACTGTGGTGCACGTCCCGCAGACGCGGGACATGATCGGGGCGGAACTCTCCGGTGACGAGGCGCTGATGGCGCTGCGCCACTACGGCGGGCGCAAACTGCTGCTCGACGCCTTCTCACGGTTCCGCTACGCCGACGGCTTCAGCAACTCCCGCTCGCTGGCCTTCCAGGTGGTCCTGGCCATCGTGCCCTTCACCATCGCGCTGGTGGGCGTGGCCACCACACTGCACACCGAAAGCGTCGGCCGCGTCATCGAGTTGACGCTCGGACGAATAGCCCCCGGGGCCAGCGTCGAGCTGATCGAGGACGCCCTCGCCGACACCCGGCGCAGTGCGGGCACGGACGTCGGCGGCGCGATCGCGATGTGGGTGGGCCTGGGGTTCGCCGTAGTGAACCTCACCTCGGCCATGGCGCAGATCGAGCGGGGCATCAACCGGATCTACGGCATCGAGCGGGACCGGCCGTTCCTCGCCAAATACGGACGCGCCCTGGTACTGACCCTGACCGCCGGCGCGCCCATGGTGGTGGGCTTCGTGGTACTCGTCGCGGGCGACGCGGTGAGCAGCTCCCTTGCCGACGTGCTGCACTGGCCGGACAGCTGGTTCACCTGGTGGGACGTGCTCCAGCTACCCGCCGGGGTACTGCTGGTGTGGATCGCCTCGGCGGCCATCTTCCGCTGGTCCCCGCGGCGGGACCAGCCCGGCTACACCTGGCTGGCCTTCGGATCGGCCCTGCACCTGGTGCTGTGGGTCACGGCGACCTGGCTGCTGGCCCTCTACGTGGCGAAGAGCGGCGGATTCGGAGCGGTCTACGGGCCCCTGACCGCGTTCGTCGCCCTGCTGATCTGGGCGAACCTGACGGCCGTCGCGCTGTTCCTCGGGATCGCGTTCGCCGCGCAGCTGGAGGCCGCACGGGCCGGGATCACCGACGCGGTGCATCCCGACCCGGGCCCCGGCCCCTGATCCCGGCGTCGCTTCGCGCTGCGCCGCTTCCTGCGACGATGCGACGCTCCCCAGCCGCGCTGGGGTGCCGACACCGCCTTGCGGTGCACGGCACCAGACGCCGCACCGACCCTCGCAGGACCCGTGCGGCGCAGCTCTAGTGGCGCCTGCCGCGCAGTCGGGTCAGCGCCTGCCGGGCCTGAGCGCGCCTCCTGGGGTCGGCGGCCGCCCGCCTGCCCTGCTCGGTCAGCCTGCGCCCCTTCGGACTGCGCGCGAACGCCTTGATCCGGTTCACGATTCCGGCCACGATTCCTCCTCCGCCGTACGTCCTGGTGTCATCGTCCGCCTACCCCCGCAGGCCGCACCGATGCCTGCCCACCGGCCACCGCGACCACCGCGGCACCGCGTCAGGCCTTGCGGTAGTCGTACGCCTCCGCGGCCGCCGCCTCCACGGCGTCCAGGTCCGCCCCGGCCGAGGCGGTGACCACCGCGGCCACCGCGCCCTCGACGAACGGCGCGTCCACCAGGCGCGCCCCCTCCGGGAGTTCGCCGCCCTCGGCCAGCAGCGCCCGCACGGTCAGCACTGCGCTGCCCAGGTCGGCGAGGACCGCCACGCCCGCGCCGCAGTCGACCGCCGCGGCCGCCTCGGTGATCAGGTCCGAGCTGGTGCCGAAGCCGCCGTCCGCGGTGCCGCCGGCCGCCGCCACCGGCGCGACCGTACCGCCGCCCGCCAGCCCCTTCGCCATCTCGGCGACGGACGCCGCGACCTGCGCGCTGTGCGAGACCAGCACGACCCCGACGAGCCGTTCCGCCCGCTCCCCGCTCCCGCCGCTCATGCCGCCGCCACCTCGGCCAGGGCCGCGACGATCAGCGCCGAGGAGGTCGCCCCCGGATCCTGGTGGCCGATGCTGCGCTCGCCCAGATAGCTCGCCCGGCCCTTGCGGGCCTGCATCGGTACGGTCGCGAGCGCGCCGTTCTCCGCCGCGTCACGGGCCGCCTCGTACGACGTGGCCAGCGCGTCCACGGCGGGTACCAGCGCGTCGAGCATCGTCTTGTCGCCCGGCGCCGCCCCGCCCAGCTGGGCCACCGCGTCCACGCCGGTACGCAACGCGTCCCGCAGCTGCTCGTCGGACACCTCGGCCGCGTCCCCGAGCGCCTTGCCGGTGCGGCGCAGCAGAGTGCCGTACAGCGGTCCGGAGGCCCCGCCCACCGTCGAGATCAGCGTCCGTCCGGCCAGGACCAGTACGGCTCCGGGCGTGTCCGGCGTGTCCTTCTCCAGCGCCGTGCCGACGGCCGTGAAACCGCGCTGCAGATTGTTGCCGTGGTCGGCGTCGCCGATCGGCGAGTCCAGTTCCGTGAGGTGGACCGCCTCGCGGTCCACGGCGGCCGAGACGGCCGTCATCCAGCGGCGGAAGAATGCGGCGTCGCGCACCTGGTCTCCTTGTATGTGTTCCGTCGGTGTGGTCCGTACGTACGGCTCAGCGGCCCCAGCGAAGCCCGGCGGTCTGCACCGGCGCGTCGTACAGGCGCAGCAGCTCGTCATCGACCTGACAGAGCGTCACCGAACAGCCCGCCATGTCGAGCGAGGTGACGTAGTTCCCGACGAGCGTACGGGCCACGGTCACGCCGCGCTCCCCGAGCACGCGCTGCACCTCGGCGTTGAAGCCGTACAGCTCCAACAGCGGTGTGGCGCCCATCCCGTTGACCAGCGCGAGCACCGGCCGGGTGGGCCGCAGATCCTCCAGCACCACGTCCACCGTGTACTCCGCGATCTCGCGCGAGGTCATCATCGCCCGCCGCTCGCGTCCCGGCTCGCCGTGGATGCCGATGCCCAACTCCAGTTGCCCGGGCGGCAGATCGAAGGTCGGACTGCCCTTGGCGGGTGTGGTGCAGGCACTCAGTGCGACGCCGAAGGTGCGTGCGCTCTCGTTGGTCTGCCGGGCGATCGCCTCGACCTGTTGGAGCGGTGCCCCCTCCTCGGCGGCGGCGCCCGCCAGCTTCTCGACGAACAGGGTGGCGCCGGTGCCGCGCCGGCCCGCCGTGTAGAGGCTGTCCGTGACCGCGACGTCGTCATTGACGAGAACCTTGGCGATCTGGATGCCCTCGTCCTCGGCCAGCTCGGCGGCCATGTCGAAATTGAGCACGTCACCGGTGTAGTTTTTGACGACGAAGAGCACGCCCTGACCGCTGTCGACGGCTGCCGCGGCCCGCACCATCTGGTCCGGGACCGGAGAGGTGAAAACCTCGCCGGGGCAGGCCGCCGAGAGCATCCCCGGCCCCACGAATCCGCCGTGCAGCGGCTCGTGCCCGGACCCGCCGCCGGAGACCAGTGCCACCTTGCCCGCCATCGGCGCGTCCCGGCGTACGACGACCCGGTTCTCGACATCCACGGTCAGCTCCGGATGGGCGGCGGCCATCCCGCGCAGCGCGTCCGCGACAACCGTCTCGGGGACGTTGATCAGCATCCTCATGGTGTACCTCCCGGGAGATCCGGCCGGCGGCCGGTCCGGCCGTCACGCCCATTATCGAGCTTGCGTCCTCGCGGGTCACGGACCGTGCCATCGAGCCCCCGCTCGGAGGGCCGCAGTCCACTTCCTTGGTGGGTGAGTGACCGAAACAGGGGCACATGGCAGGCGTCCGCCAAGGGCGGGGCGGGAATGGCGAAGGCAGGCATCGCGCTCGGCATCGTGGACCTGATCATCTTCGCTGTCCTGCTCACCGTGGTCGCGTCCAACGGCGGCGGCACCTGGTACATCGGCGGCTGATCGCCGCCGTCCGCGTACCGGATCAAGGCCCGATCAGGGCCGGATCAGGGGCGGCCACCACACCATCCGTGGTGGCCGCCCCTGATCCGTGCTGTCAGGTCTCGTCCTCCATGCGGATGGCTTCCCTGAGATCCTGAAGCGCCTGGCCCGGCTTGCCCTCCTGCGATTCGAGAAGGGCGGCGGCGATGGCGTCCAGCTTCCGCTGGATGGCGTGTTCCGCCCGCAGCTCGGAGTTCTTCAGCAGGGCGAGCAGCAACAGGGTCAGCGCGGTCATCGACTCCCCGGCCAGCAGCAGCCAGGAAACCGTCAGCGACGTGAAGTGCGCACCGATGACGATGCCCACCAGGACCAGGCACACCCCGAAGAAGGCCGGTGAGCTGGTGAAGTTCGAGGCGTTGCCCGCCAGTCGCTCGAATCGCCCGGGTCTGGCGCCCCCGCGCTCGGCGGGATGCTGAAGAGTCATGCGGTTCGATTACCCGCTCAGGGGAGAACATGCATCGGCCGGCCGGTGGTGAAGTAGTCGGCGTCCTTGGGGCGGTTTGCGGTCGAATCGCGGGGGCGGACCGCGGGTTCCAGGTGCGGTATGTACTTGGAGCAGTGCACGTACGCCTCCTCCACGATGACGTGGACCCACAGCTCCGGCCGCCGCCCGGGCGCGGTGTCGACGGGGAGGTGCGGGTAGATCTGCCGCTGCTGCCGGTCGGTGTGCAGGCGCGCCGTGCCGTTGACGTGCAGACCTATGTGGTGATGGGTGAAGTCCATGAAGAGCAGGCCGAGATGGGGGTTCTCGGTGATGTTGCCCGCGCTGGCGAGGACCCCGTTGCCGCGGTACTCCGGGTACGTCAGGGTCCGCTCGTCCAGGTCGATGACGAACCCGGGCGGGCCGGCGCGGAAGCTGGCGTCGCAGGCGCCGCCGGCGTCGGCGGTGGAGAGGAACACCATGGTCTGGCGGCGTACGAAGTCGCGCATCTCCGGGGTGAGGCAGGGCTGCATCTGGCGGTCGTAGAAGCCGGCGGCCCGGTCCGTGGTGCCGAGGTGATGCTGCAACAGGCGCTCGCCGGACGATCCGTAGGAGCCGTCGTGGGTGGTCACGGGAGGTCGGTCTCTTCCTGTCGGGCGCGGAGTCCGCAGAACCTAACACACGGTGTGACGTCAGGCCGCGCCGGTCACGTCCCGGCCGATCTCGCCGACCACCTCCGGGTCCAGGCCGGTCAGTTCGACGATGCGGTGCGCCGGTACGCCGTGCGCGAGGGCACGCGTGACCAGGCCGGTACGGTCCTCCGCGGTGTGCCGGAAGTCCAGGAGCTCGGATTCGATCTCGGCCGTGGCGGGCGGGACACAGGAACGGCGGACGATCTCCGTCTCCTCCTCGCTCAGCGGGAGGGGCAGCCGCTCCGCGTCGTCCGGGATGGCGGCGCCGGCCTCCGGCGGCAGAATCCGCACCCCGGCGGAAGCGGGGGTCACCTCATGGGCCTGGAGCCAGCCGCGTACCGCCGTGGTCTCCAGGCACTCGAGTTCTCCCACCGCGGAGAGGGGAGCGCCGAGCTGAGGGCGCGTGTCGTCGGCAATGAAGAGGAAGGCGTCGTCAGCCATCGTGTGTCGTTCGCTTTCGGATCGGCCACGGGAATCGGGGCGCCGACAGGCGGCGCGTCATCCTCCGACTTCCCCGGCGAACGCAACGCAATCGCGAGTGGCGCGCCGACACCGCCGGTCGGTCCTTACTCTGGTAGTGCCTGTTGAGTCGGAGGCCATGGATGAAGAAGCATCCAGCGAAGGCGGCTCCGGAGTCATGGGCGGACCAGGCGGTCGGGGCCTACGATGTCGGCTTCCGGCTGACAGGGGCGCTGCGGGCTGTGATGGAGCAGGTCTTGGTGTTCGGTGGGGCGGCGCTGGCCGCCGTCTACGTGCTGGGCGAAGAAGCCGGAGAGCTGCGCCTGGCCGAGGCCGCCGGAGGCCCCGTCGCCCGCTACGGGCTGTCGTCGAGTTACCCCCTGACCAGCCGCTCTCCCGTCACGGACGCCGTCCGCTCCGGCCGTCCCCTCTGGCTGAACGCCACGGAACTCGCCGGCTCCTCCCCGAGTGTCCCGGAGCCGGAGGGCGGCGTCTCGCTGGGCGCGCTGCCGCTCGGAGCGGACGGCAGACCGCTCGGCTGCCTGGTCGTCGTGGACGACATTGGTGGCGGCTTCGACCCCGAGCGGCGCAACTTTCTCGAGCTGTACGCCGGCCAGATCGCCGCACAGCTCGAAGCGGGCCTCGCGGCGGGCAGTGGGCAGGACGGGGGTTCGGGCGCGGAGCCGGGCCGCGCCCCGGCCACCGGCCGGCCGGAGCTGCGGCCGGTACCCGGACCCGCCCTGGGCCGCGTCGGCGTCGGCTCGTTCACCCTCGTCCTCGGCACCGGGCGGATCGAGGCGGACGCTCAGCTGCTGGAACTGCTCGACATCGCCCAGGACGACTTCGACGGGCGCGTCGAGACCCTGCTCGCGCACACCGTCCCGGACGACCTGCCCGCGCTGATGTCCATTGTCGAGCCGGGCCACATGCCCTCCAGCGGCCGGGAACTGGAGTTCCGTATCCGCCGCTCCACCGGCGAGCTGCACTGGCTCCGGCTGCGCTGCCGGGTGCTGTTCGACACGGGGGGCAGCCCCCAGCGGGTACTGGGCGTGGTCGCCGACGCCTCGCATCTGCGGCCCAGCGCGGACGAGGTCTCCCGGGTACAGCAGCTGTCCGCCGCCCTGGCGGGCGCGGCCACCATCCAGGACGTCGGCCGGATGGTGGTCACCTCCCTGCGCGGCCCGCTGGGAGCCGATCGGGTCGCACTCGCCGAGCTCGACGCCGACCGGCTGGTGGTCACCGTCCTCGACCCGCCGCAGCCCGCCGCCTGGCCGGAGATCTGGCGGTCCGAATGGCGGTCCGAATGGCCCGACGCGCCCACCCGCGCGCTGCCCACCCTGCAGACCGCGCTGCGGGAGGGCCGCGCGAGTCTGTGGCCCGCGGGCGCCGCCCTCGAACCGGGCCTCTCGGGCGTGGGCCCCGGCGGTCTCGCCGTTCTCCCGCTCCCGGCCGAAGGGCGGGTGGTCGGCGCCTGCCTGGTCGGCTGGGACGAGCCGCACGAGTTCGGCCCCGAGGAACGGTCCCTGCTGACCGCGACCGCGGGTCTGGTGGGTCAGGCCCTGATGCGCGCCCGCGCGTCCGACGCCAAGCACGAACTCGCCACGATGCTCCAGCGCAGCCTGCTGCCCCGCAAGCTTCCGCCGCTGCCCGGCGCGGTGGCCGTCGCCCGCTATCTGCCGGCGACGGTGGGGCTCGAAGTGGGGGGTGACTGGTACGACGTGATACCGCTCTCCGACGGACATGTGGCGCTGGTCATCGGGGACGTACAGGGGCACAGCGCCGGCGCCGCGACGATCATGGGCCAGATGCGCACCGCGATCAGGGCCTACGCGGTCGAGGGTCACCCGCCCGACGTGGTCGTCTCGCACGCCAACCGCCTGCTCGTCGGCATGGAGACCGACCTGTTCGCGACCTGCTGCTACGTCGCCCTGGACATGGAGGAGGGCACCGCCTGGATCGTCCGGGCGGGACACCTGCCGCCACTGCTGCGCCACCCGGACGGCGAAACCGAGGAGGTGGTGGTCGAGGGCGGGCCGCCGCTCGGGGTGGTCGCGGACGCGCAGTACCCCATGACCACGGTCGGACTGGCCCCCGGCACGGTCCTCGCCCTGCTGACGGACGGCCTGGTCGAGTCCAAGAGCCTCGCCCTGGAGGACGGCATGCGCCGCGTCTGCGGAGTCCTCTCCGCCGCCGATCCGTCCGACGCCGGGCGGGTGGCCGACGAACTGCTCGGCGGGGTCAACCGGCGGGACGACGACGTGGCGCTGCTGCTGCTGCGCTACGACGGGATGCGGGTGCGGCCGATACGCACCGGCTGGACGGTGTGGCGGCTGCCCGACGCCGTCATGCACGCCCGCCGCTTCACCGCGCGCACGCTGCGCTCCTGGGGGGTGACGGAGCAGGTGGACACGATCCTGCTGGTTGTCTCCGAACTGGTCACCAACGCCCTGGTGCACACCCACGGCCAGGTGCGCCTGGACCTGACCCTCGCCGGGGACCATCTGCGGGTCGCGGTGAGCGATGCGTCGCCGCGTACGCCCGCCAAGCCGGCGAGCCTGGACTGGGAGGCGACCGGCGGCCGGGGCGTCCTGCTCGTCGAGGCGATGTCGGCGCGCTGGGGTTCGGTGCCGCTCAGCGGCGGCAAGCAGGTGTGGGGCGAGATCTCCCTGACGTCGCGCTGATCCCCCGTATCGCCGTACCTGATGGGTGATCAACAGGCCGCCATTGCAGTGGTGTTCACAGTGGTGTTCATGTGCTGAACACCCGGGCATCACGCGGGCGACCGCCGGGCGCCGCCCGCCCCCCGCACGCTTTCCGACGCACCGTCAGCCACATCCCCGACCCTGAGGAAGCGTCTGTGAGAGCGTCTGTGAGAACGCGCCGGCCTGCCAGGGCGGCGGCCGCCGCCCTGGGCATCGCGGTGGTCACCCTCCTCCTGTCCTCTCCCGCCCAAGCGGGTACCGCCGCCCTTCCGGCCGTGGTACCCACCGCGGAGGCCCCCGCCCTCCACGACGACGAGACCGGCGGCAACGCCGACGCGGACGATCCGGCGATCTGGCGCAACGCCGCCGATCCCGGCCGCAGCCTCGTCGTCGCCACCGCCAAGGAAGGCGGCCTGCGCGTCTACGACTTGGCGGCGCGACCGGTGCAGTCGGTGCCCGCGCCTCCGCCGGCCTCCGCCGACGACGCGCCCGGCCGGTTCAACAACGTCGACCTCGTCACCGGACTGCGGCTGCCGTCCGGCCGGGCCGACGTCGCCGTCGTCAGCGACCGCGGCCACGACCGGCTGCGGATCTACCGCATCGACCCGTCCCTGCCCGGCGGCCCGCTGACGGACATCACCGACCCGGCAGCCGCCCCGGTGTTCTCCGCGGACCAGTCGCAGGTCAACGAGCAGCGGACCGCGTACGGCCTGGCCACCTGGACGGACCGGGCCACCGGCCGTTCGTACGCCCTGGTCAGCCGGCGCAACGAGACCCGCATCGCGCTGCTCGAACTCAGGGCGACCGCATCCGGGACCGTGGGCTACCGCAAGGTGCGCACACTCGACCTCCCGGCCACCTTCCGGCTGCCCGGCGGCGAGAGCTGGACCCCCTGTGCGGAGCCCGGCGAACGGCCCCAGGTGGAGGGCATGGTCGTCGACCCGGCCAACGGCTTCCTCTACGCCGGCCAGGAGGACGTCGGCATCTGGCGGCTGCGCGCCGATCTCACCGGCGCCCCGGTGCTGGTGGACAAGGTGAAGGAGTACGGCGTTCCCGGCGTCTACGACGAGGAGAGCGAGGAGTGCGCGCCCGGCGCCGATCCCGGCTACGGCGGCCGGCGGCTGGCGGCCGACGTCGAGGGGCTGACGCTCTTCCAGGAGCCCGACGGCGACGGCTACCTCCTGGCCTCCAGCCAGGGCGACAACACCTTCGCGCTGTACGACCGGGAGGTCGGCGACGACAACGAGTACGAGGGCGGCTTCCGCGTCACGGCCGCGACGGCGGTGCTCGACGGCTCGGAGGAGTGCGACGGCGCCGCGGTGATCAACGCGCCCCTCGGCGACCGCTATCCGCGGGGCCTGCTGGTCGTCCAGGACGGGCGGGAAACGCCTGAAGTCCCGGACGGCGAGGGCGGTTCGCGGGAGGCGACGGGGTTCAAGTTCGTCGACCTCGGCGCGGTGGTCGACGCAGCCGACATGTGACCTCACCGACAGCCGACGACCGAAGAGGCGTGGGGGGGGGGGGCGACAGCACCCCCCCCCCCCCCCCCCCCCAAAACCACCCCCCCCCCCCCCACCCCCCCCCCCCCCCCCCCCCCCCCCCCCCCCCCC
>NZ_JBSOPZ010000072.1:0-10554 GCF_053763515.1 Streptomyces mabaensis
TGCCCACCGGCGAACCGGCAGCCAAATTCGACCTGTTCTTCGACCTGGCCGAAACCTTCCACACCCACACCCACACCGGTGCCGACGCCGGTACTGGCACCGGTACTGGCAGCCGGAATCGCCCGGCCGGCCTGCGCGGCGGTATCGACTACGCCCTCGACCTGTTCGACCACGAAACGGTGGCAACACTGGCCGAACGGTTCGTCCGCGTCCTGGACACCGTCACCAGGCAACCGCACCAGCGGGTCAGCATCGTAGAGGTACTCGACCCGGCCGAGCGGAAGCGGATCCTGGTCGAGTGGAACGACACCGCCCGGGAAGTGCCCGCGGCGACTCTGCCGGAACTTTTCCAGGCCCAGGCCGCGAAGCATCCTGATGCCGTCGCGGTGGTCTTCGGTGGCGCTGAGGTGACTTATGCGGAGCTCGACGAGCGTGCGAACCGGCTTGCCCGGTTCCTGATTCGTCGTGGTATCGGTCCCGAGCGCATCGTCGGGCTGGCCGTGCCTCGATCGGTGGACCTGATCGTCGGTCTGCTCGCGGTGCTGAAGTCGGGCGCCGGTTACCTGCCGATCGATCCGGAGTACCCGGCCGAGCGGATCGCCTTCATGTTGGCCGATGCCGTCCCCTCGCTGACGCTGACCACCAAAGAGGTCGCCGAGCGCATGGTTACCGGGCCCGCGCTGATGCTGGACGATCCTGCAGTTGACGCCGAACTCGGCGTACTGCCGACCGACGCTCCAGGCGACGAGGAGCGGACAGGTCCGTTGCTGCCGCAGCACCCCGCGTACCTGATCTACACCTCCGGCTCCACCGGGCTTCCCAAGGGCGTCGTGATGTCCTGCGGCGCGCTGGTCAACCTGATGTCCTGGCATGCTTCTGCCATCCCCGCCAAGACCGGTTCGCGGGTCGCTCAGTTCACCGCGATCAGCTTCGACGTCTCGGCCCAGGAGATCCTCTCAGCCCTCTTGGACGGCAAGACTCTTGTGGTACCGGACGAAGAGATCCGGCGTAACCCGGAAGGGTTCGTGACATGGCTGAGGGAGCAGAAGGCCACTGAGTTGTACGCCCCCAACACGATGGTGGACGCCCTTGGTGAGGCTGTAGCAGAGCAGGCCACAGAACTGCCGTGGCTACGTCATGTTTCCCAGGCCGGCGAGGCCCTTGTGCTCAGTGATCGGGTCCGTGACCTGTGTGGGGCGGCCGGGACGGTACTGCACAACCACTACGGTCCGTCCGAGACTCATGTGGTCACCGCCCATAACCTGCCGGCGGACCGCGCGGCATGGCCCGGGGGTGCCTCGCCGATCGGCCGTCCGGTGTGGAACACCCAGGTCTACGTCCTGGACCCGGCTCTGCGGCCGGTGCCGGTCGGTGTAGCGGGCGAGTTGTACGTCTCCGGCGCCCAACTGGCCCGCGGCTACCATGCCCGCCCGGACCTGACCGCGCAGCGGTTCGTCGCCAGCCCCTTCTCCCCGGGTGAGCGGATGTACCGCACCGGCGACCTCGCCCGCTGGAACGCCGACGGTCAGCTCGAATACCTGGGGCGTACGGATGACCAGGTGAAGATCCGGGGTTTCCGTATCGAGCTGGGTGAGGTCGAGGCCGCGCTGACTGCGCACCCTGACGTGGCTCAGTCGGCGGTGATGGTGCGTGAGGACCGCCCCGGGGACAAGCGTCTGGTCGGCTACCTCGTCCCCAACGGTGGCAACACTCCGCAGACGGACAGTGCCGCGCTGCGCGCCCATCTCGGCGCGATGCTGCCGGAGCACATGGTGCCGTCAGCGCTGGTGGTCCTGGACGCTCTGCCCCTGACGGCCAACGGGAAACTGGACCGACGGGAACTTCCGGCACCGGACTATAGCGCGTTGGCGCCGAGCCGGGAGCCCTCCTCGGTCCAGGAGGAAATCCTATGCAGAATTTTTGCCGAAGAATTGAATGTTTCTCACATCGGCGTCGAGGATAACTTCTTCGAATGCGGTGGACATTCACTTCTGGCGGTCAAGCTGGTGAGTCGGATTCGTGCGATCATGGGTGTCGAATTCTCTGTCCAAATGCTGATGCAAGCCCCCAGCGTCGCCGGAATTGCGCATCAGCTGAGCCTTCCCGCGATGAAGGATTCCCTTCGCACGCTTCTTCCCATCAGGACGCACGGGAGCCGGCCACCCCTTTTCTGTGTCCACCCGCGATCCGGATTGAGTTGGTGTTTCGCGCCTCTGGCCGCATTCGCACCTCCTGACATGCCCTTGTACGGCCTGCAGGCGCGGGATGTCGATGATGCGGGCGAGTTGCCGGGATCAATCCGGAAAATGGCGGAAGAGTACATCAAAGAGTTGCGCACCGTGCAACCGGCCGGTCCGTATCATCTGCTGGGATGGTCAATGGGAGGCCGCGTAGCGCAGGAGATGGCTGTACAACTGCGAGAAGACGGACAGCAAGTGGCACTCATCATCATGGGAGGCTATGCACCCGCCCCAATCGACACCCTAGACTGGGAGGAATTTGACGGCAACGGCCATAACAATCATGCGGGTGCATCGGACATACTCGACGCGGCGCCTTCTCTCCGTGATCTCGCCGGACTTCCGGAATACTTCCGCAACGAGATTTCAGAAGAAGAAGCTGAAGTAAGGGCGAGAATCATCGCAAACAACACCCACATCTACGTGAATCACTATCCTCGCACATTTCACGGCGATATTCTCTTCATTTCGTCGGATGAACTCGAGGACGGTTCGGGTCGCATCATGTGGCAGCCCTATACTGTCGGCAACATAAGCGAGTCGCGGCTGCCTTGTTCTCACGACGAAATGGCCGATCCCCCCATGCTCTCGCTGCTGTGGAATTCCATTGCTGATTGGCTGTTCACGACAAAAGATCGATAATCTTTCGGCCGAGCTGGCATCGACCAGCCCGTTGGCCGGGTTGGCCATCCAGGTACTTCCACTTTCGAATGACAGATAGGACTGAACAATGACGAACCCCTTTGAGGACCAGGACGCCAACTACCTTGTTCTGAAGAACGAGGAGGGTCAGTTCTCGCTCTGGCCCACATTCGTCGACGTGCCCGACGGGTGGGACTCGGTCTTTGGAGAGGCAGCGCGCCAAGCATGCCTTGACTTCATCGAGAAGACATGGACCGACATGCGCCCCAAGAGCTTGATAGACGCCATGAACGGCGGCTGAGCAAGGTCGGGGGCCGGCGCGGTGGCTGATGCTCCCAAAAACAGGGGTGCACGGCCGGGAGCAGGTGCAGGGCCGCCAGCAGCCGTTGTCAGCGACCGGATCTGCCCTGGGGCCAGTCGATCGCCCGTGTCGCGGGCAGGTTCATCACAGGAGCGCTGGCCTGGGGTCGGCGTGGGTCCGAGGAAGGGGCGGCCGTGCGGCGCTGGGAGCTGGCTGACGGGGGAGAAGACAGCCCGATCATGTTCTGGGAGATCGGTTCGGACGGCGGGGTGGTGATTGTCCGTCACGGAGAGGCCGGTGCACCGGGGCGTACGCGGTTCGAGGACTGCGCCTCGGCGACGGCTGCGGAGGCGTACGTGGCCGAGGCCGTGCGGGAGAAGGAACGCGAGGGGTACGCGCCCGTGGGCGCCGGCCACACGCCGGAGGCTGGGGGTGCCGGAGAGGCCGCGGCGGCACCCGACGAGTACTCCTTCATGCTGCCCGAGGCCTGGCGGTCGGGCCTCCGCCCGCGCAGGGGCGGCTTCACCCCGTACTTGTACGCCCCCCACGTGTCGGCTCTCGACTCCTGGGACAGGCGGCTCGCGGCGGCGAGGGAGGAGGAGTGGACCGGAACGGCCCTCGGCGAGGCCGTCGCGGGCATCGCCCCGAAGCTCGCGGCCGCTGCACGCCGCTACCTGGAGGGGGCGGCGGATCCGGTCGGCGCCGCGGTCGTGGCCGTCGTCACCGACCGCGGGAAGCTGCTGTACGAATATGTCGTAGACGCCTGGACCCTGCGGCACGGCCTGGCCTTCGCGGCCCGTGCCACGGTGGAGCTGTTCGGGATCCACCGCGAGGACCCCGTTCAGAACCGGACCACCGGACTGGCCGTCCTGCCCGAGGGCCAAGCAACGTACCAGCTGTGGTTGCGCCGGGGCGCCGCCGACCGGGTGCGGTCGCTGCTGTACATGGCCGACGAGAACAAGTACCGCGAGGCGGTGGCCGCGCTGGCCGCGCACCGCGGCGGTGCGCGGCGCCGAATCGTGGTGTCGTATCTGGTGCCGAGCGAGACCGGCTGGGTCGCGGAGTGCTGCGCCGACCCAGGGGCGAGCGGCCGGGAGGACCCTGTCGTACGCGCCATGCTGTTCGAGTCGCTGAACGGCGAGGAGCAGCTGCGGGCCCTGCTGCGGGAGGGCGGCGTGTCCGCCTACGACGGCAGCCTCTCCGCGGCGGCCACCGTCGCCGAGGGCGTCGGCCCGGCCGTCGCCGCGCTGATCGCGGAGATCTGGCGGCACCGTATGCCGTCCCGCGGGGCATCGGCGGGAGAACTGGCGGGGGTCCTGGCGCAGTTACCGACGGACGAGGCGTTCGAGCTGCTGATGTCCCACGCGGACGACAAGCAGGTGCATCCGGCGCTGCTGGAGGCGGCGCGCCGGTATCCGGTGCGCGCGGCACGCCTCCTGGCCGACCGGGCGGCGCCCGCCCCGGGGCGCAACGCCCACCTGCTGGGCCAGTTGCTGACCGCGCACGTCGCCGTGCACCGTGAGCTGCTGGAGTCGCGGCTCGCGCAGTTCCCGCCCAAGGCCGCCGAGGTGGTGCGGGAGCTGCTGCGACCGGCCGCCGACGCGCTGCCCGGGCTCCTGGTGAGCACGCCGTGGACACGCGAGCGGACGGCTCCGGAACCGAGAACCGTCAAGGGGCTCGTCGCGGGGGAGGAGACCCGCATGCTGTGGCAGCCCGGCGAGCGTGAGGCATGGGATGCCGCCGACGAGGAACCCGAGGGGCGCCGGGGCCGGCAGAACGAGCCGTATCCCGACGTCGAGTCCGTGCGGCAGCAGTTCACGGATTTCGACGCTATCGTCTGGCCGCCCTGCTCGCCGACGGCCCGGACGCGTACCGCCCGTTGCTGGCGCAGTGGACTCCCGGGCGGATGTGGATGTTGGTGAACGAGCTGAAGCCGGTGGGCGCCCGATGGGAGGAGGACGCGCTGCCGCCGCTGCTGCACGCCGCGACGCGGGAGCCCGCCGTGGCCGGCGGACTGCTCCTGCCCTACCGTCAGCTGGCGGTCGCGCGGCTGATGGCCGACTGGTTCGTGCGGCTGAGGACCGTCGCGCCCACGGCCCGCGCGTGGTTCGCCCGGCACGGCGCAGACGCCGCCGCGCTGCTGGTGCCCGACGCCGTCGGCCCGGCGGGCGCCGTGCGCCACAACGCCGAGCACGCGCTGCGGGCCGTCGCCGCCACGCACGGCCAGGACGCCGTGCTCGACGCGGCGGGCGGTCACGGTCCCGAGGTGGTCGCGGTCGTCCGTGACCTGCTGTCGGCCGACAGCATGAAGCTCGCGCTGCCGCCGAAGATGCCGGAGCCGGCCGCCTGGGCGGCCCCCCGGCTACTGCCGCGCGTGCTGCTGCGTGGCCGGACCTCGGCGCTGCCGGACGAGTCGGTGGGCCATCTGCTGGCCATGCTGGCGATCTCCCGGCCGGGCGCGGTCTACACGGGCGTGGAGGTGGTGAAGGAGGCGTGCGATCCCGAGTCGCTGGCCGACTTCGTCTGGTCCCTCTTCGAGCAGTGGCGGCTGGCCGGTATGCCGGCCAAGGAGAGCTGGGCGCTGCACGCCTTGGGGTGGCTCGGCGACGACGACACGGTGCGCCGGCTGACGCCGGTCCTGCGGAACTGGCCCGGCGAGGGAGCGCACAAGCGGGCCGTGGAAGGCCTGGACGCCCTGGCGGCCATCGGCAGCGACATCGCCCTGATGCATCTGCACGGGGTGTCCCAGCGGGTGAAATTCAAGGCGCTCAAGACGCGCGCCAAGGAGAAGCTCCAGCAGGTGGCGGCCGATCGGGGGCTGTCCGGCGAGGAACTCGCCGACCGGCTGGTGCCGGACTTCGGGCTGGACGCCGACGGCTCGACCGTCGTGGACTACGGGCCCCGGCGCTTCACCGTGGGCTTCGACGAGCAATTGCGGCCGTACGTCCTGGGCCAGGACGGCAAGCGGCGCAAGGACCTGCCCCAACCGGGTGCCCGCGACGACGCCGAGCTGGCGCCGGCGGAACGCAAGCGGTTCATGGCGCTGAAGAAGGACGTTCGGACGGTGGCCTCGGACCAGGTGCGCCGGCTGGAAGGCGCGATGGTCGCGGGCCGCAGCTGGACGACCGGTGAGTTCCGCGAGCTGTTCGTCTCCCATCCCCTGCTGTGGCATCTGGTGCGGCGGCTGGTGTGGCTGTGCGTCCCGGCCGGGGCTTCGGAGAGGGCTCTGTACGGGACCCCGGCCATCAGCGGCGCCGGTGCGGTGACGGCGTTCCGGGTGGTGGAGGACCGCACCTTCGCCGACGTACGGGACGAGGAGTTCACGTTGCCGGAGGACGCCTCGGTGCGGCTGGCGCACCCGCTCCACCTCGGCGAGGAGCTGACGGAGTGGAAGGAGTGTTCGCCGACCACGAGATCCTGCAGCCTTTCCCGCAGCTCGGCCGCGCCGTGCACCGGCTCACGGACGACGAGGCGGCCGGCGACCAGTTGGAGCGGTTCGAGAACATCACCGTGCCGACCGCAAAACTACTCGGCCTGGAAGGGCGCGGCTGGGAGCGCGATGAGCCGATGTTCGCGGGTGTGCAGTTCTGCCTGTCCAAACGGGTCGCGAAGGACCGCTGGATCATCGTCACTCCGTCGGAGGGGTTCACGATCGGCGCCGTCGACGTCTCCACCGAGCAGTCGCTGGAATTCATAGGGCTGTCCGCGCAGCCCAGCGCGCGGAACCCGCCCGGGGAGCTGTCAAGGCTCGCCTTCGCCGAACTCGACCCGGTGACCGCGTCCGAGCTGCTCGCCGACCTCACGGAGCTGGTGGCGCGGTGACGACGACGCACCACACCGCACGGCACAGCTCGCTGAGCAATAGTCGCTGTCACCAGCCGCAAGCGGGCCCGCCACAAACGTCACTGCACGGACCAGGACCCTCAAGCACAGTCGCTGGCCTGCGAGTTCTGAGCGAAGCCCATCGCCGGGACGGCCGAGGGAGAAGCCCGGCGCTGGTGTTCATCACGCTGCCGCCACCGGGCACACCTCCAACTGAACGAGCCGGCAGTCCTGGAGCGGCAGACCGGCGTCCCCGAGCAGAGGCCCGCGGCCAGCTGCGGGCACTGCGGCGCCCCCATCGACCCCGGCCGGACCGGAGCTCGCCGGTGGCGGGATCACCGGCAGGTGACGACGGGATTCTGCACCGGGTGCGGACCGGCGTGCAGTGGCGAGACCTGCCCGAACGGTTCGGGCCGTGGAAGACCGTCTACGAACGGCACCGGTTGTGGTCAGCCGACGGGACTTGGGAGCGTCTGCTCCAGCAGGTCCAGGCCGCGGCGGATGCGGCTGGTGAGATCGACTGGGATGTCTCGGTCGACTCCACCATCGTGCGGGCGCATCAGCATCCCTCCTCCCCGGCCTCCAGGGGCCGGGTTCAGAGGTGTCCACTACCCGGGGGAGGTTCCTGCTTCGGCCGCCTGCCGGCCCTGGTCGCGGGGGCAACGAGGACGGTCCGCGCTGCTGGCCTTACTCAAGCGGGACCCGGGGCGGTGAGACTGGACTCGCTGCTGACGGAGATCACCAAGCTGACCGAAGTGCGCAAGCTCGTGTTGCCCGAGGGGCTGTTCGCGGACTGCTCGGAGAAGCTGGTGGCCGCGTGGCGGGCACGGGCGATCAAGATGTCCCCCTCGGAACTTCCGCGACGCGAGCGAGGACGTACGGACGACGCTGCTGGCGCCGCTGTATGCGTCCCGGCAGGCGGAGATCACCGATGCGCTGGTCTGCCCGATGGCACCTACCTGGCGAGGATGAACCTGGCCGGGCAGAAAGGCGCTCACCCCGGCGGGGTGCTGGTCCGGGTGGTCGAGTACCGCGTCGACGGCGGCGAGGTGGTCAGGCTGTTGAACGACTTATCGGACCCCATTGCCCATCCGGCGGCGGAGTTGGCAGGGCTCTACCACGCGAGAGGGGAGGCGGATTCGGCGTTCCGGCAGATCAAGACGTTCCAGCGCGGGCCGGCCGAGGTCCTGCGCTCGGGCGACCCGGACCTGGTGCGTCAGGAAGTCTGGGCACATCTGGTCGTACACCACTGCCTCACACAGATCATCATCGCTCTGGCCGACGACAACGGAATCGATCCGGACCGGGTCTCCTTCGTCAAGGTCCTCAAGCACACGCGACGCAGCGTGGTCCGCCAGTGCACGGACACGCCCACGAAGATTAAGGAGTTCCTGGTTGCGCTGGCGGCGAAGGTGTATCGGAAACTCGACAACGGCGTCAGGCGCCTCCGCGAGGCGGACCGGCACCTGAAGCGTCCGGACTCGAAGTATTCCTCGAAGCTCTCCTACCGGATCAACACCCGGGACCGGCGCCCGACGCGACGTGTCACAGCCAAAGTCGTCACCGTGCAGCCCTCGATAGTTCACTAGTCAAGCAACGGCATTGGGTCCCAGGTGGAAAGTGCAGGACGGTGATGGTCAGTCCGGTTTCGGCAGCCAGGGCGGCCAGGTCACTCGTCCAGACCCGATAGCGGTAGCCGTTGGAGCCGCCAGCGTCCGAGGTGATCAGCAGCCGTGACGCTGGCGGGTAGTCCAGGTTGCCGCGGCTCTGCACCAGCGGCGGATCGACTCGACCGCGAAGACCGAGGTGTCGTGGTCGACACCGACGTTGACCCAGCCGGTGTTTCGGACGATGTCGTAGATCCCGTACGGGATCGCCTGCTGGACGTCCGGGCCGCTGAAGAAGAAGTGATGGTCTTCCACCTCGACCGGCTCGCCCCTGGGGCGCCACTCGCGGCCGGGCATGGGCAGCCGTCCGATCTGCTCTCGCTTCTTGGTGTCCACACTGATCACCGGCTCACCGTCGTCCTGATGCTGTTTGACCTGCTCGTTGATGTAGCGGAACTGGGCATCCCGGTCGGGATGCTGGGCACCCTCGAGGGTCTTGACGTTCGCCTGGAGACTGAAGCCCTCCTGCTTGAGCAGCCGGCCCACCGTCGGCGCGGACACCGCGTGCCCCTGCCGGGTCAGCTCTTCAGCCAGGTTCCGCAGCGACTTCGTCGTCCACCGCAGCGGAGACTGAGGATCACCTCGCTCGTCCGGCTCGACCAGCCCCAACAACGCCTTGAGCAGGACAGGATCGCTGGCTTCGGCCCGCTTGCGGCCTCCGCCTGGTGCACGCACCCGGCCGTCCGGCAGCGGCCCGGCCCCCGCTTCAAAAGGTGGAGCGGCCTGGCCGAGTGGTCATCGGCGCGGTTCCCAGCGGAAGAAGCGGGAGGCCAGCGCGGCGGCGACGACGACCCAGGCCAGGGTGGGCAGCAGCAGGGGCAGGGAGTCCGCCACCGGAACGCCGCCGTTCCAGGCGTTGAGGACCAGTTCGGTGGCCGAGCCGCCGGGGAGCAGCCGTTTGAGCGTGGTGAGCTCTTCGGTGCCGGTGATGGCTACCCAGTTGGTGACGGCGAGGGCGCCGAGGCTGACGGGCAGCGTGGTGACCTGGGCGTGTTCGGGGGAGTTCGTCCGTCCTGCCGTGGCCAGTCCCAGGCCGAGCATCATGAGCACTGTGGAGAGGACCGCCGCCGCCAGGAGGAGGACGTTGGCCGGCCGGCCTGCGACCGCGGCGAGCACGGCGAGGATCGCGATCACCTGGACCAGTGCGAGGACGGTGATGGGGAGCATCACGCCGAAGAGGATGCTGGCGTCGCTTGCCGGGGTGGAGCGCAGTCGCTTGAGGAAGAGGTTCTGGCGGCGGGAGGCGAGCGTGGTGACCGTGGTGGCGTAGAGCCCGAACGCCAGCACCGAGAGCATCACCACCGATGCGATGTATCCGAGGCTCGTCAGGTCGGCGAAGGTTTCGTGCTTGAAGATGAAGAACACGCTGATCGCGAGGGGCGCGATGAGGCTGTTGAGCAGGATCATCCGGTTCCGGAAGATCTGGATCATCTCGCTGTGAGCGATCGAGAGCATGGCGTAGGTCCCTTTTCCTTGTGACGTTCGGGGCGGGCGGTTTATTCGCTGCCGATGGAGCGGAAGACGTCGTCGAGCCGGGTCGGTCCGGCGTGGAGTTCGTGCAGCTCCACCCCGTTGGCGTGGGCCCAGCCGAGCAGGGTGTGAAGGTCCTTTTGCAGGGCGAAGGTCTTGATGTGGAACTTCCCGTCCGTCTCGCGTGTGGTCTGCAGCGGGAGCGCCGGTGCGTGCGCCGGGAGGGAGAAGTGGATGACGGCCGGCAGGGTGTGTGTCAGCTCGGCGACGGTTCCTTCCTGGTGGAAGGCGCCCTTGTGCATGAGCCCGATGCGGTCGGCGCGCTGCTGAGCCTCTTGTCGGCGTACACGTGAACGTCCCCACCCGCGTACGGATGAACGTCCCCAGTTCTTGATGCCTTGAAGGGACACCT
>NZ_JBSOPZ010000073.1:0-8155 GCF_053763515.1 Streptomyces mabaensis
AAAAGAGCGGAGACGGAGCGAAGCGCAGTGCACCAGACGCCGCGTCCTATCCGGCCCTGATCCGCCGGACAGGCCCTGGTCCCCGAGCGGTGTGCCGTCGTACCGACCCCGGTGCGACGGCACACCCGTCTCAGACGCTGACGACGGTCAGCCCTGCTGCTCCTGCGGTTTGATCTCGGCCTCGTGCAGGCTCGTGTCCTTGTGCTCGGTGCGCGCCTCGGTGCGGTGGCCACGGGCGATGTAGTCGCGTACGACCACTTCGACGGCGTCCTGCGGCGAGCCGACACCCGACAGGACCATCACTTCCACCACGAGTTCGGCATCGAGACTGACGCTGACCTTGGCCACGGACGCCCCCCTTCCTCGGATCCCGACTCTAGCCTCCCCGGTCGTATCGCCGCGCGGCACTGGCCTCTTGTCGCCGAAGCGGGCCGTACGCGACACTGGTTACACGTGTCATCACATCCGCGTGCGGGCACGCGAACCCCAGGAACTAGAGGTCGATATGAAGTTGCACGTCCATGAACGCGGCACCGGCGACAGGGTCGCGCTGCTCATCCACGGAGGAATGTCGGACCACCGGACCTGGCACGCCGTCGAGGAGCACTTGATCGGCAAGGGATACCGGGTGATCGCCCCGGATCTGCGGGGGCACGGCCTGAGCCCGCGCGGTGAGTACCGTCCCGAGCTGCTGGCGGACGACCTGACGGAGAGTCTGCCGGCCGGCGCCGATCTGGCCATCGGCCATTCCCTGGGAGGTCTGTCCCTCGCCCATGCCGTGTCGCGGCTGCGGCCGGGGCGCGCCGTCTACTCGGATCCGGGCTTCTGCCTGGCGAACGTACCCGCCCAAGCCACCGCGTTCATGCGGGACATGGTCACGCACGCGACCCCGGAGAGCGTACGGTCGATGAATCCGCGCTGGTCGGACGCCGACATCGAGGCCGAGTTGGCGGGCTTCGGCCTGTTCGACCCGGAGTTCCTGGACGGCGTCCAGGGCTTCGACCAGGATTACCTGCCGGACACGGCCGTGGTGCCGTCGCTGGTGCAGCTCGCGGAGCCGAGCCTCTGTGTCGACGCGCAGGCTGCCGCCCGGCTCAAGGAACGCGGGTTCGAGGTCAGGGTCGTCCCGGGCAGCGGTCACTGCATCCACCGTGACGACCTGCCCGCGTTCCTGACCTCCCTGGACGGCTGGATCTGACGCGTCACCGGACACACCTCCCGCGCCCATGACAGGGCCCCGGCGCTTCTCCCACGGGGAGCAGCGCCGGGGACCTGGGGCCGCTGCTGTCAGGTCAGCGGCCGGTCTTCACGAACCGCGCGAGCCGCAGCGCATCGCGGCCCTGGTGGCTGCGGTCCGCGCTGATGGGCGTCACGGTCACATGTCCCCGCTGGAGCAGCGCGTAGTCGGCGTCGCGCTTGGTCTCGGGGCGACAGCCGGCCATCGCCGGAGTACAGATCGTCCCCCCGATGGTGAAGGTGTCGCCGCTGCCGGTGTAGGCGGGGCGTACGACCTTCTGCGTGCCGACGGACGACCAGGCGGTGCGCTGCGGACGCTGGCCTGCCGCCAGGTAGGGGTAGTTGATGCTGACGACGAAGCCGGAGTCCAGCAGACGACGCTCCCGCAGGCTCCCGACGAAGTCCGCCCCGAACTCCGCGGTCTGCCGGTAGGTGTGATCGGCGACCTCCAGCGACGTGGTGACGTTGGGGTCGTAGGAGCTGTTGAGGGCCACCGCGGGCACGCCCTCGTCGATCGCGGCGAGAGCCGCTCCGAGGGTTCCGGACTCGTTCACCACCGAGGCGACGTTGGGCCCGTAGTTGCTGCCCGAGACCACGAGATCGGGTGAGGTGTTCCAGCCGGCCTTCGCCGCCAGGGCGCCGCCGAGGGCGAGACGTACGGTGTCGGCCGGCGTGGCGCTCTGCGATCCGGGCCCGCACGGTGAAGCCCCCTTGCAGACACCGTGGACGGCCCCGCCGGACGGGGCGCCCGAGCAGTCGCCGGCGTACGCGGCCGGCAGCTCGGTACGCCGCTGGACCGTCAGGGCGCCACTGCCGGTGGCGCTGGTACCGGCACCGCTCTGATTGGCCCACGGAGCCATCACGACGACATCCGCCCCCGCGGCGCACAGCGCGCGCCGGACCTCGTACAGGCCCTTGCCGTCGGAGGCGTTGGGGCGCGCCATCTGCATCGAGTCGTCATTGGTCATCAGGATGCGCATCCCGGCAAGCGGCAGCGGGGTCGGCTCCGGGCTGGCCGGCTGAGGCCGGGCGCCGGCGGTGAGCGTGAGCGTGAGCAGCAGCGTTCCGGCGGCGGAGATCACCGGAAGCGCTCTGCGGCGGGGGAGGAGGAGGTTCATCAGTGTCCTTGATCGGGTTCGGGTTCGGGTTCGGGCGCGGGTGTGGGTGTGGACCGGCGGGACGTGGATGCCCGGCGTCATCGGACGCCGCGGACCCGCAGTACGGCGACCGCGCCCACCAGGGAGACCACGGCGGCGATCGGGAACAGGGCCTCGTACCCGCCCGCGGCGACGATCCATCCGGCGATGGTCGGGGCGAGGATCTGCGGGCCGGCGTTGGCGATGTTGATGACGCCCATGTCCTTGCCCGCGTCGGCGGTACGCGGCAGCACCTTGGTGATCAGGGCCATGTCGACGGCCAGGTAGACGCCGAAGGCCGTGCCGCCGACGACGTTGTAGGCCAGCATGCCGCCCTCGGTGGGCGAGATCATCGGGATGGTCAGGGCGAGGGCCGCGACGACCCCGGAGGCCAGGACGAAGGGCTTGACCTTGCCGACGCGGTCGACGAGGGGGCCGATCAGCACCGAGGCGGCAACCGTGCACAGGGCGTTGACGATCATCAGGAACCCGACCGTCGGCAGCAGGTCCTGCGGCGGTATCGCGATGTGGTCCGCCAGCAGGAACATGTTGTACGTCAGAACGATGAAGTAGCCCAGCATCACCCCGAGACGGGAGATGAACGCCCAGCCGAAGTCCGGGTGGTCCTTGGGGCTGACCCAGAAGTTGCCCAGGAATGCCTTGAGTTCGAAGCGCTCGCGCGGAAGCTCCTTGGTGGAGCGGTCGGGAGAGACGAGCACGAAGACGAGTGCCGCGACCACGACACATCCGGCGATGAGGTAGTAGCCCTGCTCGCCGGCGAACCGTCCGCCGAAGCCGCCGATGACGCCGTCGAGACCGAACTTCTCTCCCGGCACGCCGCCGATGACGAGGGCGGCCGTGATCGTACCGAGCGGCACACCGAGCCCGACGAGCGCGGAGAACGTGCCGTACTTGGCGGCGGGCACGCGGTCGGGCATCGCTGCGGTCAGCGCGGCTTGATAGCCGTTCATGATGAACTGGACGACGCCCCAGCTCAGTCCGAGTGTCGCGATCGTCGCCGCCTGCGCCTGGACCGCGAGGGCGAGGGCGCCGAGTGCGGCGCAGAGCAGTATCCAGGGCGCTCGGCGCCCGAAGCGTGAGCGGGTACGGTCCGACAGCTGGCCGAACACCGGGTTGCCGACCGTGGCGAGGACCGCGCCGATCGTGCTGGCCGTCGAGAGGGCGGCCGTGTCGTTCGTACCGGTGATCTGTGCGACCTGGATCGGCAGCAGGAAGGTGCCGACACCCAGCCACAGCAGGTAGAGCGCGACATTGGCCAGCGGCAGGGTGAGGTGGAGGGGACCGAGGCGGTATGCGCCTGTCGGTCCGGTCGCGGTGGGAGGCGCCGCGGGTGCGGCCACTGCCTGTGATTCTTCTTCAGGAAGTGCATTGCTCATGAGGGGGCCCTTCGGGGTCATCGAGCAGCGAGAAACAGAGCCTGAAACCGTGGGGAGCATAGGTGACACGTGTCATCAGGCGGAAGATATGCGGCGACCCGCGTTCAATTCGTGATGCTTCAACGGTTCGTCAGTGCCGCGCCCTCGTGATGCATTGAAGTAACGAAGCGATAACTTTGCCTACCGATCTACAGGCTGCTGGCGTCAGGATGGCCCATGGACGACCTCACAGGGAGCTGACGATGACAGAACGAACGACCGGCCCGACGGCCGACGCGACCCCCGACGCCACCCCCGACTTCACGCCCGACTCCGCGGCCCACCGCGCGGCCCCGTACGAAACCGCCGTCGAGACCGCCCTCCGCAAGCTGGATCTCGATGCCAAGTCCCGGCTGCTCGCCGGACAGGACATGTGGTCCCTGCCGGCCTTTCCCGAGATCGGCCTGAGGTCCCTGGTCATGTCGGACGGCCCGATCGGCGTCCGCGGCGTCCGCTGGACCGCTGACGACCCGTCCGTCGCGCTGCCCTCCCCGACCGCGCTCGCCGCCACCTGGGACCCCGCCCTCGCCCGCCGGGCCGGCCGGCTCCTCGCCCAGGAGGCCCGCCGCAAGGGCGTCCACGTCCTTCTCGCCCCCACGATCAACCTGCACCGCTCGCCGCTCGGCGGCCGCCACTTCGAGTGCTACTCCGAAGACCCGTATCTGACCGGCGAGATCGGCACCGGATACGTACAGGGCGTCCAGGACGGCGGCGTCGGCACGACCGTCAAGCACTTCGTGGCCAACGACGCCGAGACCGACCGCTTCACCGTCGACAACGTCATCGCGCCGCGCCCGCTGCGCGAGCTTTATCTCGCCCCCTTCGAGGCCATCGTCAAGAACGCCCACCCCTGGGGCATCATGACCGCCTACAACCAGGTCAACGGCACCACCATGACGTCACACCGCCACCTCCAGAACGAGGTGCTGCGCGGCGAATGGGGCTTCGACGGCGCCATCGTCTCCGACTGGGTTGCTGCCCGCTCGACGGTCGGCGACATCCTCGGCGGCCTCGACGTCGCGATGCCCGGACCCCGGACGGTGTACGGGGAGGCCCTCGCCGCGGCCGTCCGGAACGGTGAGGTGGAGGAGTCCGTCGTCGACGGCGCCGTACGCAACGTCCTGCGCCTGGCCGCCCGCGTCGGCGCCCTCGAAGGCGTCGAACCCGCCGTCACCACCCTCCCCGGGCCGGTCGACGGCCAGGCCCTGGCCCGTGAGATCGCCCACCGCGCCTTCGTCCTCGTACGCAACGAGGACGCGACGCTTCCCCTCGACCCCGCGAAGGCGGGCACGGTCGCCCTCATCGGCGCCGCGGCGCGCGACGCCCGCGTCCTCGGCGGCGGCTCCGCCACCGTCTTCCCCGAGCGAGTCGTCTCCCCGCTCGACGGTCTCACCGCCGCGCTCCCGCCCGGCGCGCTCCGTTACGCCGTCGGAGCCGACCCCAGCGACGAACTCACCCCCGCCGACCAGGGCTTCGAGCTGCGCGCCGTGTGCCGCGACGCGGCCGGAGACATCCTCGGCGAGGGCTCGCTGCCCAACGGGCAGGTGCAGTGGGTGGGCGACGACCTGCCCGCCGGCGTCAGCTACGACACGCTGCACTCCATCGAGGTCACCGGCGTCTTCACACCACGTGAGACCGGCGAGCACTCCTTCGGCACCCGCGGACTCGGCGCCTTCGCCCTGCGCGTCGGCGGTGACCTGCTGTGGGAGGGCGGGCAGGAACTGGGCGACGGGGCCGATCCGTTCGAAGCCTTCTTCGGCGCCCCCGCCGAGCGCGGCCGCGCCACACTCACCGCGGGGGAGCCCGTCGAGGTCTCCCTCCTTCACGTGGTGGGCGACGTCGCCGACGCGCCGCTGCCGGCCGTGATGTTCTCCTTCCTCCACCTCGGACCGCGGCGCGACCCCGACGAGCTGATCGTCGAAGCCGTGGAGGCCGCACGGGCCGCCGACACCGCCGTCGTGGTCGTCGCTACCACCGAGCGTGTCGAGTCCGAGGGCTTCGACCGTACGGACCTGGGGCTCCCCGGCCGCCAGGACGACCTGGTACGCGCCGTCGCCGCCGCCAACCCCCGCACGGTCGTCGTGGTCAACGCGGGCTCCCCGGTCGAGATGCCCTGGCGCGACGACGTCGCCGCGGTCCTGCTCACCTGGTTCCCGGGCCAGGAGGGCGGCGCCGCCCTCGCCGACGTACTCCTCGGCACCGAGGAACCCGGCGGCCGGCTGCCCACCACCTGGCCGGCCGCCCTCGCCGACACGCCGGTCACCGAGGTCACTCCGACTGACGGTCAACTGCCGTACGCCGAAGGCCTGTTCATCGGATACCGCGCCTGGGACCGGGCGGGCGCCACCCCGGCGTACCCCTTCGGCCACGGGCTCGGATACACCACCTGGGAGTACGAGTCGGCACGGTTCGAGGCCGGCCACGATGACGCGCTCGGCGTCCTCACCGTTCGCCTCCGCAACACCGGTGCCCGCGCCGGACGGGAAGTCGTGCAGGCCTACCTGGCTCCGCAGGACGACCGGGTGGAACGTCCGTCCCGCCGGCTCGCCGGTTTCGCGACCGCCGAGGCCGGCCCCGGCCAGGGCACCGAGGTCCGCATCGAGCTGCCGCGCCGGGCCGCGGAGGTATGGGACGACCAGGGCGGCGACTGGCTGCTGGTGTCCGGCCGCTACGCCATCGAAGCCGGCCGCTCGGTGGCCGACCGCAGGGTGAGCACGCACCTGGACATCGCGCACTGACACCCGGCCGGAGCGCCCCGCCGTGTCCTTCCGGCCCGGCGGGGCGCCCGGCGCGGGTCAGCCGAGATTCTTCTCCAGAGCGGCGATGTACCTGCGGATCGAGTGGTCCCGGACACCGTCGCTCGCCGGGGCGAACGGGTCGGCGGTCAGCCCCCTGGCGCGGTCGGTCAGCCCGCCCAGCATGCTCACGGACTCGCGGATCCTGCCGTCGGAGTCGATGTACCGCAGACTCTCGACGTGGGTGTACACGGGCTCCGGCGGCAGCTGCGGAACGATGTCGTTGTTGTTCACGAAGCGGTACATGCGCTGTTTGAAGCCCTTGTTGTACGCGGTGGCGAGCATGCGGTCGCAGGTGCGCGGCTGGCCGAAGGTGTAGACGCCGTCCGCCTGCAGCCGAGGCTCCTCCAGATACATCCGCGCGCCGGCGAGCATCGCCAGGGCGCCACCGAGGCTGTGTCCAGTGAACCACACCGTCTGCCCGTTGGTACGGAACTCGGCGAGGGCGTCCTTCACATCCGGGAAGACGGATTCCAGCGCTTCTCCGAAGCCGTGGTGGATGAAGCCCGTCTTCCCTGGCCCGGGCCGGGGCGGGGTGGTGGCGTCCGAGAGCCAGTCCCGGATCTGGGCCGGCTCGGTACCGCGGAAGGCGCTGATGATCATGTGGTCGCTGGCGATGGTGTACGCCTGGGTGTCCTGCAGCGGGAACGGCGGGGTGAACTGGGAGCGGTGATGGCGCACCCGGCCGAACCCCCAGCGCCGCGCCTGGTCCTCAATGGTGGCCTCGTTCTTGTAGGCCAGATCCGACGCCTGGGCCAGCCAGTAGGCGTGGGCGAGGCTGTATGCGCTGGTGTGGTGATCGATCGCGGTCGGTACGGACATGGGCTGGTTCCTTCCGGGGCAAGCCTGTATCGCGTCATCAGCGGCTCAGCAGCTCGGCGAGGCCGCTGACGAAGCACCTGTGAGGCCTGTCGTATCCGCCGGAGCGGCCGGCACGGAGGAGCCCTGCCCTGCCTTCACCCGAAAAGCCGCACGAGCGGCGCGGCGCCCGCCCCAGAAGGGCCGCGTTTCCGCAGCTCAAGGCATGCGTCTTGAGCGGGTCACAGCTCGGCGCGTGCGCGCGGGGAGCACTTGACGGCCGCGCTTCGATGCCCCTACGTTGCTCCAGAAGGACCGGACAATCGAATAAACCGCTGACAATTCTGTGCGGGAGAGCTCACGTTCCGGCAAGGGACGTGGCGCCGAAGGAGCAAATCCTCCCCGGAAACTCTCAGGCATCCCTACCGCACAGCGGAGGCGGACTCTGGAAAGCAGGCGCTCACGCGCCTCGCCCACGGTGCAAGCCGCGTTCCGCGGTGAAGCTCTCAGGCCAATGACAGAGGGGGAGGCTCACTCGGCCGTACGGGCTCATGCCCCGTGCTCGACACTCGAGGAAGCCTCCATGGGCGACGCTCTCCACCCTCCCGTCACACCCCGCACATCCGACGACCGTCGCCCCCCGTCGGGCACGGTGACCCCGCCCGACGGACGTAAGTTGCTGCGTCTGGAGGTCCGGAACAGCCAGACCCCCATCGAGCGCAAGCCCGAGTGGATCAAGACCCGGGCCAAGATG
>NZ_JBSOPZ010000074.1:0-6537 GCF_053763515.1 Streptomyces mabaensis
AGGAACCTAAGACCCCGCCACCACCCACACCATCAAATCGGCATGAACATCAAACAATCGCAGGAAAGCGTGCGGAAATGGCTACAGACTCATACAGGCTCTGCTAAGCAGCATCCACACGGATCCCTAAGCGAATCAGCCAACGGTTGAAGATCCTGCGCGAGTCGTACAGAGTGAACCTCAACGCGGGAGGACCGCATGGTTGTTGGAGAAACCGGCGAACGCGCCGAGAGCGCAGGCGAGGTCGCCACAGCGGCTGCCGAGGCGGCCAGGTATCCGGTGGCCTCGGGCGTCCGTGTGAACGTCCGTAGTGGGCCAGGTACCGCGTATCGGATCGTCAAGGTGCTGCCGCTGGGCGCCACGGTGCCGATCAACTGTCAGAAGCCCGGCGAGACGATCACCGGCCCGTACGGCACGACGAACCTCTGGGACAACATCGCCAACGGCCAGTTCGTCTCGGACGCGTACGTGAACACAGGCAGCGACGGCTACGTCGCCCCCCGCTGCGCCTAGGCCTCGTGGGGTCCCGTCCCGCTCCGCTCCGCCGCGCCGGGGGATAATCGGCCCCGTGAGCGACAGAGCAGACGGCCGTGCGGCCGCCACCCCCACGCCGGCCGGGCCGCAGCCCGAGGCCATCCGTTTCTTCGGCACGACCTGGGTCGGCCACGACGGCGGTTACGGGCTGCGCCGTGCCGGGGTGGCGGCCGGGGCGCTGGCGGCCGCCGTCGTCGGGTGCCTCGTGCTGCGCTTCGCGTACCAGGGGCTGGAGATCGCCCAGGTCGGCGAGTTCGTCAACCTGCTGGTCGTCGTCATGTTCGCCGTGTGCAGCGCCATCGCCTTCCGCAAGACCTGGGAAGGCTTCACCCGCCGCCCGGCCGGCACCGCCGCGGACGCGTCGCTGCGCAGCCTCAAGATGATCGGCTTCGTGGGCTCGCTCCTCGCCTACTTCTTCCGCTCGCTCGTCGAGGCGCCGGGCGAGAAGCTCCACCGCGCCGAGTACGAGGAGGCCGTCGTCCAGTACGAGCGCCGCCGCGGGGCCCGCACCGGCAACCCGGCCGCCCGCAAGAAGCCCAAGCGCCGCAACTGACGCGCCCGATCCGGCCTTCCGCTCAGGCCTTCTTCCGGCTCATCGAGCCGACCAGCCCCACCACCCCCGCGACCAGCGCACCCCGCCACAGCCCGTCCCACAGGCTGCCGAAGAGGCCCTCGGCCGTGAGGATCTGCCGCATCACCACGTCGGTGACGACGAGCAGCGCGGCCGGCACCGCCGCGACCCGCCACGGGTGGGCCGCCGCCCACCTCCGTATCCGGTGGTCCGTATCCGGCGCCGCCCCCTGCCGCGTGCCTCCCTGCGTGCCGCCGAGCGCCGCCCCCGCGCCGCCGACCAGGAAGAACAGCATCAGCGCGACCGACAGGGCACCGGCCAGCACGCCGAGCCCGATGCCGTCGCCGATCGTGCCGAGCGCGAGCGAGACACCACCGCCCAGCCCGCCCACCGCAGTGGCGGCCCGCCACGGGCCGAGGGTGGCGGACGCGACCGCGAGGTGCCGCCGTTCGGACTTGGAGATTTCGCCGTTGTGCCTCATACGCCAACGGTCCTCCCGCCCGGCCCTTGAACACCATGGGGGATGACCCTGAGCAACCCCTGAGCCCCTCTTGACGGCACCTGCCCCCCATAGGATTATTCATCACATGATGAATTACCAGGATGCCGACGGCCCGGACCCCCGCAGCGGCCTCGCCACCGGCCCCGCCACCGGCCCCGCCACCGGCCCCGCCACCGGCCCGGCCGGCGCCGTCGACGCCCGCGGCCTCACCGTCGTCCGAGGCGACCGCACCGTCCTGCGCGGCATCGACTTCGCCGTCCCCCGAGGCCAGATCACCGGCCTCCTCGGCCCCTCCGGCTGCGGCAAGTCGACCCTCATGCGCGCGATCGTCGGCACCCAGGCCAAGGTCACCGGCACCCTCCAGGTCCTCGGCAGCCCGGCCGGCGACCCCTCCCTCCGCGCGCGCATCGGTTACGTCACCCAGGACCCGTCCGTGTACGACGACCTGTCCGTCCGTCAGAACCTCGACTACTTCGCGGCGATCCTCGACCCCGGCCGCGCGGCCGCCGAACGCCGCCACGAGAACGTCGACCGGGCCATCGCCGACGTCGACCTCGCGTCGCACACCGACGCCCTCGCCGGCAACCTCTCCGGCGGCCAGCGCAGCCGCGTCTCACTCGCCGTCGCTCTGCTCGGCACGCCCGAACTCCTCGTCCTCGACGAACCGACCGTCGGCCTCGACCCGGTCCTCCGCCGCGACCTGTGGGACCTCTTCCACTCCATCGCCGCCGAGCGGGGCGCCACGCTCCTGATCTCCTCCCACGTCATGGACGAGGCCGAGCGCTGCCACCGCCTCCTCCTCATGCGGGACGGCGAGATCCTGGCCGACGACACCCCGGACGCCCTGCGCTCCCGTACGCGCACCGAAACCGTCGAAGCCGCCTTCCTGCGCCTCGTAGACGAGGCCAACGCCCTCCGTGAGACCCAGGAGCAAGCCCGATGACCGCGATCTCCTCCTCCGGATTCTCCGGCGCCCGCACGCTCGCCACCGCCGGCCGCGTCCTGCGGCAACTGCGCCACGACCCGCGGACCATCGCCCTGATGCTCCTCGTCCCGGTCCTGATGATCACGCTGCTGCGGTACGTCTTCGACGGAAGCCCGCAGACCTTCGACTCCATCGGCGCCTCGCTGCTCGGCATCTTCCCGCTGATCACGATGTTCCTGGTGACGTCCATCGCCACCCTGCGTGAACGCACCTCCGGCACCCTGGAACGCCTCCTCGCCATGCCCCTCGGCAAGGCCGACCTGATCGCCGGCTACGCGCTGGCCTTCGGCGCCGTGGCCATCGTCCAGTCCGCACTGGCCACCGGCCTGTCGGTCTGGCTGCTCGGTCTGGACGTCGTCGGCTCGCCCTGGCTGCTCCTCCTGGTCGCCCTGCTCGACGCCCTGCTCGGCACGGCGCTGGGCCTCTTCGTCTCCGCCTTCGCGGCCTCCGAGTTCCAGGCGGTCCAGTTCATGCCGGCGGTGATCTTCCCGCAGCTCCTGCTGTGCGGTCTGTTCACCCCGCGCGAGAACATGGCGCCCTTCCTGGAGGCGATCTCCAACGTCCTGCCCATGTCGTACGCCGTGGACGGGATGAGCGAGGTCCTGCTGCACACGGACCTCACCGCGGACTTCATCCGCGACGCGGTGGTCGTCGCCGGCTGCGCCGTCCTGGTCCTCGGCCTGGGCGCGGCCACCCTCCGCCGCCGTACGGCCTGACCGCACGGCACCGTACGGCGGGACCGTACGGCCTGAAGGGCCCGGCCGCGCGCGACGCGGGTTCCGCGACGTGGACACCGACGGCACGGCCACCGGCCCCGGTGCGAGGATGGCCACGGACGACCGCACGCCCACCCGGAGGGTGACCCCATGACCCAGACAGTCGCAGTCCTCGGCACCGGAAAGATCGGCGAGGCGCTGCTCAGCGGCATGATCCGGGCCGGATGGGCCCCCTCCGACCTCCTCGTCACCGCCCGCCGGTCGGAGCGGGCCGAGGAACTGCGTACCCGCTACGGCGTCGAGCCGGTCAGCAACGCCGAGGCCGCCAAGCGCGCCGACACCCTGATCCTCACCGTCAAGCCGCAGGACATGGGCAAGCTGCTGGACGAACTCGCCCCGCACGTCCCGGCCGACCGCCTGGTCATCAGTGGCGCGGCCGGCATCCCCACCGCGTACTTCGAGGAGCGGCTCGCCCCGAACACCCCGGTGGTCCGCGTCATGACGAACACCCCCGCCCTCGTCGACGAGGCGATGTCCGTCATCTCGGCCGGCAGCCACGCCACCGCCGAGCACCTCGCCCACGCGGAGGAGATCTTCGGCGGCGTCGGCAAGACGCTGCGCGTCCCGGAGTCGCAGCAGGACGCGGCCACCGCGCTGTCCGGCTCCGGCCCGGCGTACTTCTACTTCCTCGTCGAGGCGATGACCGACGCCGGCATCCTGCTCGGCCTGCCCCGCGCCCAGGCCCACGACCTGATCGTCCAGGCGGCCATCGGCGCGGCCGTCATGCTCCGCGACAGCGGCGAGCACCCGGTCAAGCTCCGCGAGGCCGTGACCTCGCCCGCCGGGACCACCATCAACGCCATCCGCGAGCTCGAGAACCACGGCGTACGCGCGGCCCTGATCGCCGCCCTCGAAGCCGCGCGCGACCGCAGCCGCGAACTCGCCTCCGGGAACGGCTGATCCGGGCCGCCGACTCTCAGTCCTCTGCGGCCAGCAGATCGGCGGTCGTCACGACCTTCGCGAAACCGCCGCCGTGCAGTGACACCGCCGTCGCCCGCGTCAGCTCGTCCGCCGTGAGGGACCAGCCGTGCGGCCCGTCCAGGTCGAACGTGTGCATCGCGTCGAGCGGGAAGTACACCTCGTACCCGAGATTCCCGCCCATCCGGGCGGTGATCTCGTTGCACGTGTTCGTCTGGATCCCGGCGATCACGATCTGCTGAGCACCCACCTCGCGCAGCCACGCATGCAGATCCGGCTCCCCGTAGAAGGCCGAGTTCACCGACTTCCGCACCAGCAACTCAGGACCGGAGCCCTGACCACGCCGCTGTTCCACGAAGTCCTTGAACTCATTCCCCTGGGCGCCGGTCCGCAGCGGCGACTGCGGGCCGGCCGAGTCGTGCCGTACGAACACGACCGGCCGGCCCGCCGACTGCCACGCGTCGATCAGCGCCGCGATGTTCGCCTCGGCCGCGGGATTGTTCCGCGGCCCCCAGTAGGACTCGTCCTCGTAGCCCTTCTGCACATCCACGACCACCAGCGCCGCGTTCTTCGCGATGTTCTCCATACGGCCCATCCTGCCGCCACACCCCCCGCACGCAGGGGAAACAGAAGCCGCGTCAGCCGGCCGGCAGCAGACCGATCGCCCGATAGGCGGCATCGACCACCGGCCGCGCCATGGCCCGGGCCCGCCCGCAGCGGCCGCAGCAGTTCCACCACCGCCTCGGCGACGTCCTTCTTCAGTCCGCCGTACGAGGTGTAACCGGCGGCCAGCGCCTCCGGCTCACCCCCGGTACAGGCCGCGAGCACATCGAGCAGATTCGCCACGCCCGGTCTGGTCTCGCGGTCGTACTCGACCTCCCGCCCGCTGTCCGTCACGGCCCGCATCACCTTCTTGCGCACGACGTCCGGTTCATCGAGCAGGTACACGATTCCGGCCGTCGCCTCGTGGGACTTGCCCATCTTCGAGGTGGGCTCCTGCAGATCCATGACCCGGGCCGCCACCTTGGGATGCGTGGCCTTCGGCACGACGAAGGTGTGCCCGTACCGCTGGTTGAAGCGCACCGCCAGATCGCGCGTCAGCTCGACATGCTGGGCCTGGTCGTCCCCCACCGGCACCTCATCGCTCCCGTAGGCGAGGATGTCCGCGGCCATCAGCACGGGATAGGTCAGCAGCGACAACCGCACGCTCTGCCCGGCCGCCCGCGCCTGCGTGCCCTTCTCCTTGTACTGGATCATCCGCCGCAGCTCGCCGTCGGTGGCCGTGCACTCCAGCAGGTACGAGAGCCGCGTGTGCTCGTCCACGTGACTCTGTACGAACACGGTGCACCGCGCCGGGTCCAGCCCGGCGGCAAGCAACAGCGTCGCCGCCTGCCGGCTGAGCCGCCGTACCCGCGCCGGGTCGTGCTCCACGGTGAGGGCGTGCAGGTCGACCACACAGAACAGGGCGTCGGCCCGGTGCTGGTCGATCTCGGCCCACTGCCGGACCGCCCCCAGGTAGTTGCCCAGCGTCAGGTGCCCGGTCGGCTTGACCCCACTGAAGATCCGCGTCATCTCTCCACCTCCTGATCGGAGCCGCCGCTGTCCGCGACCGGCTCCCGGGAGGGAGAAACACCAACGGCCGCCGAAGCGGCGGCCGTTGAATGCGTGCGTGAGCGCCGGCCGCCGTCAGGCGGCCCACCAACGAAGGGTGAACGCACGCGTAGTCATGCCCTCAGACTAGCCGGGAGGACCCCGGCTAGTCCTGGGGTTGACACGTCCGGCGTGCCTCCGTAGTGTTCTCCGAGTTGTCCGACGTGAGCGCCGACCCCGGTCGGTCCCCGGACAGCCATTCCGCAACAACCATTCGAACGAGCGACGTGCTGTCGTCTTGTTTTCATGTGTATTTGCGAAATGAGGAATCCGCGTTCGACGAACTTCGGCGAACGCGGCCCCCGATTAGCTCGGGGGCGAGGAATCCGCTAATGTCTCACCTCGTCGGAACGGCCCAACAGCCGGAATGACGCAGCCCGCTGACTGGGAATCAGGCCCGAAAGGATCTGATAGAGTCGGAACCGCTGGAAAGGAACGCGAAAGCGGACCGGGAAGGCGAGCGAAATCCCACTTCGACTGGGAATCGGACGCGAAAGAGTCTGATAGAGTCGGAAACGCAAGATCGAAGGGAAGCGCCCGGAGGGCCCGATGAAAAGGGACCAAAGGAAGCGTCCGTTCCTTGAGAACTCAACAGCGTGCC
>NZ_JBSOPZ010000075.1:0-6483 GCF_053763515.1 Streptomyces mabaensis
TGCCTGGGGGCACCTCCCAGCGGTAGCTGGGGGAGCGTCGTGGCCCCGGCCAAGATCCGCCGGACAGGCCCTAGGGGCCGCAGACCGGAAGGGCGTAACGCCAGTGGAGCCAACCGAGGAGCGGGAGGGCGGTGCCGGGGCGCCGCCGGAGAGCGCCCGTCGCTCCGCCCTCACGCTGTATGTCAACGGCGCGGCGCACCGCCTGACGCTCGACCACCGTACGACGGTGCTGGACGCCCTCCGCGAGCACCTGGACCTCACCGGTGCGAAGAAGGGCTGTGACCACGGCCAGTGCGGTGCGTGCACCGTTCTCGTCGACGGGCGTCGCGAGAACAGCTGCCTGCTGCTGGCCGTCGCGCACGACGGCGCCCGGATCACCACCGTCGAGGGTCTCGCCGAAGGGGAGCGCCTCCATCCCGTCCAGGAGGCGTTCCTCGCGCGGGACGCCTTCCAGTGCGGCTACTGCACGCCGGGCCAGATCTGTTCGGCGGTCGGAATGCTGGCCGAAGCGGCCGAGGGACACCCCTCGTACGTCACACCGCCCGGAGCGGGGCCGTCCCTCACGCCGGACGAGATCCGGGAACGCATGAGCGGCAACCTGTGCCGCTGCGGCGCCTATCCCCGCATCGTGGACGCGGTCGCGGACGTGGCGTCGTGAAGCCGTTCGGCTACCTCCGCGCCGAGAGTCCGGCCCACGCGGTGGCCGCCTTCGCCGCCCACCCCGGCGCGCGGTTCCTCGGCGGCGGCACCAACCTCGTCGACCTGATGAAGCTCGGCGTCGCCACCCCGGACCTGCTCATCGACGTCAGCCGGCTGCCGCTGGACGGGATCGACGAGACCTCCGACGGGGGGCTGGACATCGGCGCGGCGGTACGGAACAGCGACCTCGCCGCCCACCCGCTCGTACGGACGCGCTACCCCGCCCTCTCGCAGGCGCTGCTCGCCGGCGCCTCCGGCCAGCTGCGCAACGCCGCGACCACCGGCGGGAATCTGCTGCAGCGCACCCGCTGTCCGTACTTCCAGGACATCTCCAAGCCGTGCAACAAGCGCGAGCCGGGGACCGGCTGTCCCGCCCGGGAAGGGGCGCACCGCGACCTCGCGGTGCTCGGCCACTCCCCGCACTGTGTGGCGACCCAGCCCTCGGACATGGCGGTCGCGCTGGCCGCCCTGGACGCCACCGTTCAGCTGCACGGGCCGGACGGCGAGCGCACCGTCCCGGTCACCGGCTTCCACCGGCTGCCGGGCGACCGCCCGGACCAGGACACCGTCATCCGCCCGGGCGAACTGATCACGGGTGTACGCCTGCCTCCCGCCCCGGAAGGGGCCCGCTCCGCCTACCGCAAGGCCCGGGACCGGGCCTCCTACGCCTTCGCCCTGGCCTCCGTCGCCGCGGTCCTCGCGGTGGACGGCGGCGTGGTGCGGCACGCCACGCTCGCCTTCGGCGGGCTCGCGCACCGCCCGTGGCGTGCCCGTGCCGCCGAGGAGGTGCTGCTCGGGGCGCCCGCCGTCGAGGAGACCTTCGCCCGGGCCGCCGACGCGGAGCTCCGGGCCGCCGAGCCGTTGCGGGACAACGGCTTCAAGGTCCCGCTCGCCCGCAACCTCGCCGTCAGTCTGCTGACCGGACTGGCCGGCCGCAGCTGAAGAACTCCCCTGGACCTCCCGAGGATCTGGTGACCGTCATGACCCACGAAGCGCCCGCTCCGGACACCGGCGCCGCCCGCCTGGAGGGCCGCGCCAAGGTCACCGGCACCGCCCGGTACGCGGCGGAGCACACCCCGCCCGGCTGCGCGTACGCCTGGCCGGTGGCCGCGACCGTCGCCCGCGGCCGCGTCACGGCGGTGCACACCGGTGAGGCGCTGGCCCTGCCCGGCGTACAGGCCGTACTCACCCATGAGAACGCGCCCCGCCTGAAGGAGCCCGACGACGCGACCCTCGCGGTCCTGCAGAACTCCCGCGTCCCGCACCGGGGCTGGTACGTCGCCCTCGTCGTCGCGGACACCCTGGAGAGCGCGCGCGCCGCGGCCGCGGCGGTGCGGGTCGAGTACGCCACCGAGGAACACGACGTCCTGCTCACGGCCGGCCACCCGGGCCTCTACACACCGCGGGAGGCCAATGGCGGCCACCCGGCCGTACGCGAACGCGGCGACTTCGACAGGGCGTTCGCCTCCGCGCCCGTCCGGGTCGATGCCACGTACACGCTGACCGCTCTGCACAACCACCCGATGGAGCCGCACGCCTCCACCGCCCACTGGCACGAAGGACATCTGACCGTGTGCGACTCCAGCCAGGGCGCCACGACGGTACGGGACGTCCTCGCCGGGCTGTTCGGGCTCGAGAAGGAGCACGTCACGGTCGTCTCGGAACACGTCGGCGGCGGATTCGGCTGCAAGGGCACGCCCCGGCCCCAGGTGGTGCTGGCCGCGATGGCCGCGCGGCACACGGGCCGCCCCGTCAAGCTGTCCCTCCCCCGCCGGGAGCTTCCGGCCGTGGTCGGGCACCGCGCGCCCACACTCCAGCGGATCCGGCTCGGCGCGGACGCCGCCGGAGTGATCAGCGCCCTCGCCCACGAGGTGGTCACCCATACCTCGACGGTCAGGGAGTTCGTGGAGCAGGCCGCCGTACCGGCCCGCACCATGTACCCCTCCCCCCACAGCCGGACCGCTCACCGGGTCACCGCCCTGGACGTGCCGACACCGTCGTGGATGCGGGCGCCGGGCGAGGCCTCCGGGATGTACGCGCTGGAGTCGGCGATGGACGAACTCGCCGTCGCCGCCGGGGTGGACCCGGTGGAGCTGCGGCTGCGCAACGACACGGACACCGAGCCCGACAGCGGACAGCCCTTCAGCAGCCGCCATCTCGCCGAGTGTCTGAGGGAGGGGGCGCGCCGCTTCGGCTGGGCGGGGCGCGACCCGCGGCCGGGGATCCGCCGCGAGGGTGATCTGCTGATCGGCACGGGCGTCGCCGCGGCCACCTACCCGGTACTGGTGTCCCCCTCGGCCGCGTCGGCCCGGGCCGAGCCCGACGGCACGTTCCGGATCCGGATCAACGCCACCGACATCGGGACCGGCGCCCGTACCGTGCTCGCGCAGATCGCCGCCGAGGCGCTGGGCGTACCGCTCGACGCGGTGCGCATCGACATCGGCAGCAGCGACCTGCCCGACGCGTCACTGGCCGGCGGTTCCTCGGGCACCGCCTCATGGGGGTGGGCGGTGCACAAGGCGTGCGAGGCGCTGAGCGGCCGGCTGCGGGAGGGCGGGAGCGAGGTGCCGGCGGCCGGGGTGACCGTCACCGCGGACACCGAGCGGGAGACCCGGGAGGAGTCCCCCTACGCCCGGCACGCGTTCGGAGCGCAGTTCGCCGAGGTTGCCGCCGACACGGTCACCGGCGAGATCCGGGTGCGCAGGCTCCTCGGCGTCTACGCGGCCGGCCGCATCCTCAACCCCCGTACCGCGCGGTCCCAGTTCATCGGCGGGATGACGATGGGGGTGGGGATGGCCCTGACCGAGGGCAGCACCCTTGACCGCGCGTTCGGGGACTTCGTGGAGCGTGACCTCGCGTCATATCACGTGCCTGCCTGCGCGGACATCCCGGCGATCGAGGCGCACTGGATCGACGAGGACGACCAGCACCTCAACCCGATGGGCAGCAAGGGCATCGGCGAGATCGGGATCGTCGGTACGGCAGCGGCCGTCGCCAACGCGGTCCATCACGCCACCGGGGTGCGCTTCCGGGATCTGCCGCTCACCCCGGACACGGTGCTGCGGCACCTGGGGCCGTGAGGACGGGGGTACTGACGGCGACCGCGGGCGCACGGTCCCAGGCGGGGTCCGCCGGGGCGGTCGCAGGATCGGCCGCCGGCGCGAACGCCGGTACCCGCGGGACCGGAGCCACCGGGACGGACGGCACGCGCTGCGCCGTCTTCACCCGCCGGCTGAACCAGATCACCTTGCCCGTCGTGGTGGCGCACGTCCCCCAGCTGTCGCTGAGGGCCGCCACCCTGGCCAGCCCGCCCCTGGAGGGCGAGGAGCTGAGCAGCCGGGGCAGGCGATGGCCCTTGTCGGCGACGGACGCGATCAGATGCCGCCCGGTGAAGCGCAGCTCGATGACGCAGGTCTTGTCGCCGGTGACGTGCTGGGCGACATTGCCGACGAGTTCGGCGACGGCGCCGCACACGGGTCTGATGTGGGGTTCGAGGTTCCAGTACCGCAGATGCGCCGCGAGAATGCGGTGGATCTGGGGAACGCGCTCAGGTGATGCCTGCACTTCCACCATGTAGCGGCAGGCGACCGGATCAGTCATGGCCGTGCTCCTCACCGCGCCAGCTTCAGCCCTTCAGCATTTGAGCCCCGAGTGCGAAGAGTGAGCAGTGGTCGCTTCTGGGTTACCAACAGGGTGGACTCGGACGGGCGTATCCGCAACAGCAGCGGCGGACGCGGCGCCCGTGATCCCCTACGCTGCCTTCGCGTCGGCGGCCCGGAGCACCTGGTCGGCGACTTTCTTGTCCAGGGCGGCCCTGACCAGGGCCGCCGCGAAGGCGGCCGGCCGGGCGTCTTCCGCCAGCCGCGCGAGCGCGTCCGGCGCGGCCGGCAGGCCCAGGCGGCGGGCGCCCTGCAGGGCCTTGTCGTCCAGATAGGGCGCCGCCTCGGGCCACACGTCCTGCGCCTCGCGCAGGAAGATGTCCGCTCCCGTCGGCCCGATCCCGGGCACCTTCTGCAGGAGCTCCCGCAGGGCCGCGACGTCACCGTCCGCCTCGGCCCGCAGCCGCCGCAGGTCTCCGCGCCACTCCCGCGTCACCAGTGCGGCGCCGTCGCCGAGTTGGGTCGCGGTGCGCTCGTCGTAGCGGCGGTAGCCGCCGCGGCCCAGCGCGTCGACCCGCTCCTGCCAGGTCGCGGCCGCCATGCGCCGCGGGTCGCGCATCCCGGCCTCGCGCAGCGCGCGGGCCGCCGCGATCGCCGTACCACTGCGGATGCGGGCGCTCAGCAGGAGGGAGAGGACGAGGAGTTGGTACAGCGGCTGCGGAGTGTCCCGCAGCCGGATGTCCGCCTCCTCGGCGAAGCTGCGGCCGTACGAGTCGAGCAGCGCGTCCACCACGTCACGCTGTCTCATGGCGCCACCTCCAGTGCCGCCCCCTCGTCCCCAGCCCGGGGCCGTACCTCTACCGGGTGACCGCTTCTCCCCCCGCTAAACGCTCCCGGGCGGCTCCTAGTGTCCTGAGTCGGAGATTCGTCGGCAGTAGGCGGCGACTTTGTCGAGGATCTCGTCGGCGGTCTTGGTCCAGATGAAGGGCCGTGGCTGGTCGTTCCAGTCGGCGAGCCAGGTGCGGATGTCGCGTTCGAGTGCCTGGACGGAGCGGTGGACTCCACGGCGGAGCTTCTTCTGTGTCAGCTCGGCGAACCACCGCTCGACCAGGTTCAACCATGAGGACCCGGTGGGTGTGAAGTGCAGGTGGAATCGGGGATGGGCGGCCAGCCACTTCTTGATGACGGGCACTTTGTGGGTGATGTAGTTGTCCAGGATCAGATGGACGTCGAGGTCGGCCGGCACCTCACGGTCGAGCTTGATCAGGAACTTCCTGAACTCCACCGCGCGGTGCCGGCGATGGAGCGAGCCGATGACCTTGCCGGTCGCCGTGTCCAGCGCGGCGAAGAGGGTGGTGGTGCCCGAGCGCACGTAGTCGTGGCTGCGGCGTTCGGGCACCCCGGGCATCATCGGCAGAACCGGCTGGGACCGGTCCAACGCCTGGATCTGCGACTTCTCGTCCACGCACAGGACCAGTGCCCGCTCCGGCGGATCGAGATACAGGCCGACCACGTCGCGGACCTTGTCCACGAACAGTGGATCCCTGGACAGCTTGAACGTCTCGGCCCGGTGCGGCTGCACACCGAATGCCCGCCAGATCCGGGAGATCGCCGACTGCGACATACCGGTTGCCGCGGCCATCGACCGCGTCGACCAGTGCGTGGCGTTCTTCGGCGTCTCCTCCAGCGTCTTCACGATCACCCGCTCGACGTCCGCGTCGGTGATCTTCCGCGGAACACCGGGTCGCGGTTCGTCGCACAGGCCGCCCAGCCGGCGTTCGAGGAAGCGCCGTCGCCACGTGCGGACCGTGTCCGAAGTGATCCGCAGCCGCCGGGCGACCTCCGCGATCGCATGACCCTCCGCGCACTCCAGCACGATCCGCGACCGCAACGCCAATGCCTGCGCACTCGAACGGCGACGCACCCACGACTGCAACATCTCCCGCTCGGTATCAGTCAGCACAACCGGCGGGATCTTCGGTCCAGGACGCCTCACATCAGTCACACCAGACCAACGACGAATCTCCGACTCAGGTCACTAGGTCCTGTCCGGGCGATCAGGCTGGATCAGCGAGCGGCGTCTGGTGCGTGCAGCTGCAAGGCGGCCGGGTTCGGCCCTCACAGAGCTACGGGAGAACTCTACCCACACAGCAAACGTGCGTGCCCAGCTACAGGAGACCCCCAC
>NZ_JBSOPZ010000076.1:0-3425 GCF_053763515.1 Streptomyces mabaensis
CCGGTCAACGAACCAGCACCCCGGCAGTCACCGTGCCCGGGAGAGGAACTACTTGCACCTCTCAAGCAACGGCATTGGCCGTTGTCCACGAGATAGCCGATCGCGTCCAGCATCGCCCGGTGGCAGTACGCTTCCGGCTGCCCGCCCTGGCCCTGCATCCAACCCGGCACCGGCAGCAGCGGCCGCACCACCACCCACTCCGCGTCCGTCATGTCGCTCGGATACCGACACTCTCGCAGGCGATTGTCGGCAGCGTTTCCGAACCGGTGAGCCAGACAGTCACACTCCCGAGTACCCGCGGTGGAGTGCACGGGCATCGGCACGCAAGACTGCGACACTAGGGTCTCCTGATGCTCGGTGATTCGACACCAGCGAGCTGTTCAGGAGGCCCTCCTCGCATGCGCCGAGCACCCGACGACCACCCAATCGAGACGGCCGTTCGAGCACCAAGCCCCCAGAGCATTACGACAGAAGCTACTTACGCGTCGGGGTGCTCCGGCAGGGCGAGCCAGTCCGACCAGGAGATCTCTCGGCCGAGGAAGCGCGGCTGCTCGAACGGCCAGTCGGCGGCGATCCACCGCGGCACCAGCTCGTCCACCACCCACCAGGAGATCTCGCCGTCCGCGCCGGCCCTCTCCGGTGGGTCGATGTAGACGCAGCCGAGCAGAGCTGTCTCCGCCGCGTCGAACAGCGCGTAGTTGAAAGACTGGTGTGCGGCGATCTCCTTCTCGTGCCGCAACAGGTCGGCCTGGTCGGCCTCGTAGGTCATGGTGGCTGCGGGCCAGCCCCAGGCTGGGCCGAAGATGGTCCACAGCCGCTCGCGCGAACCCATCACAGCCGGATAGTCGAGCGGGGTGTCCGCCTCCCGGATTGGCCGCAGGTGATGACCACTGCCCGGCAGCGGTACCAGGACGGGATGGACGAAGTCATCGGGGAGCCAGCTCATAGCGCCCGACCGTAGCAGCGCGCGGCCGTCCGCTCCCCTGGATTTTCCCCGTATACCGCCAGGTCCTGCTCTCATGCCGGGCAGTGCCCGCGATCACCCGATCGAGACTCCCGTTCGATCGACAGACTCCATGATCGGTATGGCAACGGTTTCTCATACGGCTCGTGGCGCCGCTAGTCCTCCGTGGGGATCGGGCCTTCGCACTCGTCTATCCAGTGCGCCAAAAGGCTCAAGGCAGCCAGGCGCTCCAGTGCCTGCTGCGCGGTCATCTCATCGGCCGCTTCGTGGGTGGCCGTGTTGCGCACGGTCATGTTGAGCCCGGGTGCGTACTTGGCGAGACCGTTCTGCATCGAACTGACGGTGCGGTCGTTCGCATCCCCTGGCCACCTCAGAACTGGCGCCCTGGCGGCGAAGACCTTCTCGTAGACGTTCGTGGCGTCCATGCTGGACAGCCCCGTGCGGGCCTTGACCTGGGTGGTGAGGGTCTCAGCAGCCGTCTGCGCGGCAAGCCGGAAGTGGCCGTCCAGCCAGAGTTTCCGGGCTGCTCCCCAGATCGTCGGATGCATCGCTTCCACGCCGGTGGTCGGCGGCAGCTCGGCCTCCGCTCTGAGGGTCATTGCCTCCAGCCGACCCAGGATCTGCTCGGCTGCGTCCAGGACGTCCCCTGGTTCAAGCAGTGGCTTCGGGGTGGCGATGCTCCGCCACGCCGCGATCGGGTCCACCGGCTGCGAGAAGGTGGAGACGCCTATGTACATCTGCGTCAGCCCGGGAGCGGCCGAGGCGCGGCCGGCTGCCCGTGCAACGCGGTCGCTGGCCGCGCGGAGCTCCTCCTTCGACACGTCAGCCTTGGGAGTCACGGCTGGAATGATGCCGCGGCCGAAAGGGGCTTCTGTCGTCTCTACATGGAGCAACAGGAACGCCTCGAGCGCATCCTTGAACTCAGCCACGGCTTCAGCCGTCTTACGGAGATACTCGGGGTTCCGGGACGCATCCATGCCGCCGATGGTGTCACGTCCGGCGGCCGCCCCAGCGGGGGCCTCCTCCGCTTAGCGCGGCGCCCGGGTGTGAGCCAGACGGGGCAAACTCACCCCCGAAGCAGCCCGACGCGTTCGCTGAGCAGGGCTTGGAATGCGTGTGAGGGAGCAGTGGCGTAGCGCCGCTGCTGTTCGGCCGTTGAGCAGAACCCGTGTGTGGTCCCGAGACATGATCTCGGGACCACCTCACTTCTCGCTATTCCTGTTCCGCTGTGGCCGCCGGCTCGGTCTCTTCGGCTTCGTCGTGCGGCTGTGCCAGGGCGTCAGGAATGAAGTGCGAGTAGCTCTCGCGTAAGTGCTGGGTGACGCGGTCGTCGGTCGCCTCGTAGTTCAGCTGTTCCTGGAAGAACCGCAGCTTCTTCTCCCCGGCGTCGAGGATCTCTCCCCAGCTCTTGAACCAGACTTCGTAGTTCAGCTGATGTGGTCCGGCCCCGCCGTGGCGAACTGACACGTCTCGTTAGGATCTCCTGATCATGGACTTGGTCGCGGGAAACGAGATGGTCGCCATCCCACCGGGGCAGGTAACGCTGTCGGACCGGCGGACGCAGCGCAATTGGTCGGTCAAGCTTGCGCCCTACCAACTCGCGGCATTCCCGGTCACCCAGGCGTTGTATGCACAGATCACCGGCCAGCGGCCGAGTACCGCCCGCGGGGACCAGTTGCCCGTTGAGTGCGTTTCCTGGTGGGACGCGGCGCGGTTCTGCAACGCACTGTCCCTGCACGACGGGTTCACGCCCGCCTACCACCTCTGCGCCGACAGCGAAGGCATCGAGTGGGACGCATCCGCCGACGGGTACCGGCTGCCGACCGAAGCCGAGTGGGAGCACGCCTGCCGTGCCGGTACGACCGGGCCGCAGTATGCGCCGCTCGACGAGATCGCCTGGTACCGCGGCAACTCGCACGAGCGCATCCACGTCGTGGGCGGCAAGCATCCCAACCCGTGGGGTCTTTACGACATGCTCGGCAACGTCTGGGACTGGTGCTGGGACGTCTACGACGCCGAGGTCTACGGCACCTACCGTGTGCTCCGTGGCGGTGGTTGGTTCGATGAGCACTGGAGTTGCCGGGCCTCTGCGCGGCGCCGCAGCCACCCGACATTCCAAGTCGACGACGTAGGATTCCGTATCGCGCGCTCCATCGTGTGACGACCGGTTCCCCTGCGTCGTCGAACGCGACGTCCGCCGCCCCGGCCAACGGACGGGGTCACGTCCGCTGGAGTGGTGTATCGACGGCCACTCGGTGATCTCGTTTTGAGGCTAGGCGGTGAGTTCGGTAGGCAGGGCGGTCTCGTCGGTTTCTGACTCGATCGGGTGGAGTCGGGCCTTGGCGAGGAGTTCGCGGCCCATGTAGCGGCGGGCCTCGGTCCATTCGTCGTTCTGCTCGGCGAGGACCGCGCCGACCAGGCGGATCACGGCGGTGCGGTCGGGGAAGATGCCGACCACGTC
>NZ_JBSOPZ010000077.1:0-3276 GCF_053763515.1 Streptomyces mabaensis
GGTGTCCCTTCAAGGCATCAAGAACTGGGGACGTTCATCCGTACGCGGGTGGGGACGTTCACGTGTACGCCGACAAGGTTCCCCAACTCGATGCTGTCGAACTCGACGCAACCCATGGGCCCGAGTTCGTGGACGCGGACATACAGCTCGCGAAGTACCGGGCCCAGCTGGACGAGCTGGAATCCCGCGCTTTGCCGCCGGAGGGGTCACGCGACTTCATCCGCGACCTCGCCCGCCGACTCTAGGAGAGGGACATGCCGGAGATTCACTGGGAAGACGCTCTGTGCGGCGAGGGGGCGAACTGCTTCCGGCTGGGAACCGATGGCGAAGGCAACGGCTACATCGCCATCCTCGGCGAGGAGGACCGTTACCTCACCGACAGCCGCGAGGCCCTGCGGAACCTGATCCGTGACATCAAGGCCGGCAAGGCGGACCACCTGCTCTGACCCTTGGGCACGCAAACGGGCCGGGCTGCGAGGACTCGCAGCCCGGCTGTAGGATCTCGCGATTCGTGTCACAGGTCACCGCTGTGACCTGGAGTCTCAAAACTGTCTCACCGTCTGTCGGAGTTGTTCAGTCTCACGACGGTGACGGATCCCCAGATCTGAACTCATCGCTCCTGTTCGTCGTCGAAGTCGTAGGGCGGGATGGTCCACCGCATCACCATCTCTCCCTCCCTGTCGGCTTCGAGCGTGACCGGATAGACCTGGCCGGCGTCCCGCTCCCCGCCGTGCCTGATCGAGTGGTCGCCTTGGTCCCAATCGATGCCGAGCACCTGGCAACCTCCGACCTCGATCGCGCCGACGCGAAGCGGATGGTGCCACCCGGCCCGCCGGAAGCGATGGAAATCGGTGTGCTTGTCGATCGAGACCACGAGGCCCTTGCCGTGGAGGCGGTCACGCCAGGAGATGAGTTCGGCCTCGCGTACGACCGCCTCAGCCACCGGGAGGTCCAGCCACCCGTGTGTTCCGTCGACACCGTACTGCGCGATCCGCTCACCGCCGAACTGCGCGTATGCGTCGTCCTCGTAACGGCCCCAGTACGAGACATCGGCCAGCCCATCGGCCGGCTCGTCGTCCATTCCCGTCCACGCGTCCAGCCCTACGGCGTCACCGACGACCATGCCGCACCGGTCAACGGGCAGGTCTCCGAGCTGGACCGCCACTGTCCGATCCGCGGTCTCAGGCCATGGAAGACCGAGACTGACCTCCAGGGTCGCGATCGTCGGCCCCTCGTCGAACGGAGACGGCGAGGTACTCGCCCGCACCGTCAACGGGCGCTCGCTGGCTGCCGGAACCGCGACCGCCTCGCACAACCACTCACGAAAGTGGGCCCCTCCCGACGCCACGGCCGTCCTGGCGCGCTCGGACAGGGGCTGACCCAGTTTCCGCCACTCGTCGATCCACCCGGCCATGCCGAGCACCAGTACACCCGACGGCGCGTTGACGTGTCCCACGTCGGCAAAGGTCTCAGACATGCGCCGATTGTGCCTTCCCAGTCCGAGCGTCGATCATCCGACCGCTCACTGCTCGGTGTCACGGAGGTAGAGGGCGGCAAGCTGCGGAAGTCGACTTCGCATCTCATCGGGGTCGTCAAAGTCGAAGTCTTCACCCATGTCTTCGGAGCCCTGTTCGGAACTGTCCCGGGTGGCTCTGTATGCGTCCCAGGCCTCGTAGAAGTCCTCTTCATCGCCGGTGACGCGCTTGAACGCCTCGCTGGCGGCGTAGTTGACCTCCTCGTAGAAGAGAGCCTCGTCACGGTGCACCTCCGCGGCGGCGATCACCGCCGGGTTCTCAGCAAGAGTGTCCGGGCGAGCCGCTGCCTTGTCGTACCAGTCGCGGCCCAGCGCGATCAGGCCGGCGCGGAAGTCCATGAAGCTGTCGTCCGAGCAGCCGCCGCCGATGAGGTAGGCGGCAGCCCACATGTCCCATCGGTACACAGCGTCATGCACATCGTCGAAGCATTCCTGGTAGCGAAGGATGTCGTCCTTGGTACGGGCGGCCAGCTCATCAACCAGGGCTTCCGCAAAAGGCCCGTCTGGTGCACTGGCCGAGCGGGCGGCCTCGATGATGGTCCAGAACTCAGAGGTGTCCATGGCTGGGCACTCTGCCAGTTGGGGCTGACAGCGGGTCCTGTTGGGGTGGACGGCCTCCACCGTGACCACGGTGCCGCCTGAGCCGACCCTACGTTCCGAGTCCCATCGGTGTCACGGTGCGGAAAGCCAAGCCGTTGCGGCCCTGACGACCCGCTTGCCGAGGGGTGTATTCCGGACGGGGCTCGCCGTCCCGCGCCAGCTCCGAACTCCCCGACCGGAAGCCTGTGATGACTTCTCGCACGTGTTCGGCCCGCTCCAGGAACTTCGACCGCTCCGACGCCCCCAGCTGCCCCAGCACCACAGACGCGATCTCTACGTCGTCGTCGGCCGCCGGCCCCGGTTCATCAGGGATGACGACGGACCGGTCGGAGAACAGCAATTCCGCGAGCGACAGCCGCAGCAGACCGCCCCGGGCCGTCCTTCAGGACCACTTCATTGCCCGCCGTGGTCGCAGCCATCTGCACCGCCTCGACAGTCTCTCCGTCGTAGCGGAGCCGCGTACCGACCCCAGCCCTTGCTCCAGCGCCGCTCATGCCGACCTCCGGCACACCCGAGACGGGTCGAGCGGGCAATCGAGATCCACGAGGAGCTCATGGGCCCAGAGCAAATCGTGCACAGCAGAGCGCACTTGTGGCTCGGCGTATCCCGGAATCCGGCTCGTGATCTGCCCCAACAGAACACCATCGAGATCGGCGCCACGAAGCCCGTCCAGGAGATCGCTGCCGAACAGCCAGGACCGGCGATAGCCGGCCAGAAAAATGTTCTCCAACTCCGCCGGTGGCGGCTCGCTACAGACCTCGTACTGCCAGCCGCGCGACTCCACCGCCCTGCGCGTCCAGTCGAAGGTGAAGGCCACCTCGGGCTTGGACACCCGGCGCAGCGGCTTGACGTCCACCACTACGGGGCCTTGCCCGGTGAGGGTGGCACCATCACCCTTGTGGGTGATGGTGCCGAGAGCCCTGACCGGCCAGTCTCAGATTCGTGGCCAATTGGCCATTGAGTGGCCACGGTTCGTGAGATTCGGCCACGGGGTCTGAGAGGGGACTCCGTTCCCCTGGACGATCAAGATCCAAGTCTCTCCGGTGTCCAAGATCCGGGGTCAACGCCCAAGGCCGGGTAGTTAACGCATTCGTGCTGGTGGCAAGGGGTTGTCCTGGCTTGTGCGGTAGGTGGCGGGTCCG
>NZ_JBSOPZ010000078.1:0-3011 GCF_053763515.1 Streptomyces mabaensis
CATCCACGTCGACGAGAAGGCCGTCGAACGCGCCGCCGAAACGGGCCACCGCTGGCGCAACCCGATCTGGCGCCGCCAGGACGGCTCCGTCGCCGAATGGTGACGGCGAGGCGTGACCGAAGGCCCTCAAGGCCCGCCCCCGGCGTCCGTGCCGGGGGGACTGACGTGCCCGACCGGAATTCGGTCAGAGGCGGCGTATCCGCGCAGCGATCCCTGCTGGGTGCTGACGTCGGCAAACTGCGGGCCGAAAGGGACGCCGATGCCGAGCGACGCACCACCGCCAACCATGCAGCGAGCGCAGACGATGTCGCTCGTGCATCGCCGCCGTGTACACGTCCGCCGTTGCCGCCGCGGCCGTGTCCCAGCCGAAGGACTGGACGTGCCGGGCCGCGGCCGCACCCATCCGGGCGGAGAGCGCGGGATCGTCGGCGAAACGGCGCAGCGCCCGTGCGTAGGATCCGCCGCTTCGGCGCGTGGCATCCCGGGTGTGGAGTGGCCCGAGAGCGACTGTGGGGCGGTTGCGGGTGACCGCCCGACCACCACATGAGGGTCTGTCTTATCGGTGGCGGGTGTCCCAACGTGGCTCGCCCGAGCCGGTCACTGGCCGCTCTGTCGGTCGGCTGGCGGCCTGGCCGAGCCCGCGATGGATCACGAGGGCCCAGGTGAGGCAGCCAAACCCGATCGTTGCCGCGACAGCCCGCACGGTGTTCCAGGCCGTCCACATCGTTTCATCGAGCTGGGCACGCACCGCCGCGAGCTCGGCGTTGCTGCCGGGCTCCGCGGCCGTCCGGATTCTCTCGTTGAGGGGCTCATGGACACCGAACGTGATCGTGAGTACCACCAGGACGCACACCAGTGCCGCCCCGACCCACATCAGCACCGGCCGCTGCCCCGCGCGGAGATGGAGAGCCACGGACAGCCCCGTGAACAGCAGCGAGCCCATGAGCCCCACACCGAGGAACAGCGGATTGGTGATCGCCGCATCGAGCGCTTGGAAGGCCGCGACGAAGGTGCGGTCATCGACGTTACTCAGACCGGGCATGACCGCGTTCGACCAGTTCACGAAGACACCCGCGAACAGTCCGGTCGTCATCGTGGCCATGATCAGGACCACGGTCCTCAAGACGCCGTTCCCGATGCGCTGCTGCCCGGTCATGACGACATCTCCATCGGGGATTCCTCAAGGCTCCACAGGCCCGATACGGCGGCCGGGCGGACGGAGGCTGCGAACTCGCCTGTGTTCGGTGTAGTGGTCATGCGTTCAGAGAAGCAGAATGTGGCGAGACCTTCCATGATTGAAAGCCGCACATCCATCTGAATTCGTCTACCGTGAGGTCCATGGATCCGTTGACCGCCCTGCTGGACGCCCCACGCGCACAGGGCGCCTTCCTGCTCCGGGTGACGATGACACCGCCCTGGGCCGTGCGGGTGCAGGACGAGGCACCACTGTCCGTGGTAGCGATGACAGCCGGATCGGCCTGCTACATACCCGACACAGGCGACCCGGTGCAGCTGTGCGCGGGTGACCTGCTACTGATCGCCCGACCCGACCCGTACCTGTTCGCCGACGCCATGGCCCGCCCGCCGCAGGCCGTAATCCACCCCGGCGGCCGGTGCGAGACACCGGCCGGCGCGAACCTGGAGCTTCCCACTCATCACGGGGTACGCACCTGGGGAAACGCCGCGATGGGCCGCGACGCCATGCTCGTCGGTACCTACCAGAGCGTCAGCGAGATCGGTTCCCGACTCCTCAGAGCGCTACCGCCGGCGTTGCTGATGCGGGCCGCCGACCACCGCCCCGGACTCATCGACGTCCTTGCTGAGGAGATCCACGGCGAGGGAATCGGTCAGGCCAGCCTGCTGGATCGGCTGCTGGACGGCCTCACGGTCACCGCGATACGCCATTGGGCCAACTCCCCGGCCGCTGACCCGCCCGGATGGCTCCGCGCCGGCACAGACCCGATCGTCGGCGCCGCGCTGGACCTGATGCACGACCAGACCGCCCAGCCCTGGACCGTCGCATCCCTGGCCCAGCAAGTCGGGATGTCCCGCGCCGGTTTCTCCCGCAGGTTCGTAGCCTCAGTAGGCGAACCGCCCATGGCCTACCTCACCTCCTGGCGCCTGGCCCTCGCCGCCGACCAACTGCGACAAGACAACGTGCCAATCTTCCGCGTGGCCGCCCAGGTCGGCTACACCAGCCCGTTCACCTTCAGCACCGCCTTCAAACGCCACTACGGCGTCAGCCCGCTCACCTACCGACAGCAACACGCGATACCCGCATAAGCCACAACCCACAGACCAGGCACCAGGGACCCACATGTCATCGTGCCGCCGTCGAGCACCGTATCCCGCGCAATCGAGACGCCCCACGCCGACATCGCCACGCTCCAGCCGCCGGCGCACGCCCCGGCCCTCGCACAGAACAAGCCAACTCCCCGGACGTCACGCTGAACTCTGAGGCACCTCGTCGCGCACGCTGCGCTCGACGGCGGTACCGAGGTTCTGCCGGAGGGTACTGGTGGGCCGTCGGCGAGGTGCCTGCTGAGCAGGTCCTTCTCCCACGGCCCCCAGCCCGAACGACGCATCCGACTGCATGGGACGGCCCGCCGCCCGTGAGGGCGGCGGGCCGGTCGAAGCGGCCAGGCTGAGGTCAGCCAGCTTGGGCGGGGCCGAGATGAAGAGTGTCACCGAGGCTGACGACTTGGCGGTTGTGGAAGAAGTCGTCTTCGCGCAGCGTGGTGATGCTGCCGGAGGGGGCCCGGAAGCTGGCATAGCCGGCCGACTCGATCGGCATCTTGATCCAGGACGCCACGACGAACGTCAGGGAGCCGCCGTGCGTCACGATGATCTGGTGTTCGCAAGGGTTCTGCAGGATCTCGTCCGTGGCCGCGTAGATGCGCTTCGCCCACGCAGCCTTGGTCTCGGAACCGTCCACACTGTCGGCGTACGGCCTTAGCTCCCCAGTTGTGTACAGACGAACGTCCCCAGACGTCAGGCCACTTCGGTCTCTC
>NZ_JBSOPZ010000079.1:0-1959 GCF_053763515.1 Streptomyces mabaensis
AGCGGGTCAGCATCGTAGAGGTACTCGACCCGGCCGAGCGGAAGCGGATCCTGGTCGAGTGGAACGACACCGCCCGGAAAGTACCCGCGGCAACCCTGCCCGAACTGTTCCAGGCCCAGGCCGCAAAGCATCCTGATGCGGTCGCCCTCATGTTCGAGGGCGTGGAACTGAACTATGCGGAGCTCAACGAGCGTGCCAACCGTCTCGCGCGGCTGCTGATCGACCGCGGAGTGGGGCCCGAGTCGCTGGTCGCGGTCATGATGCACCGCTCTCCCGACCTCGTCGTCGCCTTTCTCGCGGTGACGAAGGCAGGCGGCGCCTATCTGCCCATCGACCCGGACTACCCCGCCGAGCGGATCGGCTACGTCCTCGCCGACGCCCGGCCCCTTCTCGTGCTCACCAGCACGGACCTGGCTTCCCGCCTCACCGACAGCCACCCGCTCTACGTGGCCGTCGACGATCCCCGGACCATCACGGCACTCGAGGATTTCGAGGACACCGACCCCACCGACACCGAGCGCCCTACCACCCTGCTGCCCGCCCACCCCGCCTATGTCATCTACACCTCCGGCTCCACCGGTCGGCCGAAGGGTGTGGCCGTCACCCACCGAGGACTGCCGAGCCTGACGGCTGCGCAGGCGCAGGAGTTCGCGATCACAGCAGGCAGCCGGGTGCTGCAGTTCGCCTCGGCGAGTTTCGACGCGTCGGTCTGGGAGACGGTGATGGCCTTGTGCAACGGGGCCTGCCTCGTCTCGGCCGCGCCGCACGACATGCTGCCGGGCCGGGCGCTTGTCCGCCTGGTCGCGGACCGATCGGTCACACACGCCACCCTGCCCCCCGCTGTGCTGGCTCTCCTGGAACCGGACAGTCTGCCGTCGATCACGACCCTCATCACCGCCGGCGAAGCCCTCAGCCAGAACCTCGTTGCCCACTGGGCCGACGGCCGCAGTCTCATCAACGCCTACGGACCGACGGAATCCACCGTCTGCGCCACCACCACCAACCCTCTGCCCGCCAACGGACACAACACCCCGCACATCGGCACGCCCATTACCAACACCCGTGTCTATGTGCTGGACGCGGCTCTGCAGCCGGTTCCGGTCGATGTCGCGGGTGAGTTGTACATCGCCGGCGCGGGACTGGCCCGCGGCTATCTCGGACGGCCGGACCTGACGGCGGAGCGGTTCGTCGCGAACCCCTTCTCCCCGGGTGAGCGGATGTACCGCACCGGCGACCTCGCACGCTGGAACACCGACGGTCAGCTCGAATACCTTGGGCGGACCGATGACCAGGTGAAGATCCGGGGTTTCCGTATCGAGCTGGGTGAGGTCGAGGCGGCGCTGACTGCGCATCCGTCGGTGGCCCAGGCAGCGGTGATGGTGCGTGAGGACCGCCCCGGGGATAAGCGTCTGGTCGGCTACCTCGTCCCCAACGGCGGCAGCACACCCCAGGCGGACAGTGCCGCGCTGCGCGCCCATCTCGGCGCGACGCTGCCGGAGCACATGGTGCCGTCAGCGCTGGTGGTCCTGGACGCTCTGCCCCTGACAGCCAACGGCAAGGTGGATCGCAAGGCCCTGCCCGCTCCGGACTACCAGGCAGTCGACAGTGGGCGGGAGCCGTCGACGGTGCAGGAGAAGATCCTGTGTTCGGTGTTCGCCGAGGTCCTGGGCCTGCCGACGGTCGGCGTGGACGACAACTTCTTCGAACTGGGCGGCCACTCTCTGCTCGCGGTGCAGCTGACCAACAGGATCAGGATGGATCTCGGGGTGGAGGTCGCGATGCGGGCGCTGTTCGAGGCGCCGACCGTGGCCGGACTCGCGCAGCGGCTGACGGATTCGGGTGCGGCACGTCCAGCACTGATGGCGATGACCCGGCCCAAGGCGGTGCCGTTGTCGTTCGCGCAGCAGCGGTTGTGGTTCCTGGGTGAGCTGGAGGGCCCGTCGGCGACGTACAACATTC
>NZ_JBSOPZ010000080.1:0-1912 GCF_053763515.1 Streptomyces mabaensis
TGTCGGCGTACGGCCTTAGCTCCCCAGTTGTGTACAGACGAACGTCCCCAGACGTCAGGCCACTTCGGTCTCTCGCTCGATGGCCTTGAGGCGGTTCTTCAGCCGGTAGCTGTTGCCGTTGATGGGCACGACTTCACAGTGGTGGAGTAGGCGGTCGAGGATCGCGGTGGCCAGCACCTCGTCGCCGAAGACCTGGCCCCACTCGCTGAAGGTCTTGTTCGAGGTCAGGATGATCGAACCCTTCTCGTAGCGTTTGGAGATGACTTGGAAGACCAGGTTCGCCTCGGATCGCTCGAGGGGCTGGTATCCGACTTCATCGACTACGAGGACACTCGGACGCAAGTAGGAGCCGAGTTTGCGGGCCAGGCGTCCTGCGGCCTCGGCGGTTTTGAGATTGCGGACCATGTCGTCGAGGCTGGTGAAGTAGATCGAGTAGCCGGCCCGGCACGCGGCGACCGCCAGCGCGACGGCGATGTGGGTCTTGCCGACTCCGGGCGGCCCGAGCAGGGCAGCGTTCGCTTTGGCCTCAACGAACGACAGAGTCGCGAGATCCTTGATCTTGCGTGGGTCGAGTTCGGGCTGGAAGGAGAAGTCGTACTCATCCAGCGTCTTGTGGTGCGGCAGCCTCGAGGTCCGCAGGCCCTGGCGGAAACGACGGTCGTCGCGGACGGCGAGTTCCTCGGACAACACCAGGTCAAGGAAGTCGAGGTAGCCCATCTTCGCTTCGTCGGCCCGTCGGGTGTAGTCGTTGACGGTTTCGGCGAGGTGAGGCAGACCGAGCTTGGCGGCCGTAGTGCGGATGCGGTTTCCGGTCAGCTCGCTCAAGACGTGTCCTTGCTCTGGGAACGGGTGGTGAATGGGCGGGTGCCGGTCAGCTCGTCATAGACCGACAAAGGTCGGCGCCCGACCTCGATCCGGCTGGCCGCAGCCCGGTTCAACAGGGCCTCCAGCGGCCCGGATTCCTCACCACGCAGACGCTCGCGGTGAGGCTGGTCAGGGATGTCGCCGGTGGTCGTCCGGCGTCCCCTGCCGGTGGGCAGGCCATCCCAGTGCTTCTCCTCGACGACCCGGACCCCGCGACCGACCGCCCGCGGGTGCATGGCCAGCAGGGTCTCGCCGCTGGTGTCGGGGACGGTCGAATGCAGCCGGACCTGTGACTTCGTGGCACGGATCTCCACCAGCTGGCGGGGGCGGACCTTGCGGGCGGGCACCGAGTAGAGGTTGCCGCCGAAGGCCACCAGACAGTCCTTGCCGACCGGCCGCAGATGCCGCTCGGCCACCAGATACGGGGTGGGCGGTAACGGCCGCAGAGCCGCGTGATCGCGAGCTGCCCGCTCGCCGATGACCTCCCGGTGCGTCTTGTGGATCTGAGCCCGCCGATGCGGCACCCACGTGGTGAACGCGGCATCCATCTCCTCGATGGAGGAGAAGGCACGGCCGGACAGGACGTGATCGCGGACGATCAGCACCTGACGTTCGACCCGGCCTTTGCCGGTGGGCCGGTAGGCGGCCAGCACGTCGATGTCGAAGTCGTAATGGCCAGCGAATCCTGCCGCCTCCGGATGCAGAGGAACCGCCTCACCAGGGGCGACATGGCGACGGACAACGGTCTTGGTGCGGTCGTAGACGATCGTCATCGGCGCCCCTCCGAAGTGCGCGAACGCCCGGCGGTGGCAGTCGAAGAACGTCTGCAGGTCCTGGCTGGTGGTGAAACAGCAGAACGGGTCACGTGAGTACGACAGGACCATGTGGAAGGAGTAGACCTTCGTGATGCCCATATGGGCGAGGATCTTTCCCTCGTCGCCCCAGTCGACCTGGGCCTGGGCACCGGGAATCACCTCGAACCGGCGGTGCATGCCCGCCAGTTCCCGAGGCGTAATGCCGAGCTCTCCGGCGATCCGCGGTCGGGCTT
>NZ_JBSOPZ010000081.1:0-1848 GCF_053763515.1 Streptomyces mabaensis
GATGGGTAGGGGAGCGTCGTGTGCCGGGTGAAGCAGCCGCGGAAGCGAGTTGTGGACGGTTCACGAGTGAGAATGCAGGCATGAGTAGCGATACACACGTGAGAAACGTGTGCGCCGATTGACTAAGGGTTCCTGGGTCAAGCTGATCTGCCCAGGGTAAGTCGGGACCTAAGGCGAGGCCGACAGGCGTAGTCGATGGACAACCGGTTGATATTCCGGTACCCGCTTTGAAACGCCCAATACTGAGCCCATTAATGCTAAGGCCGTGAAGCCGCCCCGGAGCCTTCGGGCAAAGGGGAGTGGTGGAGCCGCTGACCCAAGGTGGTAGTAGGTAAGCGATGGGGTGACGCAGGAAGGTAGTCCAGCCCGGGCGGTGGTTGTCCCGGGGTAAGGGTGTAGCCCGAGAGATAGGCAAATCCGTCTCTCATATAAGGGTGAGACCTGATGCCGAGCCGATTGTGGTGAAGTGGATGATCCTATGCTGTCGAGAAAAGCCTCTAGCGAGTTTCATGGCGGCCCGTACCCTAAACCGACTCAGGTGGTCAGGTAGAGAATACCGAGGCGTTCGGGTGAACTATGGTTAAGGAACTCGGCAAAATGCCCCCGTAACTTCGGGAGAAGGGGGGCCATCACCGGTGATGACATTTACTGTCTGAGCTGGGGGTGGCCGCAGAGACCAGCGAGAAGCGACTGTTTACTAAAAACACAGGTCCGTGCGAAGCCGTAAGGCGATGTATACGGACTGACGCCTGCCCGGTGCTGGAACGTTAAGGGGACCGGTTAGTCACGATTCGTCGTGGCGAAGCTGAGAACTTAAGCGCCAGTAAACGGCGGTGGTAACTATAACCATCCTAAGGTAGCGAAATTCCTTGTCGGGTAAGTTCCGACCTGCACGAATGGCGTAACGACTTCTCGACTGTCTCAACCATAGGCCCGGTGAAATTGCACTACGAGTAAAGATGCTCGTTTCGCGCAGCAGGACGGAAAGACCCCGGGACCTTTACTACAGTTTGATATTGGTGTTCGGTTCGGCTTGTGTAGGATAGGTGGGAGACTGTGAAGCGGCCACGCCAGTGGTTGTGGAGTCATCGTTGAAATACCACTCTGGTCGTGCTGGATGTCTAACCTGGGTCCGTGATCCGGATCAGGGACAGTGTCTGATGGGTAGTTTAACTGGGGCGGTTGCCTCCCAAAAAGTAACGGAGGCGCCCAAAGGTTCCCTCAGCCTGGTTGGCAATCAGGTGTTGAGTGTAAGTGCACAAGGGAGCTTGACTGTGAGACCGACGGGTCGAGCAGGGACGAAAGTCGGGACTAGTGATCCGGCGGTGGCTTGTGGAAGCGCCGTCGCTCAACGGATAAAAGGTACCCCGGGGATAACAGGCTGATCTTCCCCAAGAGTCCATATCGACGGGATGGTTTGGCACCTCGATGTCGGCTCGTCGCATCCTGGGGCTGGAGTCGGTCCCAAGGGTTGGGCTGTTCGCCCATTAAAGCGGTACGCGAGCTGGGTTTAGAACGTCGTGAGACAGTTCGGTCCCTATCCGCTGCGCGCGCAGGAGTCTTGAGAAGGGCTGTCCCTAGTACGAGAGGACCGGGACGGACGAACCTCTGGTGTGCCAGTTGTCCTGCCAAGGGCATGGCTGGTTGGCTACGTTCGGAAAGGATAACCGCTGAAAGCATCTAAGCGGGAAGCCTGCTTCGAGATGAGGACTCCCACCCCCTTTGAGGGGTTAAGGCTCCCAGTAGACGACTGGGTTGATAGGCCAGATGTGGAAGCCCGGTAACGGGTGGAGCTGACTGGTACTAATAGGCCGAGGGCTTGTCCTCAGTTGCTCGCGTCCACTGTGT
>NZ_JBSOPZ010000082.1:0-1792 GCF_053763515.1 Streptomyces mabaensis
CCCAAGGCCGGGTAGTTAACGCATTCGTGCTGGTGGCAAGCGAGTTGGTAGGCGTTGCGACATCGAAGGGAACGTGGGCAACGGAGCCCCCGTTGGAGCAGGTAGTCCGCCAAGACTTCTGCCACCCACGGAGCTCCGTTGCCTGTACGTCATTGTGCCCTGCCGCCTGGTCTGACGACCGTGTCCCGCCAGTTCACGGTGGCCGGAGGTCGGTTCGCTCCTGGCCACTTGGGTGAGCTGACCCAGGTGCTGCCCTTCGAACTCGTCGACGCCGTCCTGGAAGAGACGTTGACCGTGCAACGCCGGCTGCGGGATCTGCCCTCTCGGGTCGGGGTGTATTTCGTGCTCGCGATGTGCCTGTTCCCGGAGGTCGGCTACCGGCTGGTGTGGCAGAAGCTGACCGCAGCGCTGACAGGGGCAGGGCTGGAGATCGCGTGGCCGACCGCGAAGGCCCTGCGTGACCTGCGTCGCCGCATCGGTGCCGCGCCGATGCGGAACCTGTTCGAGGTACTGGCTGGGCCGCTGGCCCGGCCGACGACGCGTGGCGTGCGGTTCGGACCGTTCCGCACGGTCTCCTTCGACGGCTGCAGCTCCATCAAGGTCCCCGAGAGCGACAGGAATGTGGACTGGTTCGGACCGCAGAGCCGCGGCGGCTACCCCATGGTGGAGCTGATGACCCTCGTGGAGACCGGCACCCGGGCCCTGATCGGCGCTGTGTTCGGCCCCACCAGGGTCGGCGAGACCGACTACGCCCGCCGGCTGCTGCACCACCTGCGCCCCGACATGCTGGCCTTATGGGACAAGGGGTTCGACGCCAACGCCTTCCTGGCCGCCGTGGCCGGCACCGGCGCCCAGTTCCTGGGCCGGCTCCGCGCCAACCGCCGCACCCCGGTCCTGGCCCGCCTCGCGGACGGCTCCTACCTGTCCGTCCTCGGTACCGTCCCGGTCCGCGTCGTCGAAGCGACCATCACCGTGACCTGCAAGGACGGCACCTCGTTCACCGGCTCCTACCGCCTCGCCACCACCTTGACCGACGCGCGCCGCTACCCCGCCGGAGCCCTGGTCGCCCTCTACCACCAGCGGTGGGAGCACGAGTCCGCATATTTCGCGCTGCGGCACACCCTCTGGCAGGGCCGCGTGCTCCGCTCCGGCGACCCCGTCGGCGTCGAGCAGGAGATGTGGGCCATGCTCACGCTCTACCAGTCCCTGCGGACGGTCATGGTGGAGGCCGCCGAGTCCCGGCCCGGCACTGACCCAGACCGCTGCGGCTTCACCACCGCCCTGCACACCGCCCGGGACCTGGTCGTCCAGGCCACAGGCATCACCGGACACGGCACGACCGGCGTCATCGGCCGGCGGATCCTGGCCCAGCTCCTCCCACCCAGGCGGCCCCGCGTCAGCACCCGCAAGGTCAAGTCACCGATCTCCCGCTACCACGACCGCCAACAAGACGGCCGCCCGGACACCAGCCGCACCGTCACCGGCCTGGCCATCACCATCCTCGAACCCGAGCCTGACCTGCCCGCCGTCTCACACGACGACCGCCACACCCCGCTCGACAACCGCCGCCAGCAGCGCGTCCTGGACCTCCTCGACACGGAACCCGACCGCCACTGGCACCCGCGCGACCTCGCCCGCCACCTCGGCGACGTCACCCTCGGAACCATGCGCCGACAACTCGATCGATGGGCCCGCCTGGGCCTCATCCACAAAGCCGGACCCGCCACCTACCGCACAAGCCAGGACAACCCCTTGCCACCAGCACGAATGCGTTAACTACCCGGCCTTGGGC
>NZ_JBSOPZ010000084.1:0-1321 GCF_053763515.1 Streptomyces mabaensis
TGACAGTGAGGATGGGGTGGCATCGCTTGGGAGGTCTGACCCGACCCTTGACTGACGCTCTGGTTGTCTTTGGACAGAATCGTCGGCCGCCTGGGCGGTGCCGTCATGCGCGTCGCCGGTCGGAAGGCCAGTGACCTCATAGGAGCCCGGCCAAAGGTCCCATCACTGTCTTGTCCGGCTTTCCGACCGGCGCGCGTGCACTGTCCTCACGCGTCACACGGAAGGCAGCACTGACCAGCATGACAGACCCGATATCGGTAGTCGGCGGCGTGGACACCCACACTGATTTCCATCAGGCCGCCGTGATCGACTCGATCGGCCGGCACCTGGCCACCGCATCGTTTCCCACCACACCCGGCGGCTACCGGCGCCTGCTCGCATGGATGCGCTCACACGGCGAGGTACTCGCGGTCGGCATCGAGGGCACCGGAGCCTACGGATCCGAACTCGCCCGCTTCCTGCGGGACCACCAGTTCACTGTGGTCGAGGTGGACCGGCCTGACCGCAGGGCGAGGCGGGCGAACGGAAAGTCGGACCCCCTCGATGCGTTCGCCGCTGCCACCGCCGTCCTCTCCGGCCGCGCCACCGGAACCCCCAAGACCCGGGACGGGATCGTGGAGGCCATCCGCGCCCTGCGCGTGGTCCGCCGCTCAGCGGTGAAGTCCCGCACTCAGACCATCAACCAGATCCGGAACCTGATCGTCACCGCTCCCGGCGAGGTCCGCGAACGCCTGCGCGGGCTGTCCACCACTGACCTGATCAACGTGCTCTCCCGGTCCCGGCCCGGCACAGACATCCACCACCCGGCCTGCGCGGTCCGGACAGCCCTGCGCCGCCTGGCCCGCCGCTACCAGCACCTGACCGACGAGATCACCGACGCCGACAACGAGCTGAAACCACTGGTCGCCGCGGCTGCCCCCGAGCTGGTCGCCCTGCCCGGCATCGGCACCGAGACCGCAGCCCAGCTCCTGGTCACCGCGGGCGACAACCCTGAACGGCTCGCCTCCGAGGCGTCATTCGCACACCTTTGCGCGGCAGCCCCGATCCCCGCCAGCTCAGGCCGCACCGACCGGCACCGCCTCAACCGCGGCGGCGACCGAGCAGCCAACCACGCCCTCCACATGATCGCCCTGACCCGCATGAAGTACGACCAGCGCACCCGCGACTACGTCGCCCGCCGCACCACCGAAGGCATGTCCAAGAAAGACATCCTGCGCTGCCTCAAACGCTTCATCGCCCGCGAGGTCTACAAACACCTCACCCACCGGCACACCACCCCCAAACCCCTCCCACAGACCCCTTGACCATCCATAGGAGCTTC
>NZ_JBSOPZ010000085.1:0-1223 GCF_053763515.1 Streptomyces mabaensis
GTCGCGGCCCGGGCTTGACCGGCTGCTGAAGCGGGCAGCGGCGGGCGAGTTCACGCATGTGCGGGTCACCCACGCAGGCCGGCTTGCCCGGTTCGGCACCGGCTGGCTGATTCACGTACTGGAACATCACCAGGTCACGGTCGAGGTACTGCATGCCAAGGGCACCGCCGGGGGGATGGAGGAGCTGCTGGACGACTTCATGTCCCTGGTGGCGACCTTCGCGGGGCGGATGTACGGGATGCGCTCGCGTGAGGCACGCCGCCGTCTGCTGGCCGAAGCCGCCGGGAAGATGCAAAGCCCTGCTCCTGGACGCCGCCCTGCCCCCGAAGTCGGAGTTGTGGGCGGTGGGTGTGGCTAGGTTGATGGCGACGGCGACGTGTACCGGCTTCCGCGGCGAGGTCGAGGGCAGTGGCGAGCGCGTCGGCCAAGCCCTGCTGTATAAACGGGTGAGTTTTCTCGCCGAGTTGAGCCGCATTCTGACCGGGCGGCTGTTGGCCGCCCGGTGGGACGAGGCCTCGCTGGACGTGCTGGCCGCCGGTCTCGATGGGCGGGGCGAAGTACTGCCGTCCAAGGGGTGGATGGCGATGCGCCGCCTGGACTGGGCCGAGGCTGCCGCTCCGGCGGGGGTGTATGTGTCGGACCGGGTGCACCGTGGTGCCGAGGAGTACGCGGCCCGCACCCTGCGGCTGGCTGTGCACCGGCGCACTCTGGTGGCGGCGATCCTGGCCACCTGGCCGGAGGATCCCCGTCGGCGCACCGAGGCAGAGTGGCAGGCGTTGCGGGCCGTCCTGCCGTCCGGGGTGAGTGGTGCGGAAATCCGCAACCGCACCCGCCAGGTGCGCGCGTATGTGGCCGGGCACGGCCAGTTGCCCGCCGGGTTGTGCGAACTGGAGGACCCGCCCCAGGTCGCGGCGCTGGTGCTGCTGGCGGCGATGGACCGCCAACAGGTCACCTTGGAACGGGTGGATGAGACCTGGGCCAGCTTGCGGGTCAGGCTCCCGCTGTGCGCGGCCCCGACCTCGGGGCGGGACTGGGCCTGGCACGTGATCGACATCCGGCTGCCGGGCACCGTCCGAACAGACGCGGTGCTGCACACCCCCACCCTGCGCCCCACCCGGGCGGGCCGGATCGCGATGGACCTGCCGCACTCGCGGCCCGCCCCGCCCACCAGGGCGAGCGGGCACCGGGTGGCGCTCGGCTTCGACTGGGGTGTCAACACCCTG
>NZ_JBSOPZ010000086.1:0-1186 GCF_053763515.1 Streptomyces mabaensis
GAGGACCTTGACGAACGAGATCCGGTCGGGGTCCAGACCCTCGCCGTCGGCCAGCCGCATGATGATCCGGTTCAGGCAGTGATGGAGGGTCAGGTGGGCCCAGATCTCCTGCCGCACCAGTTCCGGCGACACCGACCGCAGCACCTCGGCCTTTCCCCGCTGAAAGGTCTTCAGCTGCCGGTAAGCGGATTCGACCTCCCAGCGCTCGTGATACAGGGCTGCCAACTCCTCGGCGGGCCAGGCCCCGGGATCGAGCAGGTCGGTCAGCAGCCGGATTGTCTCGCCGCCGTCGACCTGATAGTCGATCACCCTCACTGTCACCCCGCCCGGATGGGAGCGCCGCTGCCCGGCGAGATTCATCCGGGTCAGATAGGTCCCGTCAGGCAGGACCTCCATGGGCTTCGCGGCGACGAAGGTGCGGGCTCTGATCAGCAGGTGTGCTCCGGCCTGCGTGTAGGCCTTCCACAGTGCGACACCGGGGAAGGCCCGGTCCATGATCACCAGCATGCCGACGGCACTGCCGGCCATCTCTGTCGCCAGCGCGGGCTCGCCACCACCACTCCTGAAGCTGCCTATCCGCGCGTCGATCGTCGCGTGCGTGCCAGTCTCGGTCAGCGTCACCACTCTGGCCTGCGGGAACCCGATGGGCCGGCCGGCACTGTCCACCTGCCCGCCAAAAGCGGCACGTGTCGTATCGTTCTCCGGCACGTCCAGCAAGAACCCATCGACCGCGGCGACTCTCATCCCGCGCCAGAACGCCGCCTCGAGTGTCGACGGAGCGATCGCCCCCGCCACACGGCGGAACACTCCTTCCAACGGCGCGGCCCCAAGCTGCTGCCGGGCCCTGGTGAACGACGATTTGTTCGGGACCGACTGGTCCATCTCGCCCAGGGCCCCGACAACGTTCTCCGCGACATCGTCGTAGGAGTCCTGCTGGAACAGCGCCAGAGCCAGCACGAAGTAGACCATGAACCGGCTCGACAGGGGACGGGGCTTGGCATCCCGCCGACCACACGCGGCCAGCACCTCGTCCACCAGCTCAGGAACGATCCACTCGGTGAGCAACCCGAGCCGGACCTCATCGGATAACCCGATCCATGGATGCATGTCCGGTCAACGAACCAGCACCCCGGCAGTCACCGTGCCCGGGAGAGGAACTACTTGCACCTCTCAAGCAACGGCATTG
>NZ_JBSOPZ010000087.1:0-1085 GCF_053763515.1 Streptomyces mabaensis
GGGCGCTGGATGTCGACGCGCTGACGTATGCCTTGGGTGATCTGGTGGGCAGGCACGAGGTGCTGCGTACGGTGTTCGCCACTGTGGACGGGCAGCCGTATCAGCACATACTCCCGCCCGAGAAGGCCTCTTTTGATCTGCCGGTGGTCGAGCAGGTTGCCGACCTTGCGTCCGCGATCAACGAGGTCGCGGCTCACCGCTTCGATCTCGCCACTGAGATCCCGCTGCGGGCCTGGCTGTTCGAGACCGGTCCTGACAAGCATGTGCTGGTGATGGTGGTGCATCACATTGCCGGTGACGGATGGTCGATGGGGCCGTTGGCGCGGGATGTGTCGGCCGCGTACGCGGCCCGAACCACCGGGCGGGCACCCGGGTGGGAGCCGTTGGCGGTGCAGTACGCCGACTACACGTTGTGGCAGCGCGAGCTGCTGGGTGAGGAGACCGGCCGGGAGAGTCTGCTGAACGAGCAGCTGGGTTATTGGCGCGAGGCACTGGCCGAGCTGCCCCAGGAACTCACGCTGCCCTTCGACCGGCCGCGGCCGTCGGTGGCTTCGCACCGTGGTGGCCGGGTGGAGATCCGGGTGCCGGGCGAGGTGCATGCCCGGGTGGCCGAGCTGGCCCGCGCTGAAGGCGTGACCGTGTTCATGGTGCTCCAGGCGGCGCTGGCGGTGCTGCTGTCCCGGCTCGGCGCGGGCAGTGACATTCCGCTCGGTACCCCGGTCGCCGGACGCACCGACGAGGCGATGGACAACCTGGTCGGCTTCTTCGTCAACACCCTGGTGATACGCACCGACCTGTCCGGTGACCCCACGTTCACCCGCCTACTGGAGCAGGCCCAAGAAAAAAACCTGGCCGCGTTCGCCCACCAGGACCTGCCGTTCGAGCGGCTGGTCGAGGACCTCGCACCGGCCCGCTCGATGACCCGCCACCCGCTCTTCCAGGTCATGCTCGCGCTGCAGAACAACGTCCAGGCCGTACTCGACCTGCCCGGCATCGACACCGAACCCCTGCCCACCGGCGAACCGGCAGCCAAATTCGACCTGTTCTTCGACCTGGCCGAAACCTTCCACACCCACACCCACACC
>NZ_JBSOPZ010000088.1:0-1073 GCF_053763515.1 Streptomyces mabaensis
TGTATTGCCCTGTGAGGTTGGGGACGCGGCTGGCGGGTGGTTTGCCTGCGAGCGCGGTGTGTCCGCGGTGGTGATTGTAGGTGTGCAGCCAGCCGGGGAACGCGTCGCGTCGTTCCTGCTCGCTCTGGTAGGGGCGGGCGTAGGCCCATTCGTCGAGCAGGGTGCGGTTGAGGCGTTCGACCTTGCCGTTGGTCTGTGGCCGGTAGGGCCGGGTGCGTTTGTGTGCGATCCCGGCCGCTGCGAGGGTGTCGCGCCAGGTGTGGGACTTGTAGCAGGCGCCGTTGTCGGTCAGGACCCGTTCGACGGTGATCCCGCACGAGGTGAAGTACGCCTGGGCGCGGGTCCAGAAGGCGGTCGCGGTCTCCTTGCGTTCGTCGGCGTGGATCTCGCTGTAGGCGAGGCGGGAGTGGTCGTCGACGGCGGTGTGGATGTAGCTGTAGCCGGCGCCTGAGCGGGTCTTGCGGCCGGCCTGGCGGCCCAGGGTCTTGTGGCCGCCGCCGTCGGGGATGTTGCCGAGCTTCTTGATGTCCACGTGCACCAGCTCGCCCGGCTTGTCGCGTTCGTAGCGGCGTATGACCCGGCCGGTTGCCCGGTCCAGGTGTGTGAGCCGGGCCAGGCGGTAGCGGGTCAGCACCCGGTGCACGGTCGAGGGGACCAGGCCCAGCAGGTGCGCGATGCGGGCCGGGCCCCACCGGCGCAGGAGGCGGACCTTGATGATCCGGCGTTCGGTGCGGGTCGGGGTCCGCCTGGGGCTGTGGTGCGGCCGGGAGGAGTGGTCGGTCATCCCGGCCTCGCCGAGGGCCCGGTAGCGGTTGGCCCATCGCTGGGCTGTGGTCGGCGAGACCTGGAAGCGTTCGGCCGCCTGGCGCAGGGTCCAGCCGTCCTCCACGACGCAGCGGGCCAGACGCAGCCGGCCGGTCTCGGTCAGGGGTGCATTACGGTGGGGCACGAGGGCCTTTCGCTCGGTGTAGACGTCGCAATCCACACCGAACCCGGAAGGCCCTCACCTGTTCAAGATCCCTCAGCCGAGACCTGGCTCACCCGTCCACAACCTCCCAGGACAGAACACCTAG
>NZ_JBSOPZ010000089.1:0-876 GCF_053763515.1 Streptomyces mabaensis
CGGACCCGCCACCTACCGCACAAGCCAGGACAACCCCTTGCCACCAGCACGAATGCGTTAACTACCCGGCCTTGGGCCTTGACCCCGAATCCTGGACACGGGTAATGCGGCTGGTGAGAGCGTAGTTGATGTTGTTCCGGACGCTGTTTCGTGGGCGATCGGGCTGCGGGGCCTCCCACCCCATGGCCGTCAACGAGACCGTGATCGCGATGCTGCGCCCGAAGCCGGACCTGGCCCGGCTCACCGAGGATCCGGCCGAAGTTCAGGCGGCCGCCCACCGCCTCACCTTCAACGGCACCACCATCGAGACCGGCACCGACTCCTACCGCCTCGCGAGCACGCGGGCCCGGGCCGAAGAACCCGCTTGATGGTTCTGAACTGTCGCTTCCACAGTTGCGGCCTGCAATCAGGCAGGACGCTACCTACGGGAAGGCACGCACTCATGCGGACTCTTTACGTCGTCACCCATCCCGAGGCGACACACCACGTCGAGGGAGTCGTCGGCGGATGGCATGACTCGCAGCTGACGCCCGCTGGGGTCCGTGCGGCGGTCTCCATCGCCCAGGCGCTGCGGACCCAGATCCCGGACGGCGCCGAGGTGGAGCTGTTCTCCTCGGATCTCCAGCGCACCCTGCGGACGGCAGATGAGGTGGCCGAACTGTTCGGCGTGAAGCCGATCCTGGATCGCAGGCTGCGGGAGAAGTCCTACGGTGAGGCGGGGGGAAAGCCGCAGGAGTGGCTGGACCGGCGTTTCGTCCCACCGCCGGCTGTCGGGGAGCGAATGGCCCACGACGAGGGTGTGTGTCGGCGTACACGTGAACGTCCCCACCCGCGTACGGATGAACGTCCCCAGTTCTTGATGCCTTGAAGGGACAC
>NZ_JBSOPZ010000090.1:0-690 GCF_053763515.1 Streptomyces mabaensis
CAGCGACGCTCCCACGGCTTGTAGGCACACGGTTTCAGGTACTATTTCACTCCGCTCCCGCGGTACTTTTCACCATTCCCTCACGGTACTATCCGCTATCGGTCACCAGGGAATATTTAGGCTTAGCGGGTGGTCCCGCCAGATTCACACGGGATTTCTCGGGCCCCGTGCTACTTGGGTGGTTCTCAAACGAGCCGCATAGATTTCAGCTACGGGGGTCTTACCCTCTACGCCGGACCTTTCGCATGTCCTTCGCCTATCCATACGGTTTCTGACTCGTCGACCGGCCGGCAGACCGGTCAAGAGAACTCCCACAACCCCGCATGCGCAACCCCTGCCGGGTCTCACACGCATACGGTTTGGCCTCATCCGGTTTCGCTCGCCACTACTCCCGGAATCACGGTTGTTTTCTCTTCCTGAGGGTACTGAGATGTTTCACTTCCCCTCGTTCCCTCCACACTGCCTATGTGTTCAGCAGCGGGTGACAGCCCATGACGACTGCCGGGTTTCCCCATTCGGACACCCCCGGATCAAAGCTCGGTTGACAGCTCCCCGGGGCCTATCGCGGCCTCCCACGTCCTTCATCGGTTCCTGGTGCCAAGGCATCCACCGTGCGCCCTTAAAAACTTGGCCACAGATGCTCGCGTCCACTGTGCAGTTCTCAAGCAACGACCAGCCACCCATCACCCC
>NZ_JBSOPZ010000091.1:0-652 GCF_053763515.1 Streptomyces mabaensis
GCCCGTCAGGCCCGTCCTCCATCCGCTGCACACTGTCCGAGTTGCCCCCGGCCGGTACCACGGTCCCGGACGGGCTGACCCCCTGGAAGCCCTCCGGCGGCTCGAGCAGAGCCGCCGGACCGAAAACACCACTCTCCTTCAGGTGATACGCGGCCAGCTGGTCCGTGTCGGAGACGTCCACACCCGCCACGACCGCCCTGGCCACCACCGCCCACAGCTCTTCCTCCCGCGACCCCTGGTTCTGTTGCCAGTGTGTCCACGTCTCAGTGGCCTGCAGATGGAGGACCCTGCGGCCCATCGCCTCCCGCTCCACAGGATTCTTCTCACGGACGACCTGGACGGAACGGGCCGTGGCCCACAGGGCGGACGCTACTTCATGCCGGGTGAGCGGCACGGTGGCCGGCAGCGACAGCACACGCCGGACCCACCCATCAGGCCCCTTCCCCCACTGCTTGAGAGCGAGCCCGAGCGGCCTCCCGGTGAGCAGCGCCTCCAGCGCCTTCGTGAGCTGGGCACCGGGATCAGCCTCCACCTGGGCCGCGGCGAAATCAAGCAGGGCCTCCCGGCCCGCGATGTCCGGGGCCCTGCCAGGAATGTACTCCCGGACGAGGAAGTCCAGCATGTCCACACGCAACGGCGTGAACGCGCTGAT
>NZ_JBSOPZ010000092.1:0-623 GCF_053763515.1 Streptomyces mabaensis
AATGACACGACTTCGGCGGTACGCTTGAGCCCCGCTACATTGTCGGCGCGGAATCACTTGACCAGTGAGCTATTACGCACTCTTTCAAGGGTGGCTGCTTCTAAGCCAACCTCCTGGTTGTCTCTGCGACTCCACATCCTTTCCCACTTAGCGTACGCTTAGGGGCCTTAGTCGATGCTCTGGGCTGTTTCCCTCTCGACCATGGAGCTTATCCCCCACAGTCTCACTGCCGCGCTCTCACTTACCGGCATTCGGAGTTTGGCTAAGGTCAGTAACCCGGTAGGGCCCATCGCCTATCCAGTGCTCTACCTCCGGCAAGAAACACACGACGCTGCACCTAAATGCATTTCGGGGAGAACCAGCTATCACGGAGTTTGATTGGCCTTTCACCCCTAACCACAGGTCATCCCCCAGGTTTTCAACCCTGGTGGGTTCGGTCCTCCACGAAGTCTTACCTCCGCTTCAACCTGCCCATGGCTAGATCACTCCGCTTCGGGTCTTGAGCGCGCTACTAAACCGCCCTATTCGGACTCGCTTTCGCTACGGCTTCCCCACACGGGTTAACCTCGCAACACACCGCAAACTCGCAGGCTCATTCTTCAAAAGGCACGCAGTCACGACTG
>NZ_JBSOPZ010000093.1:0-526 GCF_053763515.1 Streptomyces mabaensis
TCGTCGTTCTGCTCGGCGAGGACCGCGCCGACCAGGCGGATCACGGCGGTGCGGTCGGGGAAGATGCCGACCACGTCGGTGCGGCGCCGGATCTCCTTGTTGAGGCGTTCTTGCGGGTTGTTGGACCAGATCTGCCGCCAGATCTCACGCGGGAACGCGGTGAACGCCAGGAGATCGTGCTGGGCGGCATCAAGGTGCTCAGCCGCCTTGGGGAACTTGGCGTCCAGGGCATCGAGGACGTGCCGCATCTGGGCCTGGACGGCGTTGCTGTCGGGCTGTTCGAAGACGGTCCGCAGCAAGGTGGCCACCCAGGGCTGAGCCGACTTTGGGGCCTGGCTGAGCAGGTTGCGGGCGTAGTGGGTGCGGCAACGCTGCCACGATGCTCCGGGCAGGACCGCTCCGATCGCGTCGACGAGGCCGGCGTGGGCGTGGGAGATGACGAGCTGGACGCCGGACAGCCCGCGGGCGATGAGCGAGCGCAGGAAGGCGAGCCAGCCGGCGCCGTCTTCGGCGGTGGCGACGTCGA
>NZ_JBSOPZ010000094.1:0-522 GCF_053763515.1 Streptomyces mabaensis
CGGCGGAACCCGCCCCGCTCGTCATCGCGACGCGGCCCGCGATACCCACCACGGTCATCCTCACGACGCGGAGCCCGGTCATCACGAGGGAAGCCGCCGGCCGGCCGGCCGCCCCCGTCGTCGCGCGGCCCGCGAGATCCACCGCGGTCGTCGCCACGACGCGGCGCACGCTCGTCGCGCCGGAAACCACCACGATCATTGCTGTCACGGCGCGGCCCGCCGGACCGGTCGTCACGACCCCCGCGGAAGCCGCCCCTGTCGCCGCCGTCCCGCGAGCGCGGCTCGCGCTCGGGACGATCGTCGGGAGAGTTCGTGGACATGGGTGTGACTCCTGTCTTCGGGGTACCGCAGTCATTCTCGCGCAGTCGGCGATCCGACGCGCTTCGGCATAAAACAAAAGGACCCTTGGTCCCAGCATGAACGCTGGGACCAAGGGTCCTTGAAAGATTGTTCGGCGGCGTCCTACTCTCCCACAGGGTCCCCCCTGCAGTACCATCGGCGCTGAAAGGCTTAGCTTCCGGG
>NZ_JBSOPZ010000095.1:0-510 GCF_053763515.1 Streptomyces mabaensis
GAGACCGTGCGCCAGATCCACACCATGACCGCGCAGCGCGCCGACGGCCGCACCAAGGTCGAACTGCTCATCCCCGACTTCAACGCGGTGCCCGAGCAGCTCGCCGAGGTCTTCTCCGCCCGCCCCGAGGTCCTCGCCCACAACGTCGAGACGGTGCCCCGGATCTTCAAGCGCATCCGCCCCGGCTTCCGCTACGAGCGCTCGCTGGAGGTCATCACCCGGGCCCGCGAGGCCGGCCTGGTCACCAAGTCCAACCTCATCCTCGGCATGGGCGAGGAACGCGAGGAGATCAGCCAGGCCCTCCAGGACCTGCACGACGCCGGCTGCGAACTGATCACCATCACCCAGTACCTGCGCCCCTCACCGCGCCACCACCCCGTCGAGCGCTGGGTCAAGCCGGCCGAGTTCGTCGAACTGAAGGAGGAGGCCGAGGAGATCGGCTACTCCGGCGTGATGTCCGGCCCCCTCGTCCGCTCCTCCTACCGCGCCGGACGCCTCTACCAGCAGGCG